>CANFEH010000001.1 GCA_947445855.1 Zetaproteobacteria bacterium
AGGCTACGTAAGTGACAACACTGATGGTTGTGACGCTGATGCTAATGTACAAGTCATAGGAATAGAAGTCTGTGATGCTAATAATATAGATGAAGATTGTGATGGTAATGCTGATGATGCTGATGTTATTGCGTCATCCACAACAGGTGCAACAGCATACTACCTAGATGAAGACGGGGATAGCTATGGTTCTCAAGATGTAAATGATGTAAATTATTTCTGCGATGCTCCAACAGAGGGGTATTCTACTAATAATCTAGATTCTAATGATAACAACTCTTCTGAAGGAGTGATATTGTGTGGTAATGGTGTTCTCAACGAAGGAGAAGTGTGTGATGATGGAAACATCACAAATGGAGATAGTTGTAGTAGCTCTTGTGTTTGTGAGTCGATTGGTGTGAACCTGTTTGAAGATAGAGATGGTGATGGGTATATAGCATCAAATTATAAAACAGGTTGCGCAGGACAAAATGATGGTTTTATTGTAAAAGAGAAAGTGCAAGGAACTTTTGGAACAGACTTTGATTGTGATGACTCTGATCCAAATATTATTCAACTTACTACTTGCTGGGGAAGGCAGTGGATTGGAGGGGCAAGGAATGGTTCTTCAGTTACTGGCGCAAGTGATACTACTATTGTCCAAGAAAATACTTCTATATCCTGTCCTTGGGGATCGGTAATCACGAAAATCACAACGAAAGTTACAAGTGGTATTCTCACATATATAGAGATAGGATGCCGTTATATAAAAGGAGAAAATGGAAGTCTTTGGGATACTGAAGTGATAGGAGGATCTTTAGCAGTAAGTGGTGTGAGTAGTTATACAAGTACATCCTCTTCTTATTGTTCTTCTACTACTAAAGCAGGGGTTAAATGGGAAGCTGATAAAAAAAGCTCAGATCAAAAGCTCTCTCATATGCGATTAGTTTGTGGTGATACAGAAAATATAAAAGCTGCAATTTCTAATAATACAACAAATGCTACAACAGTAGTTGTGAGTGAAGTTGTTGAAGGAGATATCACTCCTAATGCTGTAACAAGATTTTGTGTAAAAGGAAGTGTTTTGGAGAGTATTCAATTAACATATGATTCTAGTAAGATTGGTCTTATTTGGTTTATGTGTACTCCATACACAAATGATTTTCAGACGATATCAAAATATGAATTTAGTTTTTTTCCTTTATAAAGAAAACCTTTTCTCTTGAAAAAACCACTGAGGAGTGTTCTTTGTCCAGTGAGAAATTTTTAGTTTTATTCCTGGAAAAAGATTCAAATGATGTTTGTGGTAGGCTAATTCAGAGAGTAGAGCTTTCACATGAACTCTTGGTATAGATTTTTCACCTAGTCCTTTTTTCATTTCAGCTATGCGAAGAGCTCCAATAAGAAGGCCTGTTCTATCGCTTCCCCAGTGGCAGTGGACATAAACTTTTTTATCTTCTTTAAGTAATTTTTTGACAGTCCAGTAAGCATCAATGATTGTAGGAGGGGCATTATGCAAACTTTCAATCCAAGGCAATATAGCAACACTTTTTTGAACACAGGTCATCCCATATTTTGAGCAAAGAGTTTCATCATCTTTTTTAAACTCTAGGTTAACAATATGAGTAACTCCCATATCTTTTAATGTTTTAAAATCGTCTTCACCATTGAAAAGACGACTTCCTCTAAAGAGATTTTTTAAAGGATTTCCTAAATTTCCAATTTCACAAAAAACATTTTCACTCGTAAAGCTTAGCAAAAGAAGGATAGGTAAAGATAAGCAATAAATTTTCTTCATAAAGCCCCTTTTTTTCTTGGAAGATGATTATTCCAGTTCTAACGAAATCTTTCTAAAAGAAAAAGCTTAGGAAAATTCCCAAAAATCATAATTCTTCCCACGTATCACTCGATTTCTTCTTTTTTTTTGTTTAAGACAGGATTTTAACTAGGGGGATCTATGTCTTTTTTTCCAGAAATCATTTTTTCCTTTGTTTATTTTTTTCTTTTTAGGTTTTTTGGAAAAAACGAAGAAGAAAATCTTAAAAACCTAGAAAAATATCTGAAATCTTTAAGAATCAATCAGGAAAAAGCTTTTCCTAGCTCAAAAGATGAAGAAAAAATTTATAAAATTTGGAAAGAAACAAGACTTCTTTCCTATAATTCTATGTTGAAACTTAGATTTCTTGAAAAGATCCTTAGAAAAATCACTTCTTTTTACAGAAGAAAAAGACAGATGAATCTTGCTCTTTTTTTTAGAATTATTTTATTTATCTCTTTTTGTTTTTTACTAGTTTTATTTTTAAAAATTTTTTTTGTAAAATCAAATCCTCCTCCTTTCTTTGAAAAAGAGCAAATTTTTTATTTCTGCGGAGGATATTTTTTTGTGTCTTTGATTTGTTTTGCTTTTAAAAAACAAGCTGTGAAATCTTCTTTTTTCTACGAAACAATTTCACATGATCTTTTTTTATGGCTTGAGCTCTATTTTTTAGGTCAAGCTGTAAGTGGAAATGAGTTTGAACTTTTTTTTGCTAAAGAAGGAAAAAACGCTCTCATGACTGGCGCATTGTACGAAGAAGATGGAAAGAATTTTCTTGAGAATTGGATTTTTGAACAAATAGACACGGATGTTTTAGAACAAGAAAAAAGTTTTGATATTTACCCACTCTATGAACTTTTTATTTACACTGGGGTTTTTGTTTTTTTCTTTTTACCGTTTTTACTTAATTGGTCTTTTTTCCTTAGCCCATAAATATGAATTCTTTTTTTGAAAAAGAATTGTCAAAGGACAGTATAAAGACTAACTTAGGTAACAAGTCTTTTTTTTATTCTTAGTGTATTGTGTAAGGTCCTTTTATGCGTATATACTCTTATATTCTTAGTCTACTTATTTCATCTTCTCTTTGGGCTTCAGATTTTGAAGCAGCTATAGACAATATTTTTTTTCAGTTTAATGAGTTCTGGGGAAGTTTTTTGTTCTATAGTGATCACCCCTTGAAACTTCCTTTGATTCTTCTTGTGATGGTCTTTGGTTCTATTTTTTTTAGTTTTCGCTATTCTTTTGTAAACATGCGTTTTTTCCTTCATGCAATTGATGTCGTGCGAGGCAAGTATGACAGGAAAGAAGATTTAGGTGAGATAACTCATTTTCAAGCTTTAACATCAGCTTTATCTGCTACTGTGGGGTTAGGAAATATTGCAGGAGTTGCTATTGCCATTTCTCTTGGTGGTCCCGGTGCTGTTTTATGGCTTTGGGTCAGTGCATTTTTTGGAATGAACATGAAATTTTCTTGTTGTACCTTTGCGCAGATGTACCGGATTGTTCATAAAGATGGAAGTGTTCTAGGAGGTCCAATGGTCTATCTAGAAAAAGGCTTCGAGGAATACTTGCCAAAGCTTGCTTGGCTAGGCAAAGGATTTGCTGTGGTTTTTGCTGTTTTTACAATTGTTGCCTCTCTTGGGGGAGGTAATATGTTTCAAGGAAATCAAACCTATGAGTTGCTTGCAGAGCAGATCCCTTTCTTAGCAAATCATCCTTGGTTTATGGGTTTTGTTTTAGCCCTGCTTGTTGGGGTTGTTATTATTGGTGGGATTCAACGTATTGGAGAAGTGACGAGTAAGTTAGTACCCTTCATGTGTATTTTTTATTGTGTTTCTTGTTTAGTGATTATTGTCAGTAATTTTTCTTTGATTCCTTCTATGTTTACGCAAATTTTTGTTCAAGCTTTTAATCCTGATGCGATTTGGGCAGGAGGGTTTGTTGGTGTCTTAATGCAAGGAATTAAGAGGGCTTCTTTTTCTAATGAAGCTGGTCTTGGATCAGCAGCTATTGCTCATGCAGCTGCAAAGACAGATAAGCCTGTGAGAGAAGGTATTGTGGCAATGTTAGGCCCATTTATTGATACTCATGTGGTTTGCACAATGACAGCTTTTACAATTTTAATTACAGGAGCTCATTTAGATCCTTCTTTAAGTGGTAAGGGAACTCTTATTACGGCAAAAGCTTTTGAGACTCTTGGTGGTGTTATGCCCATGGCTTTGACAGTTGCTATTTTTATTTTTGCTTATTCTACTATGATTTCTTGGAATTATTATGGAGAAAAAGCCACTGAGTACTTATTTGGAAAAAAGCATATTTTTAGTTATAGAGTGGTTTATTTAATTTGTGTTGTTTTAGGCCCTGTTTTGTCTTTGAAGCATGTGCTTAATTTTTCTGATCTAATGTTTCTGTCTATGGCATTCCCTAATATTATTGGGATGATGTTTCTCTCTAAGCAGGTTAAAGTGTTGCTGGCAGAGTACACGGATGATTACAAAAAAGGAAAAATGAAAATAGTAAACCACTAAATTTTTTTATGAAAAATCTTCTAACACGTCTACAAGTCACTTTCTGACTTCATTTTTTTTGATTAGAACTTTCCTTACAAAGAGGAGGTTCTATGTTTTTTCTACCTTTTTATATTTCACTATTTTTTTTTCTTCTTGGCTTATTCCAAATAATTGGTGCTTTTTTAGATTTGAAGAAAGCAGTTGTTTGGTATGAAAAAGCTACACAAAGAGAGTTTCAAATAGAACACTGTGCTCGTGTGAAAGCAACTTCTTTGAATTTAGAGAATGCTTATCTTTATTTGATAAAGTCTCTTCCTGAAAAAAAAGAAAAATTTCATGAGATAAAAACAAGATATCAAGATTTGCTTAGCCCTTTTTTGAAAGAAAAAAACTGCACGGGAGAACCACTATTTTCTTTAAAAGCTATTCCCTATCAAGAAAAAAACCAAAAACTACCAAGATTTTGGCCTAATTGGGCTATTCATTATGAATAAGGAAAGATAATGTTTTTAGCTCTTATTCCTGTTGTTTTTTTTGTTTTTAGCCCATTTTTTTTAGAAAATTATAAATTTCTAAAAAAAAATAATTTTTTAGAAAAAAGTGAGAATGAAATAAAAGTTTGTCCTAAAAATATAAAAAATTTTTTTGAAAGTTTTTATATTAAATCTTGTATGCCTCCAAATTCAGATCACAGAGGACAGAAGGAAGATGGAGCTCATCAGATAATAAAACTTTTTTTTGAGTAAAGGAGTTTTGCATGGAAAAAATTAAGAAGTCTTTTTTTTCTAGCGATTGGCCTCTTATGGGAACACATCTTGTGTGTTTGTTTTTAGGGTTAGCTTTGAGTAATGTTAATAAAAAGTCCTCTATGGAAGAAACAATTTCACCCTATAACGCTTTAATTCCTGTGAAAAATACTCAATTCAAGTATGTAGAGTCTCCTCGCGTTTACTCTGGAATGCGTGTTATGCTGCTTCGTGGGAAAAATAATCAAGAGAAGTCTGGTTGTTTAGAATCTGAATCTTACACAAGAGTACAAAGAAAAAATTCTTCATTTTTTGTGGAAGCTGCAAAAAAAGATATTTTTTCTTACATTAAAATTTTTACTGGTAGAAATTATTTTTTAATCCCATATGAACAAGCTTTGGGTTATGAGCTTTGTTCTAGGAAACTTGAGGTGTCTTATGGGGGGTCATAATTTAGTTTTTTATATAAGATTTTTCTTCTTAATATCTAGTGTTAATTTATTTTCTTCAGGCAAGGAGAGTTTAGAAAGTCTTCTTCTTGAAGTGGGAGATATTCATGAGATTCTGATGAAAAATCCTTATCAAGTTAATTTATCAAAAAAGGGAGTTGTTCTTCTTAATTCTATTTCTAGTGAAAAGTGGCGTATTGTTGCTCATAGGAGAGGTTTTGTTGTTTTAAGTTATAGAGACTCTCAGACTGAAGAATTTTATCAAATTTTAATAGAAGTCAATAATAAAAAATCTGAAGAAAAACAAGAATTACCAAATCCTTTCTGCCAAAATGATGGGATTTATTGCACTGAAAGTCCGCTTAGAGTCTCTGGTGAATCTTCTTCTTGGGAGATTTTTTATCAACTGAAATCGTGGTGTCACAATAAAAAAGGGTGTGTTTTTTCTCTTAAATTAGAAGAAAAAAATCAGTTAATCCTAAAAAGAAAACTTGAAAATTATCTCTCTTTTTTAAACAGTGTTTCTATTAGTTCATCAGGAGTGATTTCTGCTTTGGTTGATTGTCATGAGTCAGGAAAGCTTCCTACAGTTCAAGTTACTAAGAGTAAAGAGCTTCTCAAAGACTTAGGATTAGAAGTTCCTTTGCATTTAAATTGTTTACATGAAGTCAGTCAGAAACGGTACCAAATTTTTGGGCAAGTTATATTGGTTTCAAAAAATTTTGCTCATGAATTAGGAGGATCTCCTCTCCTAGAAGGCGATCTTATTGATAAGAATTTTTCTTTGAGTGAAGGCTTATTAAAGCACTTAAAAGCAAGAGAGAATGAATCTGAGTTTGAAATTATAGGAAGACCTGTGCTTGGTTTGCTTGAAGGGGTTGAAGGTATTACAAAAACAGGAGGTGAACTTTCACTTGTGAAAGAAAATTCTTTGTGGGAAAAAAGTCCTCAGTTTCTAGAGTGGAAAAGTTATGGTCTTAGTCTAAAAACTACTGTGCACAGTAATTTCAAAGGAAGTGGCCGAACAAGGTTTCATTTAAATATGTCAGTTCCTTCTGAAGGAGGAGCTCATGTTTCTTTAGAAACAATAGAAATGCAAGGAGAAGTTATACTCTTTCCTGATAAGCCTACACTTGTGGGGACGACTGATTACGAAAGAAAGAAAAAATCAAAGGGATACAATAAATTTTTGAGCAAAATACCTTTAATAGGTCCTTTTTTTCAATTGCATCGTCAGGAAAAAGTTTTTTCCAGGGTTTATCTTTATCTTATGCTTAAGGAAATAAATGAAATGAATGAACAGGTGAAAAAATAAAATTTGCCCAGGATTCTTTATTGAGAGTATCTTTTGTATAAAATATTTTTACGGAACCTTTTGTGTCATTTTCTTTTGATAATTGATGCGGCAGAAGACTTAAAACTCTTTTTATAATAGCCTCTGTAGAGTCAATCCACTGAATATTTTTCCCAGCACTAGCTCGTTCTAGTTCTGGAATCAGTTGAGAAAAATGAGTACAGCCAAGAACAACTGTGTCTAGTTTTTCTTCTTTTAGAAAGTCTTTGATTTCTTCATTGAGAAGCTTTTCGTCGACTTTTAAACCACCAATTTTTTTTTCACTTAAAGTGACTAAAGTGGGGCTAGCTTTTTTCAAGACAAGACAATCTGATGCAAACTCTTTAATTAAGGCGTCTAAGTAGGGGCTTTCTATAGTCATCTTGGTGGCTAAAATTCCAACTGTTTTAGACTGAGAAATTTGGCTTGCTGTTTTGATAGCAGGCACAACACCAACAACAGGAATTGTGATTATTTTTCGTAAATCATCAAGAATCATAGTGCTTGCTGTGTTGCAAGGAATTACAAAGAGATCTGGTTTGTTTGTTTCGTAAAAAGCTGTGGCTATATGTACAAATCGTGTGCGGATAAAAGAGCTTTCTTGTTCGCCAAAGGGAAAAAATAAGTTATCACAAAGGTACTCAAAATGAGCGTGTGGAAGTTTTTTAATAAGTCCATTAAGGATAGCAAGACCACCAGAACCAGAGTCCATAAGAGCAATTTTTAGATTTTTTTCTTTCATGGGAGAAATCCTAAGACTTAAAAATATAAAGTATAGAGGTTAAATTTTAACAGAATTCTTTAAAAAAGTCTAGAAGAGCTTCTGTCTGCTAATAAAAGAATTTTTCTAAAAGCAAAGTAGCTGCTTTTTCAGAAGCATGCGGAGTAAAAAAATGTCTAAGTTCTTTTAAACTTTCTTTTAAGCATTCTAATTCTTTATCACTCGCGAGTGTTTCTTTTAATTTTTTAGCTACTTCTTTAGGGTCTATTTTTTGAAGAAATTCATCAAAAGCTCTTCGTTTTAAAATAATATTAGGCAAGGCAATGTGATCTGTTTTAAGCAGGCTACTTACTAGCGAGTAATTGATAAAGCTTGTTTTATAAAGAATGAAAAGAGGGGTTCCAAGAAGAGCACATTCAAGAGAAGCTGTGCCACTTGTAACGACAGCAAAATCGGCATGAGACATCATAGGGATTGCGTCTTGTCGCGTGATTGGAATAGAAATTATTTTTTTATTTTCGTTTAACTCAAGACAATCTTTTTTAAGAACTATTCCAAAAGGAATCAGATGATTATTTAATTCTTCTTCTTTAAAAGAGTCTTTGATTTGAATAGAAATTTGAAAAGTTTCTTGGTCCATATGTTTAATTATTTTGACCATAAGAGGAAGTACATGTTTTATTTCTGACAAGCGACTTCCTGGGAAAAAGATTATTTTTTGTACATTTAATTTTTCTTTGAGATTTTTTCGATACGCTTCTGTGCGATCAAAAATATCAGATCCAATGAACTCATAATTTACAGGGTATTTTTCAAAAAATTTTTTTTCAAAAGGGAGTAAGCCAAGTATAAGATCAACTTTTTTATGTAAATTTTCGGCTCTTTTTTCTCTCCAAGCCCATACTTGAGGTGCCACATAAAGAACTGAAGGGATTCCCCTTAGTTTTATTTGTTCTGCAAGGTTTTGATTGAACTCCTGGTAGTCTACAAGGACAGCTAAATCAGGAGGATCTTGATCTATCTTCTGAAGAATTCTTTGTTCTAATGTTTTTAGATCAGGTAGTTTTGATAAAACCTCTTGAAATCCCATAACTTTTAAATCGTCTAGATCAAAAAGGCTTTTGATCCCACTTTTTTTCATGGTTTGCCCAGTTAGCCCATAACCCACTATATTTGTTTCTTTTTCTTTAAGTTTTAAGAATAAACTTCCTGCTAATAAGTCTCCAGAGTCTTCTCCTGCTGAGAAAAATATTTTAAAAGGTTTCTTTTTTTTTTCTCTAACCATTTATTTCCTCAGTGTATTTATTTTTTTCTTAAGTTTACGCAAAAAAATGACGATAGCAATAAAAATGTAAGAAATTTGATTGATTTCATGAGTTTAATATTTTTTTAGGAGTTTTTATGAAAGGGGTTAAAGAAGGTGTAGTGCTTTTTCTTTTCCTTCTTCTTTCGTTGAATTTATATGGTGTCCAAGAGAAAGAAAATCAAGTTTCATGGAAAATTCATTTAAAAATTGTGGATGAAGAAGGAAAAATTCTTTCTGGCTTTAAAATTTTTTATGATAAAGAGCTCATTGGTAAAGTAGATACTTTTGGTGAATGGCAGGGGATTATTAAAAGGAGAACAAGAGATCCATTTTTTTTAACACTTATAAGTTATTTGGATGACGATGGACTGTCTAAAAGAGTAGAAATTCGTTCAGATAAAAATGAAGAAGGGTTGTTTGTTTTTGAGGAGCTTGTCGTGTTTGAGCGTTTGCCTTCTTCTGTGAATCTAAATTCTCTTGATCAAGAGACGCTTTTAGCTGAAAAAAAGAGAAAATCTTTGGAGCTTATATACTTTAGTTTTTCTCAAAAAAAAGAAGCTCAAAACAAATATTTTTCTTTTGGTGAAACTCTCAAACTGGAAACAGCTCTAAAAAAAGAAGCTTCTCGTTTAGGTTTTTTCTATGACATGGGAGCTTTGTTACAAGTCTATATCGAGCCTCTTGAGAGAGAAGGAGGAATCGGTTCTGTTCTTTCTTGTGGAGTGCATGTAAGATTTCCCTACGAGCAGAAAAAAACTTTTTTTGAGTATCAAGGAAAAAATTTTTTTTCATCTAGTTGGGTAGAACAGTTGTTTTCAGAAATCAAAAAAAGAGCTTCAATTCCTTTTTTGATTAAAAGAGTGGATGGAGAGTGGTTTCTTTCTGAAAAAAATGCAATTCAGCAAGAATTTTGGAATTTTGCTCCAACGCTAGAGCTTAAAAGTCATCTGTTTCCTATTCAAGTGTCAACAAAAAAAAAGACTTTAGATCATGAAACTTTGTATTATTTAATTCCTGCCGAAGGAAATTTTTGTAAACTTCCAGATAAAAACTCTTGTTATTTATATTCAAAACCATTCACTCCCTAATTTTCTATCTTTTTTAGTATTTGTTTTTTCTTGCAACTTAAAGGCTTAGATTCTAATCTAAGAGATACTCTCTTTTGATCTAGTTTTAAAATCTATTTTGATAATATGGGGAAATTTTAATGAAGAAAGATTTTGAAGTTGAAGGTGTTGATCATATAGGGATTGTAACAGATGGGAGTCCTAATCTTTTTTCTTTGTTAAAAGATGTTCTTGGATTGTCTTTTTTAGGGACAGAAAAAATATCTGATCAAAAGACTGAAGTTTCTGTTTTTCGTTCTGGCTGTAATTCCTCTTTAGAGCTTCTCGAGCCTATGAGTATTGATAGTGTTGTTGCTCGTTATAGAGAAAAAAATCAAAAAGGCATTCATCATTTGGCACTTAGGGTCAAAGGACTTGAATTAGCTATAGCCTATCTTGTAAGTAAAGGTATTGTTATGATTGACGCGAAACCTCGTCTCGGTCATGGTGGCTCTAAAATTGCTTTTATTCATCCTAGATACACCTCAGGAATTTTGATAGAATTAGTAGAGAAATAACAACTTAAAAGGAGGGACTTTCTTTTGAAGGTAGTCTCTCATTTAGAATAAGGTTCTCTTTCATGGGCAAACGTCTTACTTGGAAGCCTCTTTCTCTTCTCATTGTATTAACATTTTTGTTAATTTTGCACTGTTTAGTAGACTATGTGAATGAGAAACGAAAATCTTTTTCAAAGATTCGAGAAAATTTTGCCCAAGAAGTAACAACATCTCTTCATGTTTTAAGTGGTCAAATGGAAGATATCATAACCACCCTTAAGGAAGAAAAAAAACTCAATCTTTTTGATACTAATTTTTCTAAACGATTTTTCTTTTCAGAGTTAAGCTTATCAGAGCTTGATGAAGTTCAAGTTTTTTCTTCTGACTGCATGCTTATTGGTGTTTTTAGCTTATTTGATGATCATAAACTTCCTTGTTTTAGAGGAAGTGATCAAAAATTTTATGCTTCTGACTATAAAGGGTCGCCCACAGTTTCTCTTGTAAGGATACTAGAATTTGAAAACAACACCTACCGTATTCAAGGTTCTTTTCATTTAGGTTCCGCTTGGCTTAGAGAACGTCCTTTCTTAGAAGCTTCTTTAGCGAAAGAATCTATTTCTATTGTGAGCGAAAAAAGCGAATCTTCTTCCTTCGTTAAGAAATTTTATAGCTTTTTTCCTAATGAAAAAAGAGGAGAAGAAGAGTTTCAAATAAATCTTTTTATTGAGCAATATCAGTATGGTCTTTTTCCATCTCTTTTTGCTCCTAATAGCTCTTTGTTTTTGAAGGGTGGAAATATACTTTTGCTTTTGTCTATGTTTCTTTGTTTTCTGATTTTTGTGGAAGGATCTTATCTACTGAGAAGAGAAAAAAAAATTTATGAAAACTTTAAAAAATGGTGTGAAGATGCCAGTAAAATGGAAGATAAAGAACTTTATGCGAACTGTTTGAAAGAATTAAGAAGTCCTAAAAAAAATGGATCTTTGCCATTTTATGATGATGTGACAAGTTTAGTTTCAAAAAAGTTGCAATCTAATTTTGACACTCAAATGAAGCTTAAAAAAATGGAAAAAGAACTAGAAAGTTATCAAAAGAAGAACGAAGAAAATCTAGACAAAAAACTTCATTTAACTATTTATAAATCTTTTCTTGATCAATTAAAATCTTTCTCTTCTTCTCTTCAATATGATTTAAATCGTTTAGAGTCTATTGGAGAAAAAACTTTTAAAAAAGTGACAGAAGGTCTTGGGCATAATTTACAAACACTAGAAAAACACTTATCTGACTGGAAAAAAGAAGCGACAGAAGTGGGTTACAAAAAACTGATGAGAAACTTGCAAGAAAGAGAAGGTTTAGTAGAAGGTTCTTCTATGCTAGAGGAACAAGTAAATTTTTTCCAAGGAGTTAGTTCTTCTTTAACTTGTGAATTGGAAAACGTGTCGTCTCTATGCAAAGAGTCTTTGCGGAGAAAAAAAGAGATTTCTTCTGTACTCGAACACTGGAGAGATTTTCTTTTTGATCAAGAAAAAGAGATTCTTTTTTTTGATCTACTTGAAAGTTCTATAAGTCTTTATAAGATAGCACGCCCGAAGGTTTCTTTTTTAATTGAAGAAAATGAGATTGATCTCAGCACTCCGAAAAAAGTAAAGAAAAATCTATTTATGAGTGCTTTGTATCATATTTTTGAAGCTTATGCTCTTTCCCAAGATGAAAGCTCTAGTTTGGTTTTTAAGCTAAAATTTGCCAGCGAAGCTCAAAAAGATTTTTTCCTTATTTCTCAGAAGGAAACTAGATCTCGCGGTTTTAATGAAGCAGGACTACGTAGTTTGAGTCTAGCAGAAGAACTTCTTCGTACTTCAGGTGTGAGACTTAGTCGTTTAAAACTAGGGGAATCATCACTTCTTAGTATTGAGTGGGAGAGGACAACTATCTCACTAACCAAAAGAGAAAAAGCTCTACAGCACGAGCTTGGGTTGTAAGCTCGGGCCACTTAAGGTGAATAGTGTTTTTTGTGATGATCAGTGGGAAATGATAATACTTGCAGTTTACAGACACCGGAAGGTTTAACTATGCAGTGACTCGGCTTAAACCCGACTTACAATGCTTAGTAAAGAATAAACTCTACTAGCAGATACTTGGCATCTTGCTCGGATTACAAGTATACGTAAGCAAATTATGGAATTACATTATAGTATGTAGTGTGTCAATAATAAACCTTATTTTGAATCAACTTACCTAATTCACAATTTAATAAAAGAATTTCCTTGAACGTTTTCAATGTATTGATTTCGCTTAATTTCATGCTCATTTGGTGGGTATTTTTTAGACCAAGATTCTAGAAAGGTTTTGTTTTCTGAATTGATAATTTCATAACCAGGATAGGTTTTATCCATATAAAGATAGATCCTCGCCATCAGGCCTCTAACTTCTACACGAGGCTCTATTTTGTTTTTAAAAATTTTTGTTTCACAACCTTTTAGTAGGTTTTTTCCCTCTTCT
The DNA here is from genome assembly GCA_947445855.1 of Zetaproteobacteria bacterium. Lineage (GTDB taxonomy): Bacteria > Bdellovibrionota_B > Oligoflexia > Oligoflexales > Bog-1112 > CANFEH01. The sequence continues at coordinate 12,963 of CANFEH010000001.1, forward strand.
AAAATGCCCACAGGGTAGTTTGATCGCATAGCGTTAACTTCTCCAATGGCTGGAACTAAGTTATAAAGGTCAGCTTCTATTAGGCGGTATTTTTGGGAGATAAGCTGTGCACATCTCCGCCCTTTAAATTTTTTTCCGTAAGTATTCCTGCAATTTTTATGACCTTTTTTCCAAGAAGGGAAATGTTGTCCAAATTGGGATGCTGGAACCACATGTTCCCATTCAATTCTTTTTGCTCGTTTGTTTTTCGGGGAAGAAGGTTTAAAAGGGCAGGAATCTAGTTGAACATGGCTTCCTGTAAAAGCGCAGCCGCAGTAAAAGGTTTCAAAAGTGTTTTGAGCATAAAATTTGCGGAGTAACTTTTTAGCCTCTTCAAAATTTTCTACTTGCAGATTTCCTGAATAAGAAATCTCTTCACTTTCAACTTCATATTCGCGTGTTCTTTTTTGGGGTGGATTGAAAAATTCAAGGAAGAAAAAAACAAAAATAACTAAAAGACTAATGAAGAAGAGAAGGTGTGCAGATTTAAGTTTCATAGTAAAGTGACTTCCATCTGAAGGTCGATCTTAATTTTTAGAAAGTGTAGGTTAGGAGAAATGCCTTTTTTTGACAACTCTTATGCAACTATTCATTATGAAATTTATGGAGATCAAGGGAGCCTTGTTATTCTTGTGAATGGTTATACAAGACCATGTCGAGATTTTAGACAACTGGCTACTTTTTTATCAAAACAGGGTTACAGGGTTCTTATTTTTGATAATAGAGGTGCAGGGGAAACAAAAGCTTTACGTTTTGATACTCTTTCTGACATTGCTTTTGATCTTTTGTCAGTAGCAGATTTTTTAGGTTTCAAAGAGTTTCATTTAGTAGGTTTTTCTATGGGTGGGGTTATTGCTCGGATTGTGGTTCATAATGAGAAAGCAAGGGTGAAGAGTCTTTCTCTTGTGAGTACACCTGCTGATCTATCGTTTGTAAAAAACAGTGCTGAAAAGCCTTGGGGTAAAACAGTAGACTCGATTGAAAGCAAATTTTCAGGGTATGTTTCAATGGAATTTCTTGAAAAAAATGGACCTCTCATAAAAGCTATGGCTAAAACGATTTTAGAAAAGATGGATTCAGGTTTTGAGGAAGGCGCTCGAGCTCAAAGAAAAGCTCTTTTCAAGACACCAGTTAAATATTTTTCGCTTAAAGAAATCACAGTCCCAACACTTTTAATTCATGGGACTGAGGATCTTGTTGTTTCACATGAGCATTCTTTGCTGTTAAGAGAACAAAAAATTGACACTAAATTAGTTTTATACAAGGGAGCTGGTCATCTTTTGCTTTTAGAAAAATCTAAAGAGCTTTATCATGATGTAGCTTCTTTTATTTCATCATAAAATTAAAAAGGGGTGTGAAATGGGATTTGCCACAGTTTCTTTGATTCTTTTTTTTCTAGTTTGGTTTTTTTTGCAGCTTAAAACATCAAGGCCAGATGGTGTTCTTATTAAAAAACTTCACCCATATAGAAGGCTTCTTAGCTATATACAACCAGAAGCCAGTAGTTCTGTCGTCTATTTTGATGAGTACATTAAAGCTGAGAATCTTTTGAAATTTTTAGACGAAGTAAAGAAAATAAGGGATATTGATATGACTCACTGTCTTGTTTTTGCTGGTGGGATTAGTCTTGTCAAAAATCCTCAAATGAATCGTTTTGTTAAAGGTTATCGTTTGTATCAAAGAAAAGGACAGTCTATTACCTTTACTATGAAACGTAAAAAACTTAACAAACAAGCTAAAGTAGCAGCTGTTAAGATGTCTATTCATGAAAACACAACTCTCCATGAGATGAGCGAGAAAATTCATGGAAAAATTAATGTAGAAAGATCTGATAAAAAAACTTCTTTTGATGTGGAAGCTAATTTGTTTTTTAAACTGCCAAGACCTCTTATGGTTTTAGCTTTAAAAACAGCTTCTACTCTTGACTATTATAACCTTCTTCCTAGTTTTATGATTCGAAGTGACGCTATGTACACGAGTGCTTTCATTGCAAATCTTGGAAGTCTTGGTATGCAATCCAGTTATCATCATCTTTATGATTGGGGAACGTGCCCCCATTTTATTACTGCGGGAAAAATTTTTGATCGACCTGTGGTTAAAAATGGGCAGGTAACTTTTGAAAAATCAATGAATATTCGTTTCTCTTATGATGAGCGTATTGAAGATGGTTTAAGTGCTTATGAGGGGGTTAAATCTATTTTGCAAGTTCTTGAGGATCCTGAAAACTATCTTGGTAGTTTAAAAGGAGATGCTTCTCAATCAAAAACGTTTGGGGAATTAGCACATAGTCTTATAGTGTAGTTCAAAAGATTCGAGTAGAGTTTTGAAATCTTCTGGGAGAGGGGCTTCAAAATTTAAGAAGGTTTCTGTTCTTGGATGTATAAAGCCAAGAGTCTTTGCATGGAGCATTTGTCTAGAGAGTTTTTCTATTAACTTTCTAGTTCTCAAACTAAAAACTTCAGACACTGTTTTTTTTATATTGTAGAGAGGGTCTCCAAGGACAGGAAGACCTAGTTCTTTCGCCTGCGCTCTAATTTGGTGGGTTCTTCCTGTGTGAAGAGTAACGCTGCAGAGAGTGTACTTACTACTGTAGGTAGTTTCTAGTTTAAATAGGCTTTTTGCCCATTTCCCACCTTTGTTTTTTTCTTGTGTAGAAGTAAAACGTGTTTTGTTTTTTGTGTCTCTTACAAGGAAACTTTCAAACAGGATTTGTTTTTCTTTCATTTCTCCTTCTAGAAGAACGAGATACTCTCTTTTATTTGTTTTTTCTTTAAACTGCTTTTGTAGATGAAGAAGAGTTTTTTCGTTTTTTGCCCAAACAAGAGCTCCTGTTGTGTTTTTGTCTAGCCTGTGAACAACTCCAGGTCTTTCTGAAATTTGTCTTTCTTTCTGCCAGAGATTTTCTTTTTCGCAATGAGTCAGAAGAGCTTCTACTAGGGTTTTTCCAAGGCCTCCTTCAGAGAGGCTTGGATGGATGGAGATAGAAGTTTCTTTGTTCACAACGATAAGGTCTGAATCTTCATAAAGAATAGAAAGAGGAAGAGATGAAGGAGAAAGTTTTATTTTGCTATGAGCCACTAAAGGCTCTAGAATTTTCAGGCTATCTCCTTGTTTTATAATTGTTTTATAAGATGTCATTAATTCGTTTAGAAGAATTTTACCGTTTTTAAGAGCTTCTTGAATCAGTGATCTGCTTACACCCGTAAGCTTTTTTTTGAGGTATAGATCGATTCTTTCTTTTGTGTTTTCTTCTGTGACTTTAATTTCACGAGGAGTTTTTAGATCCATCAAGTTTTTCTTTCTCTTATTTAGAAAAATATAAGCAGCGAGATTGCTTCGCTTATGCTTTGTTTTGTTTTTAAAAACAATATGTTACACAAAAACAACAAGTTTTGTTAGAAAAAAATCTTTTTTTATGTTACTTTGTTCTCTTCTTGAATATCATTTTTTTGATCCTCAAAGGTTTATAGGATAGTGTATTATGCTTTCTAATTCTCAAAATGACTCAGCAGTAAGCCTGGATGAAGATGTCGTTTTATCTAATGAAGTGAAAAGGCTTCCTCCGGTTGTTCTTAGAGACATTAAATTAAAAAATGAAGCTAGGCGATTGAGTAATTTAAAGTTGATTGAAATCAAGATTAGAAAGTGTATTGCTTGTGATTCACTTTTTGAGTCAGTGGGTGATCGCATTTGTGGATGTAACACAGGAAAGAGATCAGGTTTTATTGCAGGACGTGAAATCATCTAACCAACTCTTGATTCTTCAATTTGTCTTGATTCTTCAATTCTAACCAACTCTAATTTGGCCTAAGTCCCACCTTTTTTAGTTCACAGTGAGTTCGAAGTGTTCTATTTTTTGTTTTTTAAGAGCTGAGAAAACTTTATTGATATAAATACGGTTGATATAATCACCGCTTTTTTTGTTTCGTCTTATGCTTCCAGCGTTATAAGAGGCAATGAGGTCTTCAAGGTTGTTATAACGGTTCATCTGGAGTTTTAAATAAAGACCAGCAGCTGCAATATTTGTATAGGTATCAAAAAGAGGACAAGCAGCCTTAGTTCTTTTTGACATGGGAGTCCCTGCATAGTCTTTGTAACAGCCATTCATTTTTTTATTAAGTACCATTTCTCCTGTGCGGCGAAGAACTTGGCACATACCAAAAGCATGGTTGCTTATTCCACCATCGTTCGTTTTAAAAGCTTTATCATTAGAGTTGCTTTCTACTTCACAAATAGCATGAAGAAGATCAGCAGGAGCTCCTGTTTCAAGAGATACTTGATCTATGATTGCTGTGAGTGCTCTTTGTTTGTCACTTAAAGCAAAAGGTACTCCTAGAATTCCAGAATTCTTTTTTAACTCTTGGAGTTCTCTGCGAATTGGGCAAAGAACTTCCACAGGTGGCTTTGTTTCTGTTGTAAGTGTTACATGGTTATGCGCTTCTAGTTTATAGAACTTTAAGACTTTTTGCTTAAAGGAAGACATTGCTAGTAAGCCTAGCAACACAAAGATTTGATAATGTATGTTTGATTTTCTCATAGAAAAAACCTTTTTTTAATAAATTGTTCTTTTCTTTGTTAGCTCTTTTTAGAAGAATTTAGATAGTTTGCTTGGTAACAGTTGATCGCGTGGAGAATTTCATCAGTTAGAGCAGGGTGTTTTGTTTTTTTGAGGTATTCAAAAACCTCAGTGATGTTTACCAAACTAACGAGAGGCACTCGACTATCTTCTTCTAGAGCTTTCTTTGCACTTTGACCTTCTTTGTTCTGTTCTTCTCTATCCAGGTAGACAAGAGATCCTAAAAGAGAACAAGGGGTCTTTGCGAGTAGGTGATAGGCTTCTGTTAAGCTTTTACCACTTGTGAGAACATCCTCTACAACTACGACTTTTTCGTTTCCTGTATAAGAGTGCCCTACAAACAGGCCTTTTTCACCGTGGTCTTTGGCTTCTTTCCGGTTGAAGGTGAAAGTCACTTTCTTATTTAGCTTTTTGCTAAGAGAAGTAGCTGTTGCTATAGAGAGACTTATCCCTTTATAAGCAGGCCCAAAGACGTTGTCCACTTGTTCGCCAAAAACTTCTATGATCTTATCAGCATAGAAACTTCCAAGAAGCTCTAATTTAAGAGGATCAGCTAAGTTCCCAAAATTACAAAAGTAGGGACTGGTTCGGCCAGAGTTTGTTACAAAGCTTCCAAATTGAAGGATTTTTTCCTGAGTAATAAAGTGAAAAAGATCATCTTTTTTCGTTAATAACATACGAAAAACTCCTTTATATCAAGATGCTTCAAGGATCTGCTACTTCAGCTTAGCTTAGGACCTGTTATAGTCCATGAATGGGTGTTGCAATATGGAATGCACGCATTGTACCATGGTTTCTTTAGTTTGTTAAGACTTTCAGAGAAAAATTTTTTAACCTACTATAAACAATAGTTTTTTTGTAAGCTTTTAAAGATCCCTTGGCTCCTTGCCTTGACTTTTTGTGGAGTCTTGCGTACTTATGCTTCTTACTCTTATTTCTACCCCTAAAAAAATGGTTTCAACTCGTGACACTAGAAAAAGAAATTCAGCATCGTAAAACCTTTGCCATTATTTCTCACCCAGATGCGGGTAAGACAACTATTACAGAGAAGCTTCTTCTTTATGGTGGAGCTATTAATATGGCAGGTACTGTTAAAGCAAAAAAATCTAAAAAACATGCCACAAGTGATTGGATGGAGCTTGAAAAACAAAGAGGAATTTCTATCACAAGTTCTGTGATGGCTTTTCCTTATAAAAATTTTGATCTCAACTTGATAGACACTCCAGGTCACGAAGATTTTTCAGAAGACACCTATAGGACTTTAACAGCTGTTGATTCAGCTCTTATGTTAATCGATGCAGCAAATGGTGTAGAAGCTCAGACCCTAAAACTTTTTAAAGTGTGTCGAGGACGTAACACTCCTATTATGACTTTCATCAACAAGATGGATCGTCCAGGGAAAGATCCATTTGAACTTTTAGAAGAATTAGATAGTGTACTAGGAATCAAGACTTGTCCTATCAATTGGCCTATTGGAAGTGGTGATGAATTTGTTGGAGTGTATGATCGGTTTACAAAGCAGATCACTCTTTATGATAAAAAATCAGATCGTTCGAAAAAGTTAGAGGTACAAACATTAACTGTAGAAGATGAAAAATTGAAGGATTTTTTATCTGCAGAAATGAGAGAAAAACTAGAAGAAGACATAGAACTTCTTGATGTAGCAGGCGATGCTTTTGATAAGCAAGCTTATTTAGATGGAGACTTAGCTCCTGTTTTTTTTGGAAGTGCGCTTAACAGTTTTGGAATTGAGCCTTTTTTAGATAGCTTTATTCAGTACGCTCCTTCTCCTCTTCCAAGGGAAACAGAAGAAAGAATTGTTGAACCGACAGAAGATAAGTTCACGGCTTTTGTTTTTAAAATTCAAGCAAACATGGACCCTGCTCATAGAGACCGTGTAGCTTTTTTGAGGATTTGTTCTGGCATCTTTGAAAGAGGTATGAAGGCTTACCACGTGAGACTTGGTCGACAAATGAGACTTGCACGTCCAACTCAGTTTATGGCTCAAGATAGAAGTCTTGTGGAAAAAGCTTACCCAGGAGATATTGTGGGAATTCACGACCCGGGTCTTTTCAAAATTGGTGACTCTCTCAGTGAAGGGGAAACACTTCACTTTTCTGGTCTCCCTGTTTTTGCACCAGAACACTTTTATGTTGTGGTATTAAAAGATGCTCTTAAATCAAAGCAGCTCAAAAAAGCTCTTGATCAACTCTCTGAAGAAGGAGCTGTTCAAGTATTTCGCCCAGTGAACTCAAATGAGCAGTACTTAGGAGTTGTTGGTGTTTTGCAAATTGATGTGGTGACGTTTAGAATTCAAAGTGAGTACAACGTGGAAGTGGTCATGCGTCCTCTTCCTTACAAGGCAGCTCGGTGGCTTGCTTCTGAAGATGAGAAAAAGCTTGAGCAGTTTGTGAGAGCTAATGGTCAAAATGTTTGTCTTGATCTTCACAAAAATCCAACTCTTCTTCTTGATCACGAATGGCGTCTTAAGCTGTACGAAGAAAGAAACCCGGGGATTAACTTTTTGGCGACAGCAAAGTTGGTTTAAGCTATACTTCACTTTATAAAGACTGACAAAATTTTTAGCCTTAGTTAAGATTAAAACACGCTGTATTCATAATTCATAGTGTTTTAGCTTTGCTTCAGGTCAGATCTATTTCTTATAGATGGAGATGGTTATATGAATTTTTATTCCTCTATTATTATTTTATCTCTTTTTCCCTTAGTGAATTCTTGTAAATCAAGGCCTATAGCTTATAAAAATTGTGTTCTTTGGCTAGGAGGCGGTTCTTTGGATAATGAAAGACGTGCAAGGGGAAGAGAAATTATAGCAGGGAATAATCCTGAAGCAGATATAGAAGGGGACTGGAATACGGATAGCTTTTGGAGCGCTGTTAAGGCAAAGGCTCCTCGCATAATAGCTATTGATCAGGGATCGACCTCTTGGTTTAGGGGGGCTGCTGTAGATAAGTTAAAAGACTTAATAAAAGTTTATAAAGTAGATTACGTCCTGGAAACAAGCGCTTCTGGTGATTCCGTAATTGAAGGAGACCAACCTCTAGATAATTTTTTTGACTCTTCCTATCGCTATGAACTCTTCTATACATATTCTCCAGGTTCTTATGCTCCTTTTATCAGAGCTTATCAGGGTAGTGGGACTAGAAAAAATTTTACAGAACTTTATAACGAAATTTGGGAAGATATCTCTCGAAGAGATGGAAGAAAGTCTAATTATAAGAATTTTAAGTCTACTGTTAGAAAGTACAACAGAATGGATGATCGTGTCATAGAGCTCAAGGAAGCTCTTTGTAAGGAGATTCTTTAAATCTATAGAGAATTTGTTGTTTCCTCGACGTACCCTCTGATTTGTAGTAGAAGAGCTTACTATTTCAGAAAAAGGAGCTTTTCTCACAATGACAACTAGTCTTCTTAAACACAGCATGTTTCAGGATGTGCTTTTTCCTCCAGAGCGCGACAAGTCAAACACTACAAGCAGCAATGATAATTGGGCTCTTAGACGCAGTCTGCGTTATAATGCTCATCCTGCTCTCAGATTTCGCGATGCTGCTATTGTGGTCTTTGACTTTGAAACAACAGGCCTTGACTCTCAGTATGACAGAATTATCGAGGTGGGTGCCCAAAAAATTGTGAACTTTGAAGTTGTGGATGAGTTTTCAAGTTTTGTGCAAGTTAAGGATCGCCTTTCACCAGTTGTAACTCAGTTGACAGGGATTACAGAAAAGATGCTCGAAGGAGAGCCTCCGATCGAAGAAATTCTGCCAAAATTTTTGAAATTTATTGATGGATCTCTTCTTGTAGCTCATAACGCTTCGTTCGATATGAGTTTTTTAAAGGCTGAGGCTTACCGTCTTGGTCTTGATCTGGATTGGTCTGCTTTTTGCAGTCTAAAGCTAGCAAGACAGTTTTTACCGGATCTCGAAAGTCGCTCTCTTGATGCTCTCGCAGAGTATTACGGTCTTTCATTCGAAGCTCGTCACCGTTCCATAGGTGACGTTAAGGTGACAGTGTCTGTGATTGAACAAATTTTTCAACATGAAGCCGCCTCTCTTAGGACTTGGTCTGATTTACAAGATTTTGCTATTCTTTGATTTCCATATAAAAGGGAGTCAGACTTTATGCAAATTGAAAGTCAAGTTGATATAGGTGGTGCTGTTTATAAGCAGCGTTTAGATCACCACACTCGAGTGATAAATGAATTCGAAGACATCCTTTCTTCTATTAAAAACGGCTCAGGCGAAGAAGCCTCGGGCAGAGAACACAAAAAAAATAAACTCACAGCCCGCGAGCGAATTTCAAACTTAATCGATGAGAATTCTCAATTTTTAGAGCTTTCAAGTTTTGCTGCTTACAAAGTTTATGAAGATGAAGTGCCTGCTGCTGGGATTATTACAGGAGTAGGAAAAGTCTCTGGTCGTCTTTGTATGATTGTGGCTAATGATCAAACTGTGAAAGGAGGAACTTATTATCCCCTCACCGTTAAGAAGCACTTAAGAGCTCAAGAAATAGCTGAGAAGAACCATCTCCCCTGCCTCTATTTGGTAGATTCTGGGGGAGCTTTTTTGCCTATGCAAGATGAGGTTTTTCCAAGCGCTGATCACTTTGGGCGCATTTTTTATAATCAAGCTAGGATGAGCTCTAAAGGTATTAGTCAAATATCTTCTGTTCATGGTTTTTGTACAGCAGGTGGTGCTTATATTCCTGCTATGAGTGATCAGAGTATCATTGTGAAGGACACGGGAACTATTTTTTTAGGAGGCCCACCTCTTGTTAAAGCTGCAACAGGAGAAGACATTAGTGCCCAAGATTTAGGGGGTGCTTTTGTTCATACTCAAAAAAGTGGTGTGAGTGATCACTTGGCAGAAAATGATCATCATGCTCTTTTTATCTTAAGAGAAATTGTATCTCATCTAAAAGCACCTAAGAAAGCAAACATCAAAATAGCTGTAGCAAAAGACCCTCTTTATGATCCTAATGAAATTTTAGGAATCATACCTGAAGATTATACAAAGCCTTTTAACATGAAAGAACTCTTGGCACGAGTGGTTGATAGCTCTTATTTTTTTGAATTTAAAAAAGAGTTTGCTCCAACTTTGATCACAGGTTTTGCTCATATAAATGGGATTCCTGTCGGTATCATTGCAAATAATGGGGTGCTTTTTAGTGACAGTGCTCTTAAAGGGACTCACTTTATTGAGCTTTGTTGCCAAGAAAATATTCCTCTTCTCTTTCTGCAAAATATAACAGGATTCATGGTTGGTAAGAAGTATGAACACGAGGGGATTGCAAAGCATGGAGCTAAGCTTGTGCATGCTGTGTCTAATGCTAGAGTGCCTAAGGTCACAGTGATGATTGGTGGAAGCTTTGGAGCAGGGAATTACGGCATGTGCGGTCGTGCTTTTGATCCAAACTTTCTTTTTATGTGCCCGAGTGCTCGAATCTCTGTTATGGGTGGAAAACAAGCAGCGATGGTGCTCACTTCTGTGAAAGAGCAGCAATTACAAAAAAAAGGAATAGATTTCCCTAAAGAAGAACGGGAGAGAATTCACAAGCAAATTGAGCAAAAGTATGAAAAAGAAGGACATGCTTACTACTCAAGTGCAAGGCTTTGGGATGATGGTATTGTGAATCCTTGTCACTTGAGACAAACACTTTCTCAAGCTTTGAGTGCTACTCTTTACCACGAGTGGGAGGAGTCACGTTTTGGTATTTTCCGTATGTAACATAGGAAGGTGTCTATGAGAAAAAGAAAAGAAGTAATTCGAATTGGTAATGCTAGTGGTTACTGGGGAGATGATCCGGGAGCTTTGAAAAGACAGGTTGAAAGTGGTCCTCTTGACTATATCACAATGGATTTTTTGGCAGAAATCACAATGTCGATTCTGCAGAAGCAGTATCAAAAAGATTCATCTCTTGGTTACGCAAGAGATTTTATACCGATGCTCGAAGAAGTTCTTCCCAAGCTTCTTAAAAATGGAACAAAACTCATCACAAATGCAGGGGGTATCAACCCAGAAGCTTGCTGCAAAAAAATAGAAGAATTAGCACAAAAAATGGGTTTGAATCCAAAAATTGCTGTGGTCTCAGGAGATAATATTCTTCCTGTGATGAATGAACTTTACCCCGAGAAGTGCTCTTTCAAAAATATGGAAACAGGAGAGAGCTTCGAAAATGTTTTTGATAAACTTGCTTGTGCAAACGTTTATTATGGTGCAGCCCCTGTTGTCGAAGCTTTAAAAAAATGGGATCCAGATATCATTATCACAGGGCGTGTGACAGACACTGGCATTACAGTGGCACCTATGATTTATGAGTTTGGGTGGTCTCTCATAGAGTGGGATAAGATAGCCTCTGGTGTTGTTGCAGGACATCTTCTGGAATGCGGAAGCCAGGCGACAGGAGGGAATTTTTCTGACTGGAAAAAAGTAAAAAATTTTCATGCTATTGGTTACCCTATTGCAGAGGTGAGTTCTGATGGTACTTTTATTCTCACAAAACATGAAGGAACTGGTGGGCTTGTAAGTCTTGACACTGTTAGAGAGCAGCTTTTTTATGAAATGGGAAACCCAGAGGCTTACATCACACCAGATGTTATAGCTGACTTTAGTACGATTCAAGCAGAAGAAGTAGGTTTAAATCGTGTAAGAATTTTTGGGGTTAGAGGGTTTGCTCCCACAAAACAATATAAAATTTCTATGGCCTATGAAGGGGGTTTTAAAACTGTAGGATCTATTATTGTTTCAGGCCCTGAGGCTCGTGAAAAAGCTAAGAAGTTTTCTGAGATTTTTTGGGAGAGACAAGAAGAATCCTTTGAAGAAACTATCACAGAGTATCTTGGGTGGAATGCTTGTCAGGCTTCTCTTGGTGGGGGGCAAGAGGCATGTGAAATTCTTCTTCGTTTAGGGGCTAGAGATTTTGATGAAGAAAAGTTAAGACGTTTTGCAAAATCTATTCCTGCTTTAATTTTAAGTGGGCCTCCTGGTGTAGCTGTAGCCGGAGGCACATCAAGACCACAAGTGATTGTTAACTATTGGCCAGCTCTTATGGATAAAAATTTAGTTTATCCTGAAATTAAACTCCTTGGAGAAAAAGAGTCTTGGGAGAAAGTAACTTCTACAGAAGAGGGTAATTTTGAGTTAAGCTTTTCTTCAAAAACTCAAGTAGCTGAGAAGCCTACAAACTCTCTCAAAGAAACATTAGATTTTCTTGCAAAAGGTTCTCTGCACCCAATCTCTCGTATAGCCCTAGGAAGAAGTGGAGACAAAGGAGATAGTTCTAATATAGGAGTACTTGCTCGTACTCCAAAAGCCTATAAATTTTTAAAAGAAATTTTGACAGCTCAAGTGGTGAAGAACTTGTTTGCAGAAATTTGTTTTGGAAAAGTAACACGTTATACTCTGGATAATCTTTCTGGTTTGAATTTTATTTTAGAAGAAAGTCTAGGAGGTGGGGGTAGTATGACTTTGCGATCTGATGCGCAAGGGAAAACTTTTGCACAAGCTCTTCTTAGACAAAAAATCTATATTCCTAAAGAAATTTTGGAAGAAATAATTTTATGAGCGATTTAGAACTTCATTATGAAAAAGTGAGTGAGAGAGAAGATACTGTTGCTTTTATTACTTTAAATCGACCAGAGTGTGCTAATGCTCTTAGTTTTAAAATGATAGAAAATTTTTCTTCTTTTCTAAAAGAGATCAAAGAAAAAAAGGAGTGTCGAGCACTCGTTTTGAGAGCTTCTGGTAAACATTTTTCAGCAGGGGCTGATCTTGGTTGGATGAAAGCCTCAAAAGAAATGACAAGGGAAGAAAACTACAAAGATTCTCTTGCTCTCAGTACTCTGTTTGAAAGAATTTATCATTTAAGAGTGCCTACTATTGCGGTTGTGAAAGGATCAAGTTATGGAGGAGCTCTTGGTTTAGTCGCAGCTTGCGATTCTGTGATAGCTACAAATGAGGCCCAGTTTTGTTTGAGTGAAGTAAAAATGGGTCTAGCACCTGCTGTGATTTATCCTTATTTAGCAAGAAAAATTCAACTAGGTGTTTTAAAACGTCTTGCTCTTACAGCAGAAGTTTTTGGAACAGAGTATGCTCAAAAAATTGGACTTGTGAATTTTTCGATCCCTAGTCACGAGCTTTCTGCTAAGCTTAAATCAGAACTTTCTCTTTTTCTTGCTTGTGCTCCTCACGCACAAGAAGAAATAAAAATCTTGCACCATAAAGTGATTACAAATTCTTTTAAGCAAAGCTATGATACGGTGGAATTAATATCTGGGCTACGTGTGGGAGAAGAAGCTCAGCATGGTCTCAGTTCTTTTTTTGAAAAGAAAAAACCTTTATGGGCTTTGAAGCTAAGGGAAGATTGGAATCCTCATGTCTAATAGAAGTATAAAAAAAGTTTTTATAGCGAATCGTGGTGAAATTGCAAGGCGACTAGCAGAAACAGCTAAAAAATTATCCATAGAAGTGCTCTGTGTGTGTGAGGGAACTCCTCCTTCTTATTTGCTTGGTCTTGTGGATGAGTTTGTTTTTGTGGAAGAAGAAAATGTAGCTCTTTACTTGAATGCAGAAGCTATGCTTTCTTTTGCAAAAAAAAAACAGTGTGATGCCATTCATCCTGGCTTTGGTTTCTTAGCTGAAAATGCAGACTTTGCTGCTCTTGTCGAGAAATCAGGACTTATTTGGATAGGGCCAAGAAGTTCCGTTATCCGCCTCATGGCTGATAAATCAGGAGCTCGTGAGATTGCAGAAAAAATGAATGTCCCTTGCCTTTCTGGACTAAACCGATTTGTTCTTGGAAATAAAACAGACGAAGAAAATTTAGAGAAATTTTGTGAAAAAGCTTCTTTTCCTCTTCTCATCAAAGCTGCTTTTGGTGGTGGGGGAAAAGGTATGCGGGTGGCTAAAGATAAAGAAGAGCTTCATAAAAATTTAGAAGCAGCTGCTCGTGAGGCAAAAAGCTCTTTTGGAAATGATACCCTTGTTATTGAAGAGTATGTGCCAGAGTCTCGTCATGTAGAGGTTCAAGTGATAGCAGACTCTCATGGTCAGGTAAAAATTTTAGGTGATCGCGATTGTTCTATTCAGAGAAGACATCAAAAAATTATAGAAGAAGCCCCTGCTCCTCACTTAAGTGAGACACTTAGAGTGCAACTGCATGAAGCTGCTTATAAGCTAGCAAAAGGAATGGAGTACAATTCTTGTGGGACTGTTGAGTTTCTTGTTCCTTGGTCTATGGAGCTGAATTCCTCTGTCAAAGATTCTTTTTATTTTCTTGAGATGAACACAAGACTTCAAGTGGAGCATCCTGTTACAGAAGAAATTTTTGATACAGATATCGTAGAGCTACAGTTTCAAGTCGCAGAAGGTAAAGCTTTGACAAATGAAGTTATGCAAAAAACTTCATCTAAGCACTCCATTGAGGCTCGTATTTATTTAGAAGATCCAAAAAAAAATTTTCTACCATCACCAGGTCTTGTTGCTGGTTTTGTTCCTTTCCATCAAAAAGGTATTCGCTGGGAAGTTGGAATTGACACAGTAGATACTGTGACAGGACGATTTGATCCTATGGTAGCCAAGTTAATTGCAACAGCGTCTAATAGAAAAGAAGCGATTCATTTAATAGAATCAGCTTTGCAGAAAACTTTCCTTCCTACTACTGCTAGCAACCAAAGTTTTTTATCAGAAATTTTTCGTGACGAAAAATTTTTAGATTCTGCAGTGAGTACTTCTTATTTAAGTCATTATGGAGATTCTCTCTTAAAAAAACTCTCTTTTAGAGAAAAACAAAATCAAGTTTATCTTGAAGAAGTATGTGACAAACTGATTTCTCAAGTATCCCAAAAAGGTAGACTGATTGATCGAAATATTTTTGATGTGGATTATGTGAAAGACCTTTCTTTTTCGGGAATAAATTTATTTTCTGCTAAAAAAAATGAATCTCCTATTGAAAATCAGTTAGTTAGAAAAAGTATCTTCACGGATGTCAAAAAACCAAATGATCTTATTTTCTATTATAGTTTTTTTAATACTCTGATCGGTAAAGAAGGATCATTTCTTCACATGACTCATTATGAACCTGAAAATAAAGAGAAAATTTATTTTTTAGGATATAATGGATGTATTTTTAAGAAAATTATCCGACACAAAAGATGGCTCCAGGGAAGGGAGCAGGATTTATCCAATGCCTCTGATATTAAGTCTGAAGTTCCAGGAAAAATTATAAAAATTCTTATAAAGCCTGGAGAGAGAGTTTCAAAAAATCAGTCTTGCTTTATTTTAGAGTCCATGAAAATGGAGTTTGATATGAAAGCTTCTAGAGACTGTGTCCTGTCTAAAATTCTTGTAAAAGAAGGTGATCAGGTAGAAGCTTCTCAAGTCCTAGCTAAACTAGAGGCACCTAAAAAACCTGCTTGATCTTCTTGTTCATGATCTCTTCTTTCTAGCTGGAAGCCAAAAAATAAGAAAAATATTTTTTAGGGAGTTTCTCTGTGCAGCTAGATCAATTTTTTATGAAGAAAGCTTTTTATTATCTCTCAGGAGGAGGGCTTGATGAAGTCGAGCTGTCTCTTCTTTTTTATTTTTTTTCTAAAGGAGAAGATTGTTTTGAAAGTTTTTTGGTTCAACTTAAAGACCTTTCTTGTGTTATAAAGCAAAAAGACAACATAATTTTAGACGCAATCTATAATTTACAATCAAAACGTGTGATCAAGCTAAAAGAGTCTCAAAAAAGAAACTCCTTTTTTAGACCAAGTACTTTTGCTCTCAATGTGAATCAAAACTTTGAAGAGTGGAATCTAGACTCAGTAAAGAATTCTATGAAAGAGTCAGAAGTCTCCACAGAAAAAGTAGAAAAAGTTTTTAAAATAAAACTTGTGGAGAATAAGTCTCTCTACGAAGACTTAGACAATCAAGCAAAACTCCTGGTTGATTTTTATATTGGTTTTAAAGGAATTCCTGAGCATGAAAAAAAAGATCTTTTTAAGGATGCCCAAGTTCTCATTGGGACTTATTCATTTGAAGCTTCGCTTTTTGTCCTAAAACATTTTTATGAGAAAATTACCTCTTTTTCAGATCTTTTGAGCAATTGGACAAGTTACCAGGGAGCTCTTCAAAAAGAACTCCAGAAAATTGATTTTATCGAAGCTAAAAAGCAACATGACAAAGATGATAAAGAGTTTTGTGAAGTAGTTAGAAAGTGGATTCTTCTTTCAAAAGAAAAACTTTTAACAGAAGAGGAGACAAGAATCCTTGAAATTTTAATCGAGAACTCTCATCCAAGACGTCAGCTTTTTTGGGCTTATAGATTTAGAGATAATTATCCAAATCTTAAACCTTTTTTTCAAGAGAATTTGAAATGCATGCTCCCAGTAACAACAAAAGGCCATCCTGTGAAGAAATAGGATTGATTCTTTTCAGATGTTTCCAAAGAAAATACTTCAGCAATTACAAGGACTTAAAAAATACGGATATATTTTAGCCGCGGCATCCTATATTCTCTCTTCAGTTTAAATCATATTTTTAAAGAGACTTCCTCTTAAGAAGGTCTTACTGGAGTAGAGACATGAAAAATTTTACATGTATTTCTATGATTTTGTTTTTTGTTTTTTGTTTTTTTCTCAAGGATTTCTTTTGGAGCTAGTGCGAAAAGAATGAAAAAAGATCAAATTGCAATTCACCTTATGCAGATTGCTTATAGAGGTGGAGAAGGTGATTATAAAAAGTTTCATCGTCTTATAAGTCAAGCTTTGCATGTTGGTGTTTCAGAAAAAGAGCTTTTGGCATTTTTTGCTAAAAAGACGACAAAAGATAATAATATAAAAAATGATTCTCTAGAAGATGTAGCTCTTAATCTTGCTTTTTCTTGTGGAAATCAGCAGTCTGATCCTGATCGTGGTAAAAAGCTTGAAAATTTAATTAAACAAATAAAAGAAAAATTACGTCTTGAGAATTTCTTAAGAGTAAGGAGAATGTTACCAGCTAAGATATTTATTTCTCCTTCTGTGTCTCCTGTTCTATCAGAGGGAGCAGAGGAATCAAAAGCAAATAGCTAACATTTTTTAATAGGAACCTTCCAAAATCAAAACAAAGTTCACTTTGCCAAGGAGCTTTGTTTTTTTTTGTATCTCTTTTAGTGATTCAAAAATGTAGTCCTCTTCTGGGCCTGATATATCAATGGCTAAGAGGGCTTTGTGTTTTTCTCCAAGAAGTTCCTTAAAATGCTCAAGCAGAGCCTCTCGTCGATAGGGAGCATCTAAAGTGATAAGAGGTTTTCCAATTTTTATGTACTTCTCTAGTTCTTCTGCTCTCTCTTCTTTTTTACGTGGTAAAAGACCTGTGAAAATAAAGCTATTTATAGGAAAAGGGCAAGCACTCATGGCAGCTATAATAGAAGAAGGGCCAGGAATAACTTCAAGAGGAGATGAAAGTTCATAAGCTATAGCAGCGATCGCAGATCCAGGATCACAGAGGGTTGGGCTTCCCTGATCGCTCATGTAGCAAACGGTTTTTCCTTTTTTGAGTGCTTTTCTTACTTCTTCTAAAGTTTCTTTTTGTGTGTGTTCATTGAAGAGAAGAAACTCTCTCGTAACTTGAGAGGCTTTAAGAGCTTGTCTCGCAGGCCTTGCTTCTTCAAAGATAACAAGATCTGAGTTTTTGAGAGCTTCTTTTGAGCGAAAAGGGAGGTCCTCCTCTTTTCCTAAGTGATTAGAAGCCATGATGAGGCCTATTTTTTTCTTTTTTGTTACAAGGTCTTGTTCCATACTTTCTTTCTTACAGGGTATTTGAGTGGGTCGGGAAGCTCTTTATCGCTCTTTTTTGCTGTAAATCCAAGCCTATTCATGTATTCTTCCCTCTAGATCTTACAGATTGGGGTGTGTCGCTTTTTTTAGCAAAATTGCTATTTTTTGCGGGCGTTCTGAGGCAGCCCTTCATTGGAGGAAAAGTTTTCTATGGCGGTTTATGGCCCCCATTGTCTGAACCAAGGGAAAATTCCAACACATGTTGCTATGATTATGGATGGCAATGGTCGTTGGGCGATGAGTCAAGGTCAACAAAGAACTTGGGGGCATAACGAAGGTGTTTCCAGTGTCAGGAAGGTGGTCTGCTATACCAATACACTTGGGGTTAAGTATTTAACTCTTTATGCTTTTAGCGAGGAAAACTGGAAGAGGCCAAAAGCAGAAGTAGATTTTATCTTTTCTTTAGTTGCTCGTTATCTAAAAGCCGAAATAGAAGAACTTGATCGCCAGAATGTTTTTGTAGCCTACATTGGGGACTTTTCTAAACTCGGAGACGATGTGCAAGAAAGTCTCGCCTATGCTCAGAAAAGGCTTTCAAAAAACACTGGCCTCACTTTAATTATCGCTTTGAGTTATGGCTCTCGTTCTGAAATTGTTCATGCTTGTAAGAGTTTGCTTGTAAAAGTTCAAAGCGAAGAAATGGGGATAGAAGATATTGATCAAGAGGCTTTTAGTCGCTTTTTGCAAACATCTTCTTATCCAGACCCCGATCTTCTTATTCGAACGAGTGGAGAGCTAAGGATTTCGAATTTTCTTTTATGGCAACTTGCGTACTCAGAGCTTTATTTCTCTGATCGAATGTGGCCTGAATTTGAGTCATGGCACTACCTTGAAGCTGTGGCTCAGTATCAACAACGAAAAAGACGCTATGGAACGATTCATAGTCATTAGAATTGTTTCTTTCAGTATTTCAAGTAGGATTTAGGTTTTTAAATTATGTTTTGGAAAAGAGCGCTAACAGTTGTTGTGGGTTTGCCGACCCTTCTTTATATTTTGATTGTTCTACCTCCTCAGGTTGTTTTTGTTTTGTTTTGGGTTTCTTCAATGGTGGTGACCTTTGAGTTTTCAAGGATGTTTTATTTGCCACTTGTTGAGAAATTTTGTGAAAAACGAGAAAAGCCGCATCAGTATTCTCGATTTTTTGTAGTGGTTCTTTGTGCTCTTTATTTTTTTCTTGTGACTCAGCTTGGTTTCCCAGTGGTTAGTTTACTTTTGCTTTTGATTTTTCTTGATATTTTTATTCACTTTTCTATCAAATCTTCTCCTGAATTTTTGGTGGCTCATGTGCTTTTTTCTTTTGTTGCTATTGGTTATTGTTGTTTGCCTTGGATTCTTCTTTGGGATATTTATGAAAAAGCTCCCGGGGCAAAACTTCTTTTACTTCTTCTTGTGATTGTGATGGCAAGTGACATGGGAGCTTATGCTATAGGTTCTCGTTTTGGGAAACATAAGTTTGCTCCTCTTCTTTCGCCTAAAAAAACTTGGGAAGGTTTTGTTGGTGGCTTAGCTTCTGGTGTTCTTGGAGCGTTACTTTATAATTATTTTGCAGAAGCTCTTCCTGGGCACTGGATTTTAGTTGTTCTTTGTAGTCTTGGGTGTTCAGTGATGGCAGCTATTGGAGACCTTGTAGAATCTTCTTTTAAGCGATTTTCTCGAGTAAAGGATTCAGGGAATATTCTCCCTGGACATGGGGGATTATTAGACCGTGTAGATGCGATTGTCTTCACGGTTCCTTTTTTCCACTTTATTATTTATTGGTTATAAATTTTAAAGAAAGATCATTTCATTATGTTAACAGAGTTTCTTTCTTACCCTCTTGTGGCTGTTCTTTTTCTTCTTGGTGTTCTTGTATTTGTTCACGAGTTTGGACACTACATAACTGCTAAAATTTTTCATGTGGGTGTTGAAACATTTTCTTTTGGTTTTGGCCCCGTGTTAATTTCAAAAAAGTTTTTTGGAACACTGTTTCAAGTGGCTTTAATACCCCTTGGTGGTTTTGTTAAATTAGCAGGATCTTATGAAGGAGAACCTGTTCCAGAAGAGTATGAAGGAACAGAACTGTTTCGAGCAGCTCCGTGGAAAAAGATTCTTATTTTACTAGCAGGCCCTGCTTTCAATTTCTTTTTAGCTGCTTTTATATATGCAAGTTTGTTTTCAGTTGGTTTTAAAAAACTAGAATCTGTTGTGGGTCTTGTGAAGAAAGAAAGCCCAGCGGAACAAGCAGGTCTTCTCTCAGGAGATCGTCTTCTCAGTTTGGGAGGCAAGAGTTTTAATACTTGGGAAGATATGAGTAAGTTGATTACTGAGTCTCCTGGCAAAGAGCTTGATGTCACTTATGACCGGTTTGGTCAGGAGTATAAAACAAAAATAACACCAGAAACTTTTTTTGTTCCAAGTCACAAAGGAGGAGAAGAAGCTGTGGGGCGTATAGGAATTGCTCCTATTTTTTGGCCTCCAATCGTCAGTGTCTCTGCTCTTGCAAGTGTAGCTTACAGGCTTGGTTTGAGAACAGGGGATTTTGTTCAATCTGTGACTTATAAAGAAAATGGAAGTGAAATGCTTCTCGAAGAAAAAATTTCTGCTTGGCATGAGTTAGAGTTTTTTCTTGTTAGAATGCTTAATAAAAATTTAGCAAATGTATCTTTGCAAGTGAAACGTTCTTCTGATTCAGAGCTTGTTTCCATTCCTTTGGAATTAACATCGGAGGAAAAAAATAATTCTCTTCTACTTCAAGATCCTAGTCTTTTCACTTCTTTTTTAGGTTTACGCTCAAGTGAGCTCACAGTCTCATTTGAAGACGAAAAAAAATCTTCCTCTAGTCTTTTAAAAAATCACGATATTCTGATTAGTTTTCAAGGAAAGATGATTAGAGATATTTTTGATTTAGAAAAAGCTTTAGAAGAAAACAAGAGTAGTTTAGGTTCTCTTACTGTTTTTAGAGAAGGTAAAGAAATTTCATTTGATTTTCCTTTGAAAGCATTGGAAAGACAGTTGCCTTCTGGTAGGGAATTGTTTTATGTTCTTGATGTTTCTTTTCTAGCAAAGGGGATTTCTCTACCGTATAGAGTAGAGAAAGCAGAGTCTCTTTTTGCCGCTCTTAGTTTTGGGATTGCTGAAACGTATAATATGTCTCTCAAGTTTTGTGAATCTCTTTGGGGACTTCTTGTGGGACGTGTTCCGTTAGCCTCTCTTGGTGGCCCACTTCTCATTGCAAAAACAGCAAGCGAGTCTATTAAAATGGGCTTTGAAGTTTTTTTTATGATTATGGCTCTCATCAGTATCAATCTTGGAATTGTGAATCTTGTGCCCATACCTCTTCTTGATGGAGGCCGCATTGTGATTGTTACTATTGAGTGGGTAAGAGGAAAAACTCTCAGTTTAGAGGCACTTGAGAATTTTCAAAAAATAGGTTTTGTGCTAGTTTTTTCTCTTTTTATACTAGCTATGTATAACGATTTAAGCCGCTTTTGGGCTTCTGCTATTCAAGACTTTGTGGGTATGGGAAAATGAAAGTAAGACTTTATTTAGATACGAGTATTTTAGGCTTAGCTTTTGCGCTAACAGATGAACATGGAAAAATTCTTTATGAAGACTACACATCATCTAAAGGGGCAGCTAGTCTTTCTTTATCTCTTGGTTTAAGAAGTGCCCTTGAAAAATTAAGTTTGAATGAGTCTCATGTGACACTAGTTGTCGTGTCAAAAGGTCCAGGAACCTTTACAGGAATTCGGATTGGACTTGCTTGGGCAATGGGTTTTTGTACAAAAGCTTCAGGTCGACAGCTTCTTGGGGTGTCTTCTTTGTCTTGCCTAGCTTCTGCTTTTAGACAGGGATCTTCTCATAAAAAGACTTCAATACTACTAGCAAATACAAAGAACACAGGGTTTTTAGCTTCTTCAGAAGAAAATAAGTCTCATTTAAGTTTTGTGGAAGAGTGTTTCCCAGAAGTGGAAAAAGGGGAGACCTTGTTTGTAGACTCTTTTTATGAAAGAATAGAGCGTCTAGGGATTAGAGAAATTTCTAAAGAGGATTTGGCGCGTCAGGCTCTCCAGGCTATGATCTCTCAAGTGAATATTTATGATCAAAGCCTTGTGGCAAAAAACTCCTTTATAGAGCCTCTTTATTTAAGAAAATCTTCTGTGGAAGAAAAAAAACAATGAAAAAAAAAACAGTGACTCCAACCATTAACAAGCCTGTTTATATACTTCCTAATCTTTTTACTACTGGGAATCTTTTTTTTGGTTATTTCTCTATTTTGAAGTCTATGGATGGGGATTTTGTTGTTGCAGCAGCAGCAATTCTTTTAGCCAGTATCTTTGATGTACTTGATGGTCGTGTAGCTCGGTTAACCAATGCTGCTAGTGCCTTTGGTGTTCAGTATGATTCTCTTTGTGATTTAGTTTCTTTTGGTGTAGCTCCAGCTATTCTTGTGTACCAATATTCTCTTGGCGGTCTTGGGAGAATTGCTTGGGCTATTTGTTTTATGTATGTGGTTTGTGGTGCTCTTAGACTAGCTCGTTTTAATGTTCAGTCCCATCTTGGAGATGAGGTTGATGGTTTTGTTGGTATTCCTATACCAGCCCCTGCAGGGCTTCTCAGTACTTTTGTTGCCTTTATGGAGGGGCTTAAAACCCATGAAAATGAAGGTCTTTTATGGCTTGTAGATTTTGCCTATAAGTGGGATTTGTTTACAACAGGTACGAAGTACTTTCTGCTTTTCTTGGTCCCTCTTCTCGCTTTTTTGATGGTGAGCAATATTCTTTATAGATCTCATAAATCTCTTAATATTAAAGGGATTAAAACCTTTCATCTTTTAGCGCTTCTTGGTGTTTTGGTTGGCTTGCTTGCGTATAAGCCTTCTTTGATTGGCTTTCTTTTCTTTTTGATTTATGCCTTTAGTGGAGTTTTTGAGTACTTAATGGGGTGGCAACAGCCTGTGGATGATGAGCATATTTTTGAGACTTCTTATGAAGATCCTTAAGAACTTATTGGTGTTAGGCTTTTTTTTACGGAAATATGAAAGAGCTTTGTAGTTTTTTTGACCTTGCATGCCACTTCTATAGTGTTTGTTGTTTAGGTCTTCTTGATCTATAATGAAAGAGTCTATAAAAAAAATTAGATATGTTAGAAAAAGGAACAAGTCTTATGAGATATATCCTTTGTTTATTGTTACTGTTGAATCAGGCAGCCTATGCAAGGCTTGATTTGGACTCTGGAGACAAGAAGGAGAATACCTACGCAGACCCTACTAATATACCACCTAGAAGTTTAGGGTTTTTTTCCCTTGATATTGGTATCTCTTATTTCTATTTGACAAATGAAAAAGTGCGCGATGGTCTTAAAAAGTATTATGGTGCTGTGAATTTACTTCCAGTTGTGAGAGGGGCTTACTTTTTTGACTTAAATCCTTTTGCTATTGGGATTGGTCTTCAAGTTTCTTATATGAAAAAAAGGGCAAATAGTTTTTTAGATAAGAATGCAACAACTAGAAGTAATGGTACAGAGGTTCTTGTTTATCTTCCTTACCAATTTTTTTTAGACTTTAAGTACTCCCCTTTTAACTCTTTTCTTGTGCTTGACACTTGGGTTGGGTATGAAGAGGCTTTTGTTCAAAGCAGAAGATCTTGCAGTAGTGCTTGTAATTCAGATGGGAAGGCTTGGATTTCTGAGTTTGGAAAATACTGGAACTCATATCTTGTGATAGGTGGAAGTGTTGGGTTTTCTCTTAAAGGTTTAACAAGAAACTCTGCGCGTTCAGAACGTGGATTTTTAGAGCCTAAAAATATTTTGATAAAACTTTTTTATGAACACGATATTAATCTTGAAATGGATAAACTTATAGGAGGAAGAAAGGTCACATCAGTTCTAGACATGGCAAAAGGTCATGGTGGACTTTCTTTTTCCTTTGAAATTTGATGGAAAAAATGACAATAAACCCTTCTTCTTACACATACCTGATTGATATTTCTTACATTGGAAAAGACTTCAATGGCTTTCAATCTCAGTCTGATAGAAATGGCATTCAAGATCATATAGAAAAAGCGATAAGTACACTTTTGCGTAAAAAAGTTAAAGTTAAAGGAGCTTCAAGAACAGATCGTGGAGTTCATGCTTTTTCTCAAAAAGCTGTATTTGTTTTGGGTGAAGTTCTAGATACATTTAGATTTTTAAGAAGTGTGAATGCAATCCTAACAAACGGCATTTCTATAAAAAGTGTAACAGAAATTGAAGCAAATTTTGATCCTATCAAAAGAGCCCAAGCAAAAGTTTATCGATACAGTATTTGGTTTGGTTATTGTTATGACCCTTTTATTTCTCCTTTTGTTTGGGAAATTCCAAGAATAGCAGATAGAAAGCTTTTTGAAAAAGAGCTCAAGCTTTTTGAAGGAACCCATGACTTTACTTCTTTTTGCAACACAGATAGTTCTGCAAAAACAAAAACGAGAACAATTCTGAAGACTCATGTGGAAAGTTATGAAAACTCATGTGATCTTTGGATTTTGGGAGAAGGCTTTTTAAAGCAAATGATTCGCATTATTGCTGGAACTTTAGTAGAACGTTCTCTTGATAAAAAAGAGATCCCCACAATTCCTGAGCTCTTAAAACTAAAAGATCGTGTACGTTCTGGACAAACAGCTCCCGGAAAAGCTTTAAGTCTTGTGGAAATTTTCTATAAAGATCCTCCAGAGCTTTTGTCTTATATAGAAGAAAAGAAGAAGAAAGCTTTTCTTTATCGTTAGCTAGTTAATCCAAGAGGATTTTTTGAGGTTTTGTTTTAGTGAAAAATATTTTTTCTATTTTACTTTTAATTTGGGTTTGTTCTGGTTGTCAAACTTTTGATTCACGAAGAATGATAACTCCTTCGAAGGATGAAAAAACTTATTTTTCTGAGTGCGAAAAAAATGGAGGTTTTGCACAAGCAGAAGTGATTCTCCGTAATAAATTGCGCTATCAAGGTGACTTTGAATGGGATATTAAAGGTAAAAATTTATATTCTTTTTCTCTTCTTAGTCCTTTTGGAGAATCTATTTTTAAAGCTGAAAAAAAAGACAATTTGATTTCTATAAAAGATTCTCATCGGGATCAAAACTTTCAGCTAAGAGTAGATGAAAATGATTTTCTTTATGTGAATAATCACTGGATTGCTCTTAAGTCGTCTGAGTTTAGTTGTTTTTTAGGAAGGAAGTTTTCTTCTGCTTGGCTCGAACTTCCTTTTTACTCTCTCAAAAACAAGAAAGAATATGTGATACTTGATGGGAAAAGACGTATACTTCTTAAGTTTCCAGAAAATAAAGACGATTTCACATGTGCTGAGATTTCATGGCAGAGTTTTTGGATTTTTAAAGTCTCTCGAATTCACATCTGTTTCAAACAAACTCCAGTGAAGACTTCATCTCTCAAGCTTGATGATAGTTTCCAACTGGAGATAGAGGATGTTTATGGAGAAGGAATTTAATCCCATGGCAGAAAACATTTTGGAAGTAGAAAATCTTGAAATCAGTTATCCTTCTTCTTTCTCAGAAGAGGCTGTGGTTCGAGAGATCTTTTTTCAGATTAAACAAGGAGAAGTTGTTGCTCTTGTCGGAGAGTCTGGGTCTGGTAAAACTCAAGTTTCTCTTTCTATTATTCGTCTTCTTGCAGATGAAGCTAGAGTAGCAGGGAAAATTCTTCTAGCTGAAAGAGGGGATCTTCTTTTATTGACAGAAAAGCAGATGAATAAAATTCGTGGAAAAGATATCTCCATGATTTTTCAAGAGCCTATGACAGCTCTCAACCCAGTTTTTACAATTGGTTTTCAAATTGTGGAAGCTCTTAGAGCACACAAAAGTTATTCTAAAAAAGAAGCGAGAGAACAGGCTCTTTATCTTCTAAAACAAGTAAAAATTCCAAACCCAGAGACTCGGTTAGATGAGTACCCGCATGAACTTTCAGGGGGAATGCGCCAAAGGGTTTTAATTGCTATTGCCCTAGCTTCTCAACCAAAACTTTTGATTGCTGATGAGCCTACAACAGCTCTTGATGTGACGACTCAAGCAGAAATACTAGACCTCCTAAGAGAGCTGCAAAAAAAATCAAAAATTTCTATTTTATTCATTACCCATAATCTTGGAGTTGTAGCTGAACTGTGTGATTCTGTTCTTGTAATGTATCGAGGAAAAATTGTGGAACAAGGAAGTGTTAAAGCTATTTTCGAAAAGCCTTCTCATCCTTACACAAAGCTTCTTATGAATTCTGTTCCAAGGCTTGGTGAGAAACTAAGAGTTCAAGAACTGCCTCCTTCTTTTCAAAACAAAATTTCTGAAAATGCCTGTATTTTTTTTGAACGTTGTTCTTTTAGAGATCAGGATATTTGTGGTTCAAGTGAGCCGCAGTTTAAAGTTTTATCTGAGGAACATAAGTCAGCTTGCTTCTTTCCAGAAAAAGTTGGAGAAAAAAAGTTATGAAAACACTTTTGAAAGTTTCTTCTCTTTCTAAGTACTACACTGTTAAAGAAGGTTTTTTTCGGAAAAAAGTATCTATTTTAAAAGCTGTAGATGATGTAAGTTTTGAGATTTTCTCAGGTGAAACATTAGGGCTTGTGGGAGAGTCCGGTTGTGGTAAGTCGACACTTGGAAGAACAGTATTAAGGTTAAATGAAGCAACTTCTGGAGATATTTTCTTTAAAGGAATATCTTTAGCCAGTCTTGGTGGTGGGGATCTGAGGAAAATAAGACGCTCTATGCAAATGATTTTTCAAGACCCATACTCTTCTTTGAACCCTTTTATGACCATAGAAGAAACTCTAAAAGAACCTTTTTATGTGCACTCTGTAGGAACATCTTCTGAGCAGGATGAGTGTATTCGTTTTCTTTTGGACAAAGTACGGATGCCTCTGTCTTATTTGAAAAGGTATCCAAAAGATTTGTCGGGTGGTCAAAGACAGCGGATTGCTATTGCAAGAGCTCTTGCTTTGAAACCTGATTTTATCGTTGCAGATGAGCCTGTGAGTGCTCTTGATGTTTCAATTCAATCAGAGGTTCTTCAGTTACTTTCTTCTTTTAAAGAAGAATTTGGTTTTTCTTGTCTTTTTATTTCTCATGATTTGGCTGTCGTAGAACAGATTAGTGATCGGGTTGCTGTCATGTATTTAGGTTCTCTTGTTGAAATAGCAAGGAAAGAAGATCTGTTCTCATCACCAAAGCACCCTTATACGAAAGCTCTTCTTGAGGCTGTGCCTAGGCCTGTTTATGATGAAGAGCGCAGGAAAAAATATTTTTCTCTTAAACCATTAGATGAAAAAATGCGTTCTCCTCTTGGCTGTGCTTTCTATTCTCGTTGTCCTCTTGCAACAAGAATTTGCTCCGAGGAAAAACCTATGCTAAAAGGTGCTGGCAATAATCCGTTTAATCATAAAGTGGCCTGTCACCATGTAACTTAGGGGCTGATACGATCGCCCCTTGCTTTTAAAGGGAGAGGCTTTGACGACTCAAACATTTAAATTAAAAATTGTTTTAACAGGTGGCGGAACAGCTGGTCATGTGATGCCTCATTTAGCTCTTTTGCCTGAAATGAAGAAGCGTTCTTGGCATGTTTTTTATATTGGAACAAGCCGTATTGAAAAACATTTAATTTCTGAGTGTAGTATTCCTTTTTATACGATTTGTGCAGGGAAGTTACGTCGCTATTTTTCTATAGAAAATTTTTTAGATTTATTTAAGTGCGGGGTTGGTTTTTTCCAGTCTCTTTATTACCTTCTGCGTTTAAAGCCTGATCTTGTTTTTTCAAAGGGTGGTTATGTAAGTGTGCCTGTTTGTTTAGCGGCAAAGGTGCTTGGAATTCCTGTGGCAACCCATGAGTCTGATGTGACTCCTGGCCTTGCCAATAAAATTATTATAAAAGTTGCGCATAAGATTTTTTATTCTTTTCCACAGAGTAAGAAATACTTACCTAAAGATGCTTTTTATATTCCACTGCCTGTGAGAGCAGAACTTTTTCAAGGTTCTAAGGATCGAGCTCTCAAGTTGTGTGATTTTAAGAATGAAGATCTTCGACCTGTTGTTCTTATTATAGGAGGAAGTCAGGGGGCTTCTCGTTTGAACCAAATATTTTTATCTTCGCAAGAAAAATTTTTAAAAATTTTTCGTGTGATTCATTTGACTGGCAAGGGGAAACAGACAGGCTTAAAAGTTCCATCTTCTTACTATGAAATAGAGTATGCAGGTGAAGAGTTAAAAGATTTTTTAGCTTTAGCTGATCTTGTTGTGAGTCGTGCTGGGGCGAATAGTATTTTTGAGTTTCAAGCTTTGAATAAGCCAATGGTTTTAATTCCTCTTTCTCAAGGGTCAAGAGGTGACCAAGTTGTTAATGCTAAAGCCTTTGAAGAAAAAGGATTAGCTCTTGTTCTTGCTGAGAAAGATCTGACAAGTGAGAGCCTTCTGTTTACTTGTGAGGAAGCTTTACAAGTGTTAGAGATTTTTTCTGAGGTCTCTGCTCTAGAGGCTTCTCAAGAGGCTTTAAAAAATAGAAATACTTTTCTTGATCAACTTGCAGGGGTTTGTGTCAAACTTCGTCAGATTGGTTAATCATTTAAAAAACTCCCTAAAGGAAAATAAATTATGTCTTCTGATAAAACTGTTCGTGTTCGTGTTGCTCCCTCTCCGACAGGTGATCCTCATGTAGGTACAGCCTATGTGACCCTTTTTAATTATGTTTTTGCAAAACAAAATGGTGGGAAACTAATTTTGCGAGTGGAAGATACAGACCAAAATCGTTACCGAAAAGCAAGTGAAGAACGTATTCTAAAGGGACTCAAGTGGCTTGGGCTTCAGTGTGATGAAGGCCCTGATGTTGGAGGAAGTTATGGGCCTTATAGACAGTCTGAGAGACTTCCTCTTTATAAAAAATATGCTAAAACTTTGCTTGAAAAAGAAAAAGCTTATCACTGCTTTTGTACACAAGAACGGTTAGCAGAGGCTCGCGAAACTCAGAAAAAAGAAGGTGGACGCTTTGGTTACGATCGCCATTGTCGTTATCTGGATAAGAGTGAAGTTGAAAAAAAGTTACAAGGAGGAATTTCTTCTGTGATTCGTTTAAAAATGCCAACTGAAGGAGAAGGTAGTTTTATAGATGAACTGAGAGGTCCTATAACAATTGATTATAACCAACTAGATGATCAAATTCTTATGAAATCAGATGGATTTCCAACGTATCATTTAGCAAATGTTGTAGATGATCACGAAATGAAAATAACTCACGTCATCCGTGCTGAAGAATGGATTTCCTCTACTCCAAAACATGTGACTCTTTATGAAGCTTTTGGTTGGGAAAAACCTCAATTCATTCATTTGCCTCTTCTTAGAAATACGGATAAATCTAAAATTTCTAAAAGAAAAAATCCTGTGTCTCTTGATTTTTATAGACGCAAAGGAATCCTACCAGAGACCATGATTAACTTCTTAGGTCTTATGGGTTGGAGTTTTAAAGCGGAAGAAAGGGAGAAATTTTCCTTAGAAGAAATGGTGTCATCCTTTAAATTTTCAGATATCAGCTTAGGTGGCCCTGTTTTTGATCAAAAGAAACTCTCTTGGCTTAATCAGCAGTATATTCAAACTATGCCACAAGAAAAATTTCTAAAGCATTGTAGAGAAGAGATGTTTTCAGAAAGTATTTTAAAAAGCATCTATCCACTCGTGAGAGAGCGCTTAGATTCTTTTGATGAATTTTTTGAAAAGTTTTCTTTTTTCTTTACACTCGATTTGAAGTACGAAAACCTATCTCTTGTCCCAAAAGAAAAGACAGCAAGTGAGATGAAAACTATTTTCTTAGAACTTAGTTTGCTTCTAGATGAAATTGACATATGGAGTTTAGCGACAGTGACACAAGTTATGAACTCTTATTTAAAAGACAAGGCTTTGAAGCCTAAAGAGTTCTATATGCCTCTTCGTCTTATTTTGACAGGAAGACAAGATTCTCCTCCTCTGTTAGAAACCATGGAAGCTCTTGGACGCGATGTAGTTCGCTATAGACTTCAATGGGTTTGTGATCATATTTTTACTGGTTGAACCTTGTGAGTGTGTTAGTATGTCCTTCTGAAACAACAGGATAGGATGTTTAAATCTTGAAAATCAATACATTTAAAGAGGCTTCGTCCTCATCTTTATTGCCAGTTATTTTATCGTGGTTTGTTCATTTGCTTACAGCTTCTTCGGGAGTGTTGGCTTTAATTGGAGCGCAAGCAGCGTCAGAAAAAA
This sequence comes from Zetaproteobacteria bacterium, assembly GCA_947445855.1. GTDB lineage: Bacteria > Bdellovibrionota_B > Oligoflexia > Oligoflexales > Bog-1112 > CANFEH01. The sequence continues at coordinate 42,622 of CANFEH010000001.1, forward strand.
ATTTTCGTATTGTTCTTTATGTTCTCGTGTTCACTATTATTATTGATGCTATTGATGGACCTTTAGCTCGTCTTGTTGGTGTAAGAAAACATACCCCTCATTTTAATGGGGCTTTGCTTGATTATGTCGTAGATTTTGTCACATGGGTTTTCTTGCCTGCTTTTTGTTTGATTCAATCAAGTTTTTTTACAGAAGAAATGCGATTTATATTAGCTTCTTTTATTGTACTGAGCTCTGGTTACCAATTTTGTTGTGAAGATTTGAAAGCAAATCCTAATTTCTTCAAACGTTGGCCCTCTGCTTGGAGTATTGTGATCATCTGTCTTTTTACATGGCCTGTGCATGAGAAAATTTTTCTTGCTGTGATCCTACTCTTTATTGTCCTTAGTTTTGTACCTATTTATTTTGCTCATTCATTAAGAGTTGATGTGAAATTTACTGGTAAAGAATCCTTTGATCGTTTTCTTGCTAAACTTATGATTTTTTCTAGTATTTTCTTTTTACTGGCTCTGCTTGTTTCTGTTTATTTCTATCCGGAGGTGACAAAAGCTTTTTTCTATTTTGAACTCACTTGTGTTACATGTTATGGAGCGCTTACAGCAATACATAATATTGTTTTTTACAAAGACTTATATCTTTCATCTAACAAGTAACTTCATTTATTTTTTTTACTTCTTAATTCCTTTATCCAAAATTTCAAAAGAAATCCACCAAGCAGTATAAGTGTGAGAGCTCCTGCGATTTGCATCATAAAGAAAACAGTAAAAGAGTAACTATCAGCATCAGGATTATAGTGAAAGCAAAAGAGAAGAAGTTGTTCCATCACTGTTCCGATTGTTCCTTCTGCAGCTTCAAGAAGAGCGATTTTTAAATCATTATGTTTAAAATCAATCCCATAAAGATAGCGCGAAATTTTCCCTTGAGGAGTAAGGAAAGTGAGTAAGGCTGCGTGAGCATATTGTTCAATTTTCGGCTCGTATTTATAGAGAAATCCAACTTGCTGAGCGATAGCTTTTATGTTTTTTTCGTCTCCCGTTAAGAAATGCCATCCCTCTTTTGCAGATTGTCTACCATAGTTTTTAACATAATTATGCTTTTTTGCTTTAGCAAGTTCATGTCCCTCTTTTGGATTCACACTAATTGTGAGAACTTTGTATTCTTTCCCTATACTCCATTCTAGAGACCTTGCACTCACAGAAAATCCATTGAATACAAGGCTACAAAGTTTTGGACATTGGTAGTATCCAAGAATCAAAATCACAGGTTGTTTCACATCAAAGTACTGAGAGAGTTTGACCTTATTCCCATTTTCATCTGTAAACTCTAGGTTGTGGATATCAATTTTGCCACCGAGTTTTTCGTCGACTCCAATTCCCTCGAGACTTCTTGCTGATTCTTTACTATTGGCTTGACTGCGAGGAGGTCCTCCTAGCTTGCAGGAGGAAATAAGAAAAAAAGAAAGAAGAAGAAAACAATTAGTCATGAGGGACTTCTTCAGAAGAGAATTTTTTAGCATTAAAAATTTCATTGTGGGGAACATAAACATCAGCTTTCCGGAAAAGGACATCAGAAGAAATTAGTACGATAAAAATTGCAAGAAAAATAAAAGATGAGAAGAATATAACTCTATTCTCAGTAGAGTCAAATTTTAATCCCATAAAATAAAAAACCACAAGAGAAGCTTTGATTGTAGCGATAAGCATAGCTAGCGGAAAGTTGAAATAACCAAAATCCATATGAGCTGCTGCCACTGTTAATAAAGTGAAGATGAGAAGAGTTCCAAAAATAATGGAGCAATGTTTTACTGAAAGAATGTGATGATGAGTGTTCATAGTTTGTATTATCCTTTTTTCATTATCGAATGAGGTACAGGAGTGGAAATAGATAAATCCATACAAGATCAACAAAGTGCCAATAAAGACCTACAAGTTCTACAGGAGTGAAATATTCTGGGCCAAATTCTTCATTTTTTGCTCTCATCATAATCCAAAAAATTAGTCCAATTCCAATAAGAACATGAATTCCATGAAGACCTGTCATCATAAAATAAATAGAAAAGAAAATAGGTGTTTTGTCATGTTGTACTGGGTGAGAAAACATACCAGCAGGAAGAAGGCCTGCATGAATTTTATGAGTATACTCAAAGTATTTTACAATGAGGAAAATAATTGAAAATAAAATAGTAAGAGCAAGATATTTTACTGTTTTTCTATGAAGTCCTCTTTGAGCAGCATTAACGCCTAAAGCCATTGTGAAACTGGAGCTAATGAGAACAGCTGTGTTAAAAGCTCCTAGTTTCCAGTTGAGCAAATGGCTCGCTTCAAGAAATGCTTCTGGATGAGTTGATCTAAAAAGTGAATAGGCAACAAAGAGAGGTGCAAAAAAAAGAACTTCTTGTAAAAGAAAAAGCCACATTCCTACTTTGCAAGAGTCAAACTCATGGTGAGCATCTTTAAAGTGATGAGCAAAGTGATGTTTTCCTGGAGTTGTTTGTGTGTGACTCATGACAAGTCTTTCCCCTATGATAAATAAATAGATTAAGTCTACTTGAATTCTTAAAGAAGTTTATTTAAAAGACTCTTAACTATGATAGTCATAAGGCCCTTTTGTCACAATAGGTTGTGTTTCAAAGTTTTCGTGGTATGGAGGCGAAGAAGTTTGCCACTCTAGAGTATTTGCTCCCCAAGGGTTGCGAGGGGCTTTAGGGCCTTTATACGCACTAATAATGAGAAATAGAAAAGTCCAAAGAAGGCCAAAAGCAATCAAGAAAGAACCAACGGTAGAGACCTGGTTGAGTTGAGTAAACTCTGGAGGATAGTCATAGTATCTTCTTGGAAGACCTCTAATTCCCATTACAAATTGTGGGAGAAAAGTTACGTTAAAGCCCACAAAAGTGAGAACACAACCAATTCTTGCTGGAATCTCTAGATACATTTTACCAACAAATTTTGGGTACCAATAATGAAGTCCTGCTAAGAAAGCCATGATTGCACCACCCACCATAGTGTAATGGAAGTGAGCCACAACAAAGTAAGTATCTGTTAAGTGAACATTGAGAGGTAGTGTCGCTAAAAAAACTCCTGTGAGTCCCCCTACTAGAAATACAAAAAGAAAAGAAAGAGCGTAGAGCATTGGAGTATCAAGGCGTATAGATCCTTGATACATAGTAGCAATCCAACCAAACATTTTAATTCCTGTGGGAACAGCTACAAACATAGTGATGAGTGAGAAAATAAAATTAGCAGTTTCTGATTGGCCTGAAGTAAACATATGATGTCCCCAAACCACAAAAGAAACAAGTGCAATACCAAACACAGCAACTGCCATTCCACCATAACCAAAAATAGTTTTGCGAGAAAATACAGGGATAACTTCATTGATAATCCCCATCGCTGGTAAGATCATGATGTAAACAGCAGGGTGTGAGTAAAACCAAAAAAAATGTTGAAATAAGACTGGATCTCCACCAAGAGTAGCATCAAAAATTCCAATTCCCATAAGTCTCTCAAAAGTGAGAAGCATAAGAGTGAGTGCTATCACAGGTGTTGCAAGCATTTGAATAATATTGGTAGCGTAGAGACACCAAATGAAAAGAGGAAGTTTGCTCCAAGTAAGCCCAGGAGCTCTTAGTTTATGAACAGTTACAATAAAGTTAAGGGCTGTTAAAATAGCTGCAAATCCCATCAAAAAAGCACCAGCTAAAACTAAAATAGTAGCTCCGCCAGTACGAATAGAATAAGGAGTGTAGAAAGTCCACCCAGTATCAACACGACCGACGAAAAGAGTGACCACTGCAAGTAGCGCGCCTGACATGTAAACATAATAAGAAATAAGGTTGAGTCTAGGGAAAGCTACATCTTTAGCTCCTAGTTGCATAGGAAGAATGATGTTCCCGATAGCTGATGGAATGAGAGGCAAAATAACCATGAAGGTCATGATAGTGCCGTGATAGGTGAAAGCTTGATTGTAAGTGTTAGCATCGATAAAGGTCTTTGTTGGTCCCCATAGTTCAGTTCTTACAATAAGTGCGAAAATCCCACCTACAAGAAAAAAAATAAGAATAGAAAAAAGATACATCACCCCAATGCGTTTATGGTCAAGAGATGTAAGCCAGGATTTTATTCCTTTAGAATGGTTCAGATAGTTATTTTTTTCTTCTTGGTCTGCTGTCGTATCAGAGTACATCTTTTGAGCTCCCTTGGAACGTGAACATGTTAGAGAATTAATCTTTTAAACTTTTAATGAAAGCGATGATATCCATTATTTCTTCTTCTGAAATTTGACCTTGGAAAGAAGGCATAACTTGTGGATACCCAACAACGCCATCGCTGTTTGGCTTTAGTATTTTATTGCGAATATAGTCTTCATCCACTAAAGCACTTTTTCCACTTGTTAGTTTCTCTGTGCGTCCAAAGAGATTTCTAAAAGAAGGGCCTATGAGAGAAGATCCATCGACAGAGTGGCAACTCATGCAAGCGTATTTTGCTGCAAGCCCTTCTCCTCTTTTTTCAGGAGGGATAGAAAGATCTCTTTCTGTTTTTTCTTGTGTACGCCACCACTCAAGCCACTCATCCTGTGGCAGAACTTTTAGTGTGGCTAGCATATTTGAATGAAGACCACCGCAATACTCTGAACAATAAATCACATGTTCTCCTGGTTTGATAGCTTCAAACCACAGTGCTGTGTAGAGCCCAGGAACCACATCTTGTTTGACTCTCATGTCAGGAATAAAAAAACTGTGTATCACATCTTCTGAGGTCATAAGAAGTTTTATACGTTTACCAACAGGAACTATCAGTTCTCCAACAGTGTTTTTCCCATTATTATAAGCAAATTTCCAACGCCACTGTTGACCGATGACGCGAACTTCGAAGGAGCCTGCTGGAGGTCTGTGCATTTTTTTATAAACAAGCCATCCCCAGGCAAATATAAAAAGGACAAGAATAGTTGGTACAATTGTCCACAAAATTTCAAGAGAAGTATTACCGTGTGAGTCTATAACTTTATCGACTTTTTTGTGATGATACTTATACACAAAAGCAAGAGTAATCCCAATGAGAAGTACGAAGAAAAAGATACTAATCCACATGACAAAGCTAAAAAGGTCATTCCACCAAGATGCAACATGGGATCCTGTTCCTGGCAAAAGATATGAGAATGCATTTGTATTCACAGCTTAGTATCCCCTTCAAATGTGACAATCATTTTAAATAAGGTTTTTTTTGAATACCCTAAAAACGTAGCATTTAACCTATTCCTCGATAGGATATAGACATTTTGTTTTTGACCAACCAGCTTCTAGAAGGGTGAGGAAAAAAACTTTTGCCACTCTATATCTAATCTTTGCTTGAGAGCAATGAAAAATTCTTTATTTTTTCTATACTTACTGAGAAAGATTTTCATTGAAATCAAAGGGAAAATTTATAACTTTGGTGGCCAATCTTGATAAGAATTTTTTATTGCTGTATTAGAGGGGGAGATTATTTTTTGACTTTTTAATAAAGAGCTTGATTACGAAGGGCCATTATTTTTTTAAAAAATAGGCATGTTTAAATGGAAGAAAGGAAAAAGCAGGATGGAGTTGTTTCCAGAAATTGAGCCATTTGATAGCGGTTATTTAAAAGTTTCTTCTTTGCACACTATCTACTACGAGCAGGTTGGAAATCCAAATGGGAGGCCAATTGTTTTTCTTCATGGAGGACCAGGAGGTGGTATACATCCTTTTTACAGGCAATTTTTTGATCCTAAAAAATGGAGAGTTATTCTTTTTGATCAAAGAGGTTGTGGGAAAAGTACACCATTTGCTGAGCTCAAAGAAAATACAACTTGGGATTTAGTTGAAGACATAGAAAAATTAAGAAATTTTTTTTCTATTAAAAGTTGGTCTGTTTTTGGTGGGTCTTGGGGTTCTACTTTGGCCTTGGCTTATGCTCAAACTCATCCTTCTGTGTGTGAAAAGCTCTTCTTGAGAGGTATATTTCTTTTAAGGCAAAAAGAAATCGATTGGTTTTATAAGGAAGGTGGCACTAGCCGTTTGTTCCCTGATCTTTGGGAAGAGTATCTCAAACCTCTTTCTATTCCTGAAAGAAAAGATCCGATCTCTTCTTATTATAAAATTCTTTCAGGGCCTCCTTCTAGTAAAAGATCAGAAGCAGCAAGAGCTTGGTCTGTCTGGGAAGGGTCTACTTGTAAACTTTTGAGAGACGACGAACACATTGAAGAAAGTGCAGAAGATGAGTTTGCAACTGCATTCGCATGTATTGAGAATCATTATTTTGTGAATCACGGTTTTTTTAAGGATGAAAATGAACTTCTAAAAGGAGTTGAAAAAATTAGACATATCCCTGCTGTGATCGTTCATGGTCGATATGATGTGATTTGTCCTCTTGAAAATGCTTGGGACCTTCATAAAGCTTGGCCTGAAGCAGAGTTTAAAATTATAGAAGATGCAGGCCACTCTTTAAGTGAGAAGGGGATTAGGTCTTATCTCATGCAAGCTCTTCAAGCTTCATAGTTGACAATGCTTTTTTTGAAGAGAGTTTAGAAATTCAAATTTATCTAAAAGTCTTAGCAGACTTTCTTCTGCGGAAACCTGTCGAGCTTCTTTTATTGAGAACCATTTTAAAGCAAGAGACTCATGAGAAATATTGAGTGTTTCTTCGTTTGTTTCTAGTAGGAATCTAACGTCTAAGTGGAGATGCTCAGGTTCATTTAGTCTTGCTGGAATCACATGAATATCAAAATCTATTGGAAGAGGTATGTTGCTAGACATGGAAAGAGAAGAGAAACTTATATTTTTTAGCCCGGATTCTTCTCTAGCTTCTTGCATAGCAGGAATAAGTAAGTTTTCAACACCATCACAGTGACCTCCTAGTTGGAACCATTTGTCTAATTTTCTGTGGTGAGTAAGAATAATTTTCTCAGTCTTTGGATTGAAGATTAGCGAAGATGCTGTGAAGTGACCACTCAAGTTTGTACGTTCAAAAGGGCTTTTTTCTGATTGAAAGAAATGTTTCATTTTTTCTAAAACTAAATTTTCACTTTCAAGTGAAAACCAAGGCTCGTTTTTAAAAAGAGGTTGAATTTTTTTTTTATACTCTGAAATGAACTCTGGAAAGTCTAGTGATGTTACAAAAATTTTTTCCGCGATCATAGATATTCCCTTATTTTCTTGAAGTGAGACGATTTAAAAAGAATCGAGAAGCTTAGTGTCTATGATCTTCTTTTGTCAAGAAGCTTTGAATTAGCCTTTTTGGGGCTTCTTGTTGTGATTCTATTTTAGCGGCTTCAAGCTTGACATTTCGGCTTATTTAGGATAGAATACGGCCTCTTGATCACGCAAAAAAAGCTCAGTAAAGCTTTAATATTATTCCTTGATCACGCAAAAAAAGCTCAGTAAAGCTTTAATATTATTCCTTGTTTTACTTATAGCCACACATTCAAAGGAGCTTACAAAACATGAAATCAAACGTAGAAGAAATTAATTCTAGTCAAAGAAAAATTAATATCACTGTTCCCCAGGAAAGAGTTAGCAAAGTTTTTGAAGAAGTGTCTCGTCGCTATCAAAAAAAGACTCAGATTCCTGGTTTTAGAGCAGGAAAAGCTCCTCTTTATCTTATCAAAAACAACTACGCAGATCAGATTTCTTACGAAGTGAGCGAAGCTCTACTGGATGGAAGTATTCGTAGTGCTATGGAAGAGCACAATATTCAACCTATTTCTAGACCCACTGTAACAGCGTTTGTTGAGCCTGTAAAAGATAAAGAATTTACGTTTTCTGCAACTGTCGAAATTTTTCCGAAGATTCCACTAGAAGACACTTATAAATCTCTCGAAGTGTCTTATCCGGTGAAAGAATTTTCTGAAGAGCTTCTACAAAAAGAACTAGCAGAGTTAAGTCGCTATTATGCGACAACATCAGACGTGGAAGGAACCGAAGTTTCTTTGGCAAAAGAAGGACACTTAGCAGTTATTTCTTATGATGGTTCTATCGAGGGAAAAAAAGTTGAAGCATTTTCTGGAAAAAATATAAGAGCTGCTATGGGTCTTGGTGAGCTGCCAAAAGAAATTGAAGATATTCTTGTGGGTATGAAAAATGGTGAAAAAAAAGAAGTGGATATTCTCTTTGAAGATAACTCTGAGTTCAAAGGAAAAAAACTTCATGTCTCTTGTCACGTAGAAGATATTCTTAATTTTTCACTGAGAGAACTAAATGATGATTTAGCAAAAGAGTTAGGGCATGACAGTTTAGAAGCTCTTAAGGAAATGATGAGAACTCAGATTGCAAGCCAAATAGATAGTTATAATAAGTCTGCAAAAGAAAATGCTCTTTTGGAAGTTCTCTCATCAAAAGTTTCTTTTGATGTTCCGCCAGTCATCTTAGAGCAAGTGATTGATGGTGTGTTCTATGAAATGACAAATGGAGCTAAAGGCACAAAGGATTTACTAAAAGATAAAGCTGTTCGTGAAAAACTTCTTCCAGAAGCAATGAAAAGAGCAAAAAATACCCTTCTCCTTTGGGAAGTAGCAAAAGCAGAAAAAATTGACGTTTCAGATGCCGAGATAAAAGATTATATTAGAGAATCTCTTGGTGGCAAAGCTGATGAATCTAGAGTCACTGAGATTTTTGCTAGCTCTAAAGATAAAATTCACGAGACGCTTGTGTTTGAGAAAACACTAGAATTGATGAGTAGCTTTACAAAGTTTCAAGTTGAGATTCAAAAGTAACTGATGTTACGCACTTTGTTTTTTTAGTATAGTTATTTCATGAAAAAACAAGATTTAGAACTTTATACAGATTATTTACTAACTGATGTTACGCACTTTGTTTTTTTAG
>CANFEH010000002.1 GCA_947445855.1 Zetaproteobacteria bacterium
GTATAACTCAGATGAAGGAAAAGCAGCAAAAACAAGTTGATGAAAAGATAAAATCAAAAAAAGAACAACACTTCTCATGTACATAGAGCTATTCCCAAAACAAATGGGGTGCGATAGACATCATGAAAGCTTTATCATATGCATATCACTTAGAATAGAAGAGATGGAAATAAAAACACTATGACTGTTGATAATTTAAAAAAACAAAAGAATTTAATAAAACTCTGTTGCGAAAGATGGGAAAAAGAAAACCCTGATCCAAAATGCGAGCTTTTCTACAAAACCCCTTATCAGCTTCTTGTGTCTGTAGTTCTGTCTGCTCAAACTACAGATAAAATGGTGAACCAAGTCATGAAGCCTCTTTATGAAAAAGAATTTACCCCACTCGCTGCATTAGAACTTGGTATTAATGGAATTTATGAAAAAATTAAATCCATAGGACTCGCACCGACTAAATCAAAAAATATTTTTAAACTTACTGAAATTCTCCTAAGAAATTTTTCCGGAAAAATTCCAAGAACAAGAGAAGATCTAGAAAGCCTTCCTGGAGTTGGAAGAAAAACAGCAAATGTGATCTTAGGTGAAATTTATAAAGAACCAACTCTTGCTGTAGATACTCACGTCTTGAGAGTTTCAAGACGACTTGGACTACATAAAGAGAGTGACCCAAAAAAAGCTGAAGAAAAACTTCTAAAAATTGTGGATAAATCTCTTCTACCAAAAGCACATCACTGGTTTATTCTTCACGGCCGTTACACTTGCAAAGCAAGAAAACCAAATTGTTCTTCTTGTACTCTTGAGGATATTTGTCCTAAAATTCTTTAATCCATAATAGCTTAAGTTTTAAGTCCAACACCTTTCTCAAGCAGCCTAAAGCAAATGATATAAAGTGTTACAATTAAAAAACTAAGTACCACAAAAGAAATATTAACACTAGTCTCACTCAAATCTAGAATAGAAAAACGAAGACCATTCACTAGATAAAAAATAGGGTTGAAACGTGTAAAAAAAGCCCAAGTCTCTGAGATCTGTTGAACAGAGTAAAAAACTCCTCCTAGATAACTAAGTGGAGTTAAAATAAATGTTGGAACAATAGATATATCATCAAATTTTCGAGCAAAAATAGCATTAATCAAACCAGCTAAAGAAAAAAGAGCAGATGTAACAAAAAGAAAAAAGAAAAAAGTCATGGGATGCAAAATATTTATATCAATAAAAATCTTAGCTGTAGAAAAAATTAAAACTCCAACAATAACTCCTCGCAAAGATCCTGCTAAAACAAACCCCCAAATAATAGTGTGATTTGAAGTCGGAGAAATGAGAAGCTCCTCAATACTTCTTTGAAACTTAGAAAAATAAAAAGAAGAGCTCACATTCATATAACTTGCAGAAATAACAGACATCATCATGAGACCTGGGGTCATAAACTCCATCAGAGTAAAGCCATTAATATTTTCAATACGATTTCCAATAAAATTCCCAAAAATCAAGAAATACAAAGACGACGTCATAATAGGAGGAATTAATGTTTGCCCCCATATTCTTAAAAACCTATAACACTCTTTAGAAAAAAGAGTCCAAAAAGCAATAAGTGTTTCTTTTAGAGTCATGACAAATACCCTTCTTTTGTCATATGTAAAAATGCTTGTTCTATTTGATTTTCTTTTTCTCTCATACTTTTCACTTTCAAATCAAGCTGTCCTAGATCTTTAAACAAATCACTTAAACTAAGATGCTTCAAAAGATTCACCTCAATAGCTTTTTCTTCAAGAAATTTTATCTCATAGGAAAGAGTTTTAAGTTTTTCTTTTGTGGGATTATTCAAGACTTCTTCTAAACTTAAAATATAACTTTGCCCAGGAAGTTGATTCACAAGCTCTGCCAAAGATCCTGTTGAGACAAGCTTTCCTTTATTGATGATAGCTACATGGTGACAAAGTCTTTCTACTTCTTCTAAGTAGTGAGTGGTAAGAATAATAGTTTTTTTCTCATCCCGATTAAGACCTTCTAAAAAATTCCAAATCAGCTTACGAAGCTCCACATCAACCCCAGCTGTTGGTTCATCTAGAATCAAAATAGGAGGATTATGAATCAAAGCTCGCGCTATCATCAACCTTCTTTTCATACCTCCAGAAAGAGTTCTCACCTGATGATTGCGCTCACTCCAAAGCATAAGAAGATTTAAATACTTCTCTGCCCTCTCATAAGCTACGCTCTTTGCTACTCCATAGTATCCAGCTTGATTAATAAGAACAGCAAGACAACTTTCAAAAACATTGAGATTAAACTCCTGAGGCACAAGACCTAAACACTTTTTAGCTTTAATAGGGTCCTCATCAAGATCATAGCCTCCAATTTTCACCTGACCAGCAGTCTTCACCACAAGAGAACTAATAATCCCAATAGTCGTTGATTTTCCTGCACCATTTGGCCCAAGAAAAGCAAAAAAATCTCCTTCTTCCACTTTTAAGCTCACATCTTTTAGAGCATAAGTTTGTGACTTGTACTTCTTGCTTACATGAGAAAGTTCGATTGCATACACTGCTTAAGCCCTCTTTTAAATCCTAAAAATAGTTATTATTTCAGGTTGTTACTTTTAAACCTTTCAAAAAGTCAAACAACCACCCTGAAAGCTAGACAAGCAAAGAGAAATTAGGTACAATGGGCATCTTATTTGTGCTTAAAAAAAACGCAACTAAGCAATTTTTCTAAAAAAAATATGAGACCGCACAGTAAGAATTTCATGAGTCCTCTAGCCTCTAGACTTGGTTCTACTCTCGAAAATTCTTGGTCTCAAAAGATGTTTCTGCACTAGACTTCTCTAAGACTGCAGAAACTTTAGAAGACTTCCGTATGGTTGAAGTCCATTCATGTTCTAGAAGAAAAAATTTGATTTTTAAATTTCTTATTTTAAAAGTTGTACTGTTTGTTATTTCTAAAAAACACACAGCACAGTTACATGAACAGAAAGAAAACTTCCAAAAAGGAACTCTTACTTTATGTCTTATTCGATTAAAAAAAATCTTCCTATTTTTATTTTAGCTTGTTTTGCAACCCATGCTTTTGCTGGCATGAGATTAGAAGCTAAAAATCCAGAGAAAAAACCCTCTACAGGCTCTAAATCTTTAGCCCTCGGTGCGACTCTTCCAAAAGGGGTTTTTCGTGCAAATGTGGTCACTTTTTTAAGCGAGTTCGACTCACAATTTAATAAAGACGGAAAAAGGGAATTCTTAGGCTCTAAAATAAATATTAACGGAATGGCATTTGCTCTTGAGTATGGTGCGACAGATAAATTAAGCCTTCAGTTTAAAATGCCAGTCGTTATGTATAATAAGCTTAGCTATGATCCGAAGAGAATAAAAGACTCTGTAGCTTATGACAAAGTTCTAACAGGATTAAAAAAACAAGGTGTTCCTATTGCTTCAGACACTGAAGCACAAATTACTAAAAATATCACTGACATCTTTCAAAAGCATTCTCATGGAATCACTGGTGTTGGTGATATCGAAATAGGAGCACTTTATAACTGGGTTTCTACAGATCGTTTTTTATTCTCTACAGGACTTGGTCTTAGAATGCCAACAGGTAAGTACTACACACCTATTATGCAAAGACCAATCGGTGGAGGCCTTTGGGTTTTAGGGCTTCAAAATAACTTTGATATTTCTTTCCTTAATCAAAACCTCTGGCTTTCTCTGAGACACCAAGGAGAAATAGCTATGAGCAAAGCTAAAGCTCCAAAAGAAAAAGACGGGAACTCTCTTCTTGGAGAACTTGAAGACTCTGATGAAACTTTCTCGAAAGAAGGCCTTACTCATAAAGTCACTTTACAATCAAGTGGATCATTTGGAGCTCTCTCTCATCACCTACGATTTTTGTCCACATCTCTTGGTTATCAGTTTGATTCTGTAGCTCCTACTGTGACAAAAGTAGCTACCTACGAAAAAGAAAGATCAAACACCCACTCTGTTATTTGGAATATCAGTGCCAGTGCGCTTCCTTATAAAATCCCTCTTGCTCTTGATTTTGACCTTAAAAAACCTCTTGGAGGAACAAATGCTGGTGCTAGTCAAACAGCTATGACCACCACTATGAACCTAAAAGTGTACTTTAAGTTTTAACCATCACGATCTGAAACGTTACTACATAGGATTTTTAGACTATGAAAAAATATATTCTATCATTTTTAATTTTTGCTGGACTCTTCTACTCTTGTGGTTATGACAGTCAACAAGAAACACAAACTTACTTAGATAGTCTTAATACAGCTGAAAAAAAACATAAATGGTCAAAATTTGCAGAGAAAATTGGCTTCAAAAGTGATGATTTGAGCTTACTATCCAATCTAAAACAAGATTTAAACTCACCGTCTTCTTTAGTCGGTGAGTTAGAGAAAAATCTTATGGTGATCATTGGAAAGTACTGGCAAAATGGGTTACAACCTGATGAACTCATAGCTTCAAAGTTTGCGAAATTTAACGAGCCAGTTAGCTATCCAATTGGAGCTGCCGAAGACCAACAACTGTATACCCTTTACATTATGAGCTATGAGGTCAACAAGAAGACTGCGGAAGGAGTTACTGGACAAGTTACAAACTATGCTTATCTAAGTGTTCCTAAAGGTAAGATTGAAGGAAACCCTGTTGTTTATTTCCACAAAGATGATAGAGGCCTCTCTGCTGATCTTCTTGAAGAAGAAGTTGGAACAAAAGTTCTTAGGGAAAGACTTATCATCGCACCTGCAGGATCAGGACAAGCTATTTCAAAAACTTACACACCTCGCAAAGACCCTACAGATATTATCGCGAAGTCAACTCACACAGATGCTCTTCCTTGGTCAGATACTGTAGATGATGCGATTAGTCTTTTAAGGGGACTTCGAAAAGAGCCTCCTAAGGGACCAGACGATTCAACTAAATTTCCTTTCAACATAGATGATACAAAACTAGCACAGGTATTTGGATATAAATTTGATTTCCTCGGCTTCTCAACAGGAGGACTTACAGCTGGCCTTGTTGCTTCTAAAGTAGGTGGTTATATCAACCAAGAAGCCCTTTTAGAAATTCAAAAGCTTGAGGATAATAAAAAAGGAGACGCTCTAACCAAACACCTCAGCAATAAGTATTCTTTTTTTATCCAAAAACTTATTCTTGTTGCTGTTCCAGGTAGCTTTGTTTCTGGGCCTTTTAGAATGGTACTAAAAGCTTGTGTCACAGGGGATATCCGCGATCAAAGATTTTCTGTCTCCAAATATGCCGAATACCCAGGTATCCGTCATACTCTTCAGCTTTTTGATAGCTATCGTAAAGCAGATATGAATAGTGATGAAGAAAACACTTCTTTAGACAAACTCTATCAAGAAGTTCTCTCTAGAGACTTAGCTTTCCAGATACCTTTTGCTCTTGGTGCCACTATGAATGGATCGGTAGTTAATTTAAGTGGAGATAACTTTCCACAAGTAGCTCTTCTTCATCATAAAAATGATAAGATGATTCCTTACAAATCAGGAACCTTGCCTCTTTTTATAACTGTAGGAAATAACGATCTAAGAAAGTTGCTTGCTATAAAGTATGAAACTCCCTTCTATCTTTATGATTCAAAAGAGTCTGTGTTTACAAACAATAACTCCGAAAAGCCAAGTATGTCCTTTCATCTAGGAGAAAACTTTTGGAAAAAAGAAACTAGCAAAAATGAAAATGGAGAAAGCGCACGGGAGATGATTGATCATATTTTAGACCACAATACTAAGCAGACAAAATCTGATTACTCACCCAACTAGACTAGAATTGAAATCCAACTATGCCCCACTGCTCTCACTGTTATTTTTCTGAAAAACTCTGCCTCTGCAGTAAGCCTGAAGCTAAGATTAAGCTTCCCTTCAGGCTTATTTTTGTCATGAATAAAAGTGAGTTTTTTAGGCTTTCTAATTCTGCTAGGCTTTTTCTCTTAAAAAGTTATCCCTGTGAAATCCGTGTAAGAGGTCTTAGGCACTCTCCTTTTTCTTATGAAAATTTTTTTCAAGAAATCAAAGAAGATACAAACTTTCTTCTCTACCCTCATAGAGATGCAAAGCCTACCCATCTAGAAGATGAAACCGCTCATGTCAAAGGACCTATCAACCTTATCATTCCCGATGGCAACTGGCCACAGGCTGCTAAAATTGCCTACAAACTAAGACAATCTCCCTTTGTGCAAAATATTTCTCTGAAAGAACCACCTAAGAGCTCTTACCGCTTACGGCTCAATCCAAACTCTGAGCGTATAAGCACTTTTGAAGCTTCTTTGTATGCGATCAAAGACCTCTTAGAGGAGGAAGACAAAAAAAACCTGGAATTGGTTTTTGAAAACTTTGTCCAAAATGTCTTAAAACTTCGTGGAAAAATCTGCGCCTAAAAAATATAGCCTCTACCCACTGGCCAGTGATAAAATAAAATAGCTCACTGACTAAACACCCTTAAAAGGAACTTTTCACAATGGCTCATCTACTAGACCAAAAAAGCAGCAACCCTATATTTCAAGACAGTCGTTTTCAAACAAGTTATGCAAAAAGTTCTGACTCTATGACCCTAGAAGGAACTATTAATAAGACAGCCCTTTCTTTATTGTTTCTTCTTGTTTCAGCTTACTACTCTTGGATAAATCCAAACCCAAGCTATATTTTGGCTGGAGGTGTCCTTGGCCTTATATTAGCGCTTGTGACTGTTTTCAAAAAAGAATGGTCACCTGTGACCGTTCCTCTCTACGCACTTTCTGAAGGTCTAGCACTTGGAGCTATTTCTTTCTTTTTTGAAACCCGCTACCCTGGGATTGCTGGACAAGCTATTTTTCTCACCTTTGCTGTCCTAGGACTTATGCTGAGCGCTTATCGTCTTGAATGGATCAGAGCCACTCCTAAATTTCAACGCATGATAATTATTGCCACAGCTTCTATAACTATTCTTTATCTTTTAAACCTTGTGATGGGTTTTTTCGGTTCAGAGCTTAGCTTTATACGCGGATCTTCTCTTGTTGGAATTCTTTTTAGTTTTTTTGTGGTAGGCATTGCAGCCCTCAATCTGATTCTTGATTTTGATTTTATCGAAAAGGCTTCCAAAAAAAATCTTCCTAAATATATGGAATGGTTTGCTGCTTTTGGCCTTCTTGTGACACTAGTTTGGCTCTATATCGAACTTCTCAGACTTCTTTCGAAGCTAAGAGACCGGAAATAAGACTTGTCTTATTCTTTCAAATTTTTTACAGTCAGTGGTCTATGTCGTGTTAATTTTTTTTAAGGTTTCTAGTAAAATGCGTAAAGTTTTTGTAGGCTCTTTGAGCTGGAGCACCGATGATCAGAGTTTAAGTAATTATTTCTCTAAAGTCGGTCAAATTGAAGAATCCGTTGTGATTAAAGATCGCGAAACAGGCAGATCACGCGGTTTTGGTTTTGTCACTTATGCAAAAGAAGAAGATGCTGTTCTGGCAACAGAAAGACTTGATGGCAAAGAACTAGACGGAAGAGAAATAAAAGTCAGCCTTGCTCAAGACAGAGACTCTAAACCAAAAAGAACTTTTGGTTCCCGTTACTAAAAAATCTGAACCAAAAAGATTTCTTAAAAGCCTTGGATTTTTTTCCAAGGTTTTTTTATCCCACATTCTTTCCTAGCTCAGATGATTTTAGAAAAGTCTCAAATAAAGAAGCTCCTTTCTCCTCGCTCATATCGCGACTAAGCTTTTTCATTGTTGTTAAATAAGTTTCATCTGGAGAGTAAAAAAGTAAAAAAATATCTTCCCTCACTTGATTACGCATTAAACAATCCGGGCTCTCTTCTTCCTCTAAACAAAATTTTTCCGCTTTAAGCTCATTTTTCAGCACAGTTCCAAGAGCTTTCCAGCGACCATACACTGGGTCAAAATCCATCTTTTCTTGACCTTTTTCAAGAGTGAATGTTTGTGATAAGTGATTTTCTAATTCTTTCTGCCATGATGAGTTTCTTAACTTCATTTGTTCATGAAGAAGAAGCATATGAAACCGAGACACCGAAATAAGCTCACTAAACTTCAAGGAGTTATTTAAAACAGCTTCTTTGTTATCTGCTGTCAAAGTCTCGAAAAAAGCATCTTCTTGTAATTTCATTTTTTGCTGTTCTTGTCTTGTCTCTAAAAGAAAAAAAATATCATTTTCAATTCTCATCAGTTTTAAAATTTCTTCTCTTTTTAATATTTTTTCCTCACCTAAAAAAGCTTCTTTTAAAACCTCTCCATCCTCTAAGCTTTTACACTTAAGTAAATAAAGAATTTCTCTCGAATATTTAATAAAAAAATCTTCTTGTTTTTCTTTGACAGAAGAATCATCCGAATAGCGATAAACCCTATTCATAAAAGCTGAAAGTTTTTCTATATCAGCTTCCCTTAGAGTATTTGGATTATCTTCGCACAATTCAAAAAAACGCTCTGCTAAACGAGACAAAAGAGAAAAGTCAATTTCTTCTCCCTCTAAATTCGTGTCGTATATACCATAGGTTTTTAGAAATTCTGAAAAAATTTGTTCTAATTTATTAGCATAGAATTTTTGTCTTAAAGAATTAAGAAGCTCTTTTGCTCTTAAAGAAGCTCTTATCAGAACAGCCTCAAAGTTTTTTTCATCTGTACGCCGTTCTAAAACAAGCTTATAAAAAATTTTATTACATTCTTCTTTTTGTTTTTTTAAATAAATTTGCATTTCATTTATAATATTTGCGAAAGCTTCCAAATCAAGACTTGAATCAAATTGAAGCTCATCTTTTTCTGATAAAAAAATAGAATTTTCACCTCTTCTATTTAAATCTATTTTTTCTAGTAAATATTTCTTTTCTCTCTCTTCCCCCAAAGTACAAAGGGTTACATACAAAAAATCATCGTGAACTAAAACATTTTTAATTAAACCAACAAAAGGAAGATAAGAATCTACCTCGTAAAACAAAAGAATAGAAAATGTGATGTTTTTTTTAAAAAATTTTTTTTCAAAAGCAGAAATTTTTTGGTCGTTACGAGAGATTTCTAAAAAATTTTTTCGCAACCCTTGGGAATAAGAGAGATCAGAATAAATGAATAAAAAAAACAGCAAACCTCTAAGACAATTTTTTGGAGCCATAAGAAAAACCCCTAAAAGAAATATTTTATTTTTAAAAAAAATCCTAGGGGAAGCTCTAGAGGGTTTGGTGGATGAAATCAAGACATCATGAAAAACACATAAATCCTCTTATCTTTCTGAAATTTTCAACAGAACAAGGGACACTTCTTGATTTGACTTTGTTTTTTCGAAATCAATTTTAAACTGAAGATACCAGTCATTTTGAAGCTCATCATCAACCATCGTTTGCTCTACAATAATAAGCCCTTCCGTAGACATATCAAATTGAATATTCTCTGGCCTTCTTGCTTCTCGCGCAAGAGAAAGATTCTTGTGATTCTCATAATACATTGCCATCACTTCTTCTAATGTCTTTTCATTCCAAAGATTCCCTGATGCCTCTAAAAAACTAAGAGCGTATTCATACTGACAAAGAGACAAAGCTTTAAGGAATCTTAAAATCTTATTTCTAACATTCTTTTCAAGAGTTTTCTGATTTCTTGTTATATCTTCTTCAGTTGCTGCAGCCTCTTGAATAGCTTGCTCTTTTTTCTCAGCAAAAGCTTGTGGGTCATGCATTTTCTCCCACTCGTCAAGAAGACTAGAGTCAGTACTTTTTATCTCAGTTTTAAGATAAAGAATCACTTCATCCACTGCGTCTGTTTTTAGATGATCAGGGACTGTGTGAACAAGAACTTTATAAACGCTTGATAAATATCTAAGAAGAACTCCCTCAGACCTTTGCA
Source organism: Zetaproteobacteria bacterium (assembly GCA_947445855.1). GTDB lineage: Bacteria > Bdellovibrionota_B > Oligoflexia > Oligoflexales > Bog-1112 > CANFEH01. The sequence goes on from CANFEH010000002.1 coordinate 9,835, forward strand.
ATCCGTACTCTCTTACATATTCAGCAAAAGTTTGGTATGTGCTATACATTTCTCTAACAATAGATTTTGGTCTTACATTCTCATTTGCTAACCAAGGGTGATGATCTCTAAAACGATTGAAATTTTCATAAAGAAATTCTTTCATCGGTTTTTCATGCTCAACTTTTTCTAATTCTTCCATCCGATCTTCGTAGTCAGGACCTTCTTCTTTAAGCTTATAAACTTTTTCTCCTCTTAGACGATCCACTTGCTTTCTTAATATGACATCTGGATTTTCAATAATACTCTCTACAAGGCTTAGAATATTTAAATCATAAATATCATCCATAGGATCTAAAAACTTAACTATATCCAAAAGAAAAAGAGCAAGGGGTTCTGTCAGCAAGAAATTGTCTTGCAAATCAAAGTTAAGACGTAAAGCCGTATCAATACGTTCATGTGGAGGAATAAATTCAACAATTTTTCTATCAACAAGTGACCTTAGAACCTGAAAACCCTCACGTCTTAAATGAATTTTTGAAGCTTGTGACTCATGAGCGTTTTTATAAATATCCTTTAAAACCTTACAAGCATCTCCTTCGCCACTTAAAACGTTGAGCACAAGACCATGAGTGATGCTGAGATTTGATCGCAAAGTTTCAGGAGAAGCACTCAAATAATTTTTAAAAGTATTCTCATCCCAAGGTAGGTAACCTTTTTCAGGAGGTTTTGCTTTTACAACTTTTTTTGTTTTTCCAGAAGCCTTTGCTTTACGCTCAAGCTTAATATTTTCGATCACATGCTCTGGAGCCTGAACAACAACATAACCTTGATCATCAAAACCTTTTCGTCCTGCACGTCCACAAATTTGATGAAAATCACGAACAGAAAGCAGAGTGGTTTTTTTTCCATCAAACTTACACATTTTTGTAAGCAGAACAGTACGAATTGGAATATTAACACCAACGCCAAGAGTATCTGTACCACAAATAATTTTAAGGAGACCTTTTTGAGCTAACTGCTCTGTTAAAATACGGTATTTAGGCAAAATTCCAGCATGATGAAGACCAACCCCATGACGCAAGTACTTGTTAATTTCTTTCCCATAAGGACTTGAAAAATGATAATTTTTCAGTTCTTCAGATATTTTTTTCTTTGTGTCCTTTGAAGAGAAATTAAAACTCATAAGAGATTGAGCGAGTATAGCTGCTTCTCTTTGAGTAAAGTGAACAACATACACAGGAGCTTTATCTAGAGCTACAAGATCCCCCAAAGTTTCATCGAGAGATTCTTCGCTATAGCGAAAATCAAGGGGCACTGGCCTTTGATCAGAAAAGACAACCGTAGTCTTTTTTCCATTGAGGCTTGTTAATTCTTTTTCGAAAAAATCAGTATCCCCGAAAGTAGCTGACATCAATAGAAATCGAGTTTTACGAAGAAGCAAAAGAGGAATCTGCCAAGAACTTCCCCTATCCCGATCACTATAGTAATGAAACTCATCTACCACCACATCATGAACAGAAATAGAGTCTCTCTCCTTGAGCGCCATATTTGCCAAGATTTCTGCGGTACAACAAACAATTGGTGCATCAGGGTTTACCTTGGCATCCCCTGTTATCAAGCCAACACGGGCAGCACCAAAATCGCAGCACAAACTAAAAAACTTTTCATTCACAAGCGCCTTCACAGGAGATGTATAGAAAGACCTCTCCCCGCGAGCCAAAGCATAATAATGAGAAGCCATAGCCACAAGAGATTTTCCTGAACCGGTTGGGGTTTTTAAAATCACATTGTGACCATTAAAAATTTCAAGAATAGCTTCTTCTTGGGCTGGATAAAGCTCAAGATTTTTTATTTTTACATACTCTAAGAAACGATCAAGAGCTTCTTCTACTTCTAAGGTCTCGCCAGAAGGTATAAAGAGAAGTGGTTTTTTTGCTTTCATTGGTTCATCTTGTAAAAAAAGTTTAAAGTAAAGCTATTAGTATTTATTCTTAATAATGGACTTTTCTATGAGAGCAGGATTAATTTTATGAACCTCTTCTGGAATACGGTACTCTTCTGAATGTTTCACAAAAAGGTTTCTAGCTCTTAAACTCAAAATCCCCTTGACAAGAGAGCCTTCCACAACAACTCCTGAACCTTCTTTAAACATATCTGGAGGAGCTCCTGAATAAGAAACAGGAATTTCAATACCTTTGAGATCAGAAAGGACAAACTGCAAACTAAGTGTATCAGGATTCCAATGAACAGAAGAACTCTTTACCATTCCACCCACTCGAATTTGAGACTCTCCTAGCTCATCTACTTTTTCAAAAAGTTCTTTAGGCGTATAGAAATAAACCGAATAATTTTGCATTGCATAAAAAGAAAAAGCCATCACAAGCAATAAAATAAATCCACCACCAAAAATCCACTTCTTTGACCGGTTTTTTTCGTTCTTCCATTCCACTTTAGTTTTCCTCAAAAGACTTCAAAGAAATTTCTAAAGATTTTTTTTCATACAAAAGTGCCAAAATAAGAAAAAAAAGAATCAAGAAATTTAGAGAGAAGGATAAAATCACATAGAAGTTCATAAAATTCCCCGCGGGATAACTCATTTTTTTTTCAAAAGGGGATCATTCTATAAAAAAGAGAAGGAAGAGGCAATCTCTCTATCACAAAAAGACTTATCTTAGTAGGCGAGAAGAGGTAATACCAAGCACACTACTCATCAAACATATCATCTTTGAAGTCATTTTTTGGTATCCATAGGCCGTCTTCTTTCTCTTTTTTTACTTGACTCAGATATTTTATAATTTCAGAACTACTTTCACTAGAAGCAATTTTATAAACATCCACATCTGCAGATGTTTTAATATCGGAGTTAGCCCCTCTTTCCATCACAGCTTTTACAATCTGTAAATCATTTGTTTTTACTGCATACATGAGAGTGGTCATACCCTCACTATCAGCACTATCTAAATCAACACCCTCTCTTTTAACAAATTTAAGAATGATTTTTTTTAAATTTTTCTTTTCTTTTTCAGATACTTTGCCATTTTTACCGTGATATCTATCTAAGGCTTCCATAAGAGCTGTTCTTCTTGCCATCTTATTCGTTTTAGTTAACATAGATTTCTTAAAACTTTGGGCAGCTTGGTCATAAGTATTAACAGCAACTATTTTCTGAGCAGAAGTTCTATAGTTTATGTCGTAATCTTTTTCTAACATCAATTCTATAAGCTCAAAATTAGCATGTCTAATAGCTTCACTCATAGGGGTTTTAAAAGTCCTATCTTCCAAGGTACAATCTGTACCTGCTTCTATAAGATGAATTGCAATAGTATGTTTGTGCTCATTAAGTTCTCCCATTAATGCGTAGTGAAGAGCTGTTCTTGAACTATATGCTGCTTTTGTATTAGGATTCAACTCTCTTTTTTCTATTAAAAAGTCAATAATATCAATAGCCCCAGACTCAGAAGCAATCATAGCTGGAGTTTGTCCAAGTGAGTTAGCACGAACAGGATTAGCACCATAGCTATATAAAAGTTTAAATAAACTTGTTAACCCTCTTTTTGCTGCGTAATGAAGAGGAGTCTCATAAACAGTTGAAAGCTCTGTCTCTCCTATCTTATAATTACCTGGAAACTCTTGAAAAACACGGTAATCGTTTAAATCCTTTTTCTTCTCTTTTTCAGTGAGACCATCTCCCTGGTAATTAACAATAGTATGAATCAGTGTTTCTTCTTTTTTAGCCTTTATATACTCTAATCTTTCTTTTACTTTGTCATGGTAATCTTTTGGCTTAGACCTCTTCATATGCTCTAGAATATACCCTGTATGCCCAAGCTCTTTAGCTGAAAGATTTAAGTACGAAAGCAAGAAAAACAAAAAAGAAAATCTGACGTACTTCATTATGCCCTCCAAAATCAATAAAAAATAAGATTCCTGAAAGATAAAGAAAAACACCTGTAATTCAAAGTTGAAAGAGCAAAATTTTTTTAAAAATCACACTAACCAGCTAAAATTATAGAAAAAAATTTTAACCCATAGATTTAAAAAGAAAAAAAAGTATGATTCAAAAACTTTTTCTAGATTTGGTCTTTGCGGAGCGCTCTATGCTGAAAAATTTTCTTTTTCTTCTTCAAATTTCTTTTCTTTCTTCTTGTTCTACAGAAGCACCAAGAGAGACTTATTTATTTTCAAAAATCATCAATTCAGACTATAGAGGTCTTTTATTTACAGCCCGCAAAGGTATCCACTCTTCTATTTTATATTGGTATAATTTCAAAACAGGAATAGTTGAAGAAATTTTAAATGGACAAAGTGGTGATCCTAAGCTCTTTCTTATCAAAGATAAAATTTATCTTTTTAATAGAATGGGTTTTCAAAAAAACTATCTTATTCTTGACACTCAAAATAATTTTGAACTTTTGCAACCAGAGAAATCTTCTTTTTTATCCTCAGGGGATCCCTATTTTTTACTTCCTATCACAGAAGATTACAGTCTTCTCAGCTGTCTTTCTGAAGGAAAAATTAAACTCTTTAATCTAAAATCAGGTGTATTAAACGACTTATATACTGATAATATGTTTAGACCAGGAAACCTAATTCTAAAAAAAGACTCTTCAGGGAAGAAACATATTTACACTCTTTCTCTTGGACTTAATGACTTTTGGAGCCCTGATAGCTCTCAAAAAATATATGATTTTATCTTAGAAAAAAATCCAAATTTCACTTTAAAATTACAGAGTACAAAAAAAACAAATGCTTCTTATTCCGAAACTCTGTTCGAAAATACTATGAATTCTAACGAACTCTTTAGTTTTTCTTTAGCCTACGAAAAAGGAGAAAGCTCTTATGACAGAATTAATCTTTCAAATTTAGATGTCACACAAGCTCATGACCTTTCAGATTTAAGCTCTTATGAAAAGTTTGGATCTCCTGTTTTGACTCAAGATGGTTTTTTCCTAACACCAGTAAAAGAAAAAACATCAGGAGAGAGAAAAATAAAGTCAATTTTTTTTAACCCATTTAAAGAAACAGACTATCATCCCTTAGAGAGGAAGACATCCTCCATATCTCTTGTCTATGACAAATCAAATAATTGTGTTTTTATTGGTGAAAATGAAGAAACAAAAAATGGGAAAATTCATTTTTATTGTGGAGATAAAAAAGTTTTCACCGAAGAAATTGATCTTGACTTCTATGAGGGAGTTCTTATTCCTTGAATAAAATTTTCTTTCTAATTTTTCTTATCCTTTCAAAACAAGCCTTCCCTGTAAAAAACTTAGTGATTATAACAGGAAAGAAACGTTCAAGAATTGAAACAAAAAACCCTAGCTCAAAAGGTTCTTTCAATGCAGATGAAATCAGCAGCACTACTTTAAAAAGTTATACTAAAACAAAATCGTCCCTAGAAACACAAGAAGGGTCTGAAATAAAAGCAAACGATTTTATCCTGCCAAAAATCAGAGGTCAAAGACAAGAGAACACAGAAATTTGGTTTAACGATAGTCTGATCTATGATCCATGGCTCAGCCTCCCTATTCCTTATAGTTTTAATTCGAAGCAATTTACTCAAGTAAATATTTTTGAAGGTCTATCTCCTTATGAAATAGCTTCTTCAAATCCTTTTGGACTACTGCAGTATCAAAAAAACAGTTTTAAAGACAAATCTCTTGTTGGCGCAAGGTTTGGGGTCCCTTTTGGAAAAAACTTCTATTCTCAAATAGAGAGAAAGAAATTCATCCTAGAAAATTTTTCTTTTAGCTTGTTTTTTTCTCTTCACGACACAAAAGGCGCTTACTCTTACTGGAACAACGAAGGAACACTATTCAATACAAAAAATGGAAGAACAGAAACACTTCAACACAATGGCCAAGACTCTTATTTCATATCTCCATTTTTATCTTATTACTACAAAGAAGTTTCTTTTAATTTCTATAGTTTTATCTATAAAGAAAAAAGAGAGCTACCTCTGTTAAATAACCTAAGTGAAGAAATGTCTCTTGATAATTTCTCATTTTTGAATCACTTTGAACTAACATGGGCTCCTAAAAAAGAAGAAAAAGCCCCTATAAAACCAGAGAAAATCTCACTTACTTTTAATCACCAAAAAGGTGAGAAAAATTACACGAGCTCTTATTACAAAACAGAAAGCAACTCAGATCATTTTCGCTTCTCTTTTATGCCTTTTTGGGAAAACTTTTTTTTTAAAACACATTTATCCCTAGCTTATAGCTATTCGCAAGTTTCTTATCTACTAAAAAATGAACTTTACAGACCAGAACGAAATGCTTTTGATTTTTACACAGCCTATCAAATAAAATTCTTCTCTCCTTTTTTTTTAGAAAATAAATACCATCTCAGATTTTCTAAAGACTCTAAAAAACAAACTAACCGTGAACTGAGTTTTAGCTACTCTTTTTCTCTTTTCTATAAAAAACAAAAAGGAAATATCTATTTCCAATTTGCTCAGCAAAAAAGACTACCAAATCTTCTAGAAGAACTAGGAGACAATCACTTCATAAGTGAATCAGAAGGACTACGCTCTGAAAAAAGCACACACCTTGAATTAGGTGGAAAAATTGCAGGAAAAAATTCTTTTATGGGAAATGTGTTTTGTGATTTTTCTTCAGATAAAATCCGTTTCATCCCTGCTAGCTTTCAAAAAGTGACAGCTCTTAATCTTTCCAAAACAAGAACTTTTGGATTTGAACTAAGCCATAATTTAAAAACTTATTATTTTGATATGCTTTCTGGTTTTTCTTATCTTCATAACTTAGACACATCAAATCAAAAAAAATATACACTTATTCCTCTCTCTTCTTTTTATGTTTTTACAAATCATATGGAAATAAAAGTGAAAGAGATTTTCTTTCATTTAAGCCAAAGGCTAAATGGACCTTACTATTATGACAGTGCTAATACTATACTTATAAAACCGCATCTCTTGAGTGATCTTGCCACTGGCTATAGCTATAAAATAAAAAATACTCTCTTCTCAGTGAAATTTAGTTTGAATAATCTTTTTGATGTAAACTCTCTAGAACTAGAAACAAGAGGGAAAAAGAAAAACTTTGGAAAAATTCCACGGAGTGAATTTTACGGAATACCTCTCCCAGGAAGAACTTGGGCAATCGACCTAGAAGCTAAATTTTAAAAAACACATCTTGATTAACTGAGTACTGTAATTTTTCTTGATAAATTTCATCCGAAATTTCTTTGGCCCCAAGACTCTCAAGATGATCTGTCATATATTGACACTCAAGAAGAGTAAAACCACTGTGCTTTAATTTTTCAACTAAATAGTAAAGAGCCAATTTAGAAGTATTATCTCTTGTGTGAAACATGGACTCAGCAAAAAATGCTCCTCCTAGGCTCAGCCCATAAACACCACCTACAAGCTCTTCGCCTTCCCATACTTCAACAGAATGCGCAGCTCCCATGCGATTCATTCGCGAGTAAGCTTCCACAAGATTATCTGAAATCCAAGTATCCGAACGATTTGAACAAGATCTCATCACTTTTGTAAAAGCCTCACTGTAAGATATACGGTAGTGATTTTTGTTAATAAATTTTTTTAGAGATCGAGAAATATGAAACCCGCCAAGAGGAATAATTGCTCTTGGATCTGGTTTATACCAAGAAATTTCACCAGTTATCATGTCAGCCATAGGAAACAAACCAACACTATAAGCTTTCACTAAAATATGAGGACTTAAAACAGAGTTGTTCATCCAAAAGCACTCATGAAAAAGAGTTAAAAAAAATAACCAAACCGTGAGCGCGTGATTAAGAAAAACCTGCACAATGACTTTAACAGCAAGAGCTTGAAATTATTTAACAAACTATAATGGAAAAGATTTCTTGAAAAGATCCGTTAAAAGAAAAAGTACAAGTGTATGCGAAAACTCGTTATGAAATTTTACAAAAAAAGAAAATCATGCAGAAAAAGAGCTAAAGGATTTAGCATTTTCATTTCTAGTGTTTTTTGATATAAAGTGTTTTTTCATGAAGCACTGTGCGGAGACTACCTTGACTATGAAATTTGGCCTAATTGTAGATTTAGAAACAACCGGATTAGACTGCTATAATGATAAAATTATTGAAATTGGCCTTCTAAAAATATCACTCGATGAAAACTATAAAACTGATCTTATCGCTTCTTACAGTGAGCTTGAAGACCCTAAAAAACCTTTACCCTCTAATATAGAAAAAATTACAGGTTTGAATGATTCTTTACTCAAAGATCGCAAAATTAACTGGCAAAAAGTAAGAGAATTTTTTCAAGAGTCTTCTTTTGTCATTGCTCATAATATGCCCTTTGATCGCTCTTTCCTTGAGCACATTGATATTCTGAAAGAACTTCAAACTCATTGGGTATGCTCACAAAGACATATTGATTGGAAAAAACACGGATTCAAATCACAAGCCCTAAACTATCTTGCTTGTGACCATGGGTTTGTAAATCCATTTGCTCACAGAGCTCTTTTTGATTGTGCTACAACCTTTCGGCTCATAGCTCCTTATATGAAAGAACTTCTTACAAAAAGTTATGAATCCACATATGAACTCATGGCAAATGGAGCCCCTTTTAGTCTTAAAGATAATCTTAAAGATAGAGGTTATCTTTGGAGTCCAGAAAAAAAAGTCTGGTTTAAACATGTCTTCGAAAGCGATCTAAAAGAAGAACAAGAATTTCTCACAAGAGATATTTATGCTGGAAAAGCACTCTATGAAGAAAGAAAATTATAGGATCTTAAAAAGACGTAAATATTTTTTTAACTAAATTTTGTTGTTACTTGTCTTTTTTAGAGCAAAAAATAAAATCCCACCGACAAGACAAACACCAAGAACCGTATAAAAGCCCCACTGAAACTGACGTAATTTTTCAGAAAGCAGCTCTAAATTAGAACTTAACTTATAGGCTAACCAAACCCAAACAGGAACAGAAACAAGGGCTGCTATTCCATCAAAAAAAAGAAATTTCCAATATGGCACACGGTAACTACCTGCAGAAAAGAAAACGGCAACTCGAAGCCCTGGTGCAAAACGTGCCAAAAAAACAGACTTGTCGCCATGCTTCTGAAACCAACCTGCTATTTTCTTTTCGCGAGGTTCTGTAAAAATATAACGAAAGAGAAAACTCTTTTTAAGTTTTTCGCCGAAAGTTTTCCCTAAAAAGAAAACTGTAGAATCTCCTAATAAAACCCCTAAAAAACAAACAAGAAGAGCATACCAAAAGTTTACATACCCAAGCCCAGAGAGAAGACCTGCTGCTAGCAAAGGAACATCTTCAGGCAACGGAAAACCAAAGCCACAAGCCAATAATACAAGAAATATCAAATAGATACCCTTGTCCCCGTAAGTTTCTAACCAACTTAAGAAGCTAAGAACCTTATCCATAGCTTATCACCTTCAAAGTAAATCCAAGCAAAAAGTAATTCTTTTATTAGCCAATATGCCATAAAAGAACTCGTAATACTAGTCGCAAGGTAAATAGAGAAAATCTTCCTAATAGATAATCATTTGCCATGAAAACGCTCAAAAAACAAGAAGGGATAAAGACCTTAAGGACTGATCTCAGTAGAAGAACTAAGAGCTGCTCGAGGCGAGAAGAAATTTTCCTCTGTCGAAATAAAAGCAGCATCTCGCAGCTTTAAAAAACAAAAAGATGATGGAGGCCCTAAAGAAATTATTTTTTGGAATTTTTCTGAAAGCTCTGTGTAACCAAAAGCCCCCACATCTTGCACACCCAGTAAAAACAACAAGGAAATAAATTGTCTTTGTGCAAAAGAAGGGAAGGACTGGTTTTTTAATTGAATCTCACGAAGTAAACAGGCCTCAGAATTCAAAACAGGGAGGCTTTTCAAAGGAACCATTAAAACTGAAGTCACATTTCCTGCTACTAAAAAATATTTTGTTAAAGCCACAGCATAAATAAATTCACTCATACTCATAGGCGAATCAAAAGAAGGTTCTAGCTTTAAAGCTTTAATTCCTAATGTTTCTTTCTGTAACATTATAAAGCTATTTAACTTAGACAAAAAAACTTTCCACAAAAAACCTGTCCCATCTACACGAGCATTGAGTTCAAGCTTTGCTGTTGTAGACAAACCAGACAAATGAGCTTGCTTATGCAACGTAATAATCTCTGAATTTGTCAAAGCTCCTTCAAACTCTTGTGAAGAACTTTCAACCATATTGACATGAAGAGAGACAAGTTCTGTAAAAATTTCTTTCAGCTCTTTTTTTTTAGATTGTGCTACTTTCCACAAAAACAAAAATCCAGATAGAACAACTTGAAGATCAGGCATTTGTTCTCTTAACATTCTTAACCTAAGGAGAAGACCTTCCCAGTGAGCAATAAAATCGCTTTCATTTTCATCTTCAGCATAAGAAGACAAATCAAGACGACAGAAAACTACACTATATTCTGTTTTTGCTTTGAGTAGAACAGGCCAAAACTCGCTCAATTCACCTTCAAGGTTCATGTCCACAGAAACTCCAAAACTCATCTCTTTCAAAGGAGAAGAAGAACAAGAAGAAGAAAGAGCTGTGTTATTATTATCTTTTACCAAATCAAAAAAATCACTGTTCTTTGCAAAGTGAATCGAAGCTTCAAGAAAAAAATCATAATCTTTTGGAGTTGGTAAAATATCATAGAATCTCTGGCTCAATTCTTTTTTATTTTCAAAAGATTTTTCTTCTAAACTTTTTTCTTCCACCGGTGTTTTACGTGCCCGCAAAATAAGATCACGAACCCTTTGTCTTGTTACAAAAAAATCTTGATCACCTGACTCATTCGCCCAAACTGATCCAATAGCACCGGCACCAAAGGAAGTAGCTACCTGAGCAAGATCAGGACCATAGATTGTCCAATTAGCTCGAATCGTTTTAATATTATCAAGAAACAAACGTGATAAAGCAATGAATCTCAAATCCTCTGAAGCAGATGGTATTTCTTTTACCTCATCTCGCAGAATAGAAAAACTACTAGGATATGGTGTGAGAGAACTCACTCCTCCTGTTCTATCTTGAAGATCTCTTATGGATTGTATAAATTCAAAATAAGATTTTTCTTGTCCTGTATGAGAATATGGCAAGCTAAGACTAGATGTAAGACCTGCGTCATGAGCCATTTCATGAATTAACAAAAAATCTTTTAATTTAAAATCTCGTGTAATCAGTTTCTTTGTATACACAGAAAAAATTTGTGTATTCACATCTGCAAGACCATCTAAACCAGCTTCTTTGAAAGAATTTAAAATATCCACCCACGGCAAAGTAGTTTCTTTTGCAAAAAAATCAATCTCTACTGCATTAAAAGCTCGCACGAAAAGATTTGGAAAATAGGATTTCAGTTTTTTAAAAACTTCCAAATAAAAATCAAACTTCTTTTCATGAAAAATTTCCCTTCCAATATAAACTTCACTCACACCATGCTTAATTGCTTTTTCTAAAGAAAAAAGATGTTCTGAAAAAGATCTCCTTTGAGACAACGCTCCCTGGTTTAAAAAAGATGAATTTTCTGCTTGAAGAAAAAATATTTCAGGTAGGCCAAAAGCATAAACAAGATTATAAGAAATTTGAGTCCCATTTATTTTCTTTTGAAAAAAATCAGCAAGCTCACCAATAGCAAATAAATCTTCTTCATAATAAAGACTGATCAAATCTTCTAAAGAAAGCCTTTCCCCTCTTTCTATTTTTCCTGCTATAGCAACAAAAGAACCCATTAAACCCTCTTAAAATAAGCAAAAAAAGAGACTTTTTTTATAATATTATAACTATTATTTATCTTTAAAACTCAAGCAGAGTAGGCCTTAAACACAGCATTTGTACCAAACTGATCCACCAAAGCTTGGTGCTGATCTTCTCTCTTCCGGGGATCTAAAAGAGCAAGTAAACAACCACCACCACCAGAACCTGTTATTTTTACAGCAAGGGCACCTAAATCTAAAATTTCCTTCGCAATCTGAGAAGCCTTTTGTGTCACGACACCAAGATCATTTAGAAGACTTCCTGCTTCCATTAAAATCTCAGAAGCTTTAAAAATATTTCCCGTTGTGAGAGCTTTTATTAATCCTTTGGCAAGAGCATCAAAGCGTTGTAGGAGGGCTGCTCCTTTTTTACTAGCAAAAATTTTTCTCGTCTTTTCTACCATGGTGAAAGTTTCTTTTCTCTCTAGAGTATCCACCAATACAAAAGGAAAAAAGTCACTCCGTCCCACCTTTTCGTTTTGCCAATTAAAAGAACATAAAAGAGGTTTTTTACCTTTTTCAAAAATAAGAGGCTTTTCATAAGCAATCACAGAAGTGTCTAAACCAGAAGGAAAACCATGAAAAGCCTCCTCCAGAGTGTTCGCCATTTTAGCTAAATCTTCCTCTGATAAAATCGATTCAAAATAAAGGGATAATAATCGAAGGAGCCCCACACATAAAGCAGCTGAAGAACCAAGACCAGAGCCAATTAAAATATCTGATTGAACACGAAAGGAAGCTTTAAAAATATCTTGTCCAAAGAGGGCACAAGCTTTTGCAAGTAAATCTTGAAAACGAACAGAGAGTTTTTCTAGTTTTTTTCCTCGTACAAAAAAACTATGCTCAACTTCTGAGTCACTAAAGAACATCTCAAGATTCATGCGAATACCACTAAGAGGCAAAGCCACTGCTTGTGCTCCATGAACCACAGCGTGCTCTCCGATAAGAATAACTTTCCCAGAAGCACTCGTTTGATAGAATCTGCTTTTTTCTCTCATGCGATCATCCTAGTGATCAGGCTTAGCTATTTTTTTCACCAAACCTATCCCAAAAAATTATTCATTAATAGCAGAAACTCGCATCCTCTGCTCATTGATATTCTTTGCATGTAAGCCCATATGACCTTTTTGAATACCTTCTGTTGCTAAAGCTTTTAAAGCTGATAAGTTCTGCGCCAAACCAACACAAGCAACAATTTCAGCTAACTCGTCTGCTGTAGGTGTTCCTAAAATTTTTAAGGCTAGCTGAGCCATTGGATGTAATTTTGTCACTCCCCCGACTGTTCCAAGAGCCATAGGGAGCTCAATAACTCCAAAGAGTTCTCCCTTCAAAGTTTTTGACCATTTTGTAAGGGGTTTATAAGAGCCACTTCTAGCAGCAAAAGCATGAGCTCCAGCTTCTACAGCACGCCAATCATTTCCTGTTGCAATGACAACAGGATCAATACCATTCATCACACCTTTATTGTGAGTGCTAGCTCTCAGCACATCAAAATAAGCAAACTCATAAGCACGAATAATTTGATCAACTACAAGCTCCCCATCTCCTTTAGGACTTAAAGTCTCTGGAGAAATAATACAACTTGCTTCGACTGTTCTTTCAAGAGTCAAATTAGTTAGAATGCGTAAACCTACTTCACAATTTCCAAGAAGTTTTGCCAAAAAAACAGATAACTTCTCGCACAAGGTGTTTACAATATTCGCACCCATAGCATCGCAAGTACCAACATGAAGAAGAACAACAAGACAAGAAAGTTCGGGAATTGTATACCAAGTGAGATTTGTAACCCCACCACCTCGAGTCAACAAACGCTCTTGACCACTATTAGCAAAAGCTATGGCTTCTTCTTTATGATCTGAAAGAATTCTTTCAAAATCACAACTAAGATCAGGAAAAAATTGCATCTGTCCTGTCATCTGAGGATTTTTATTGACTCGAGCTTTGAAACCACCCCGAGCAGCAACTAACTTAGCTCCATGGCTTGCTGCTGCTACTACACTGCTCTCTTCTACAGCCATTGGGACTAAATAAGGTTTACCGTTGATCACAAAATTTGGAGCAACCCCAAGAGGAAGGGAAAAAACACCAACTGTATTCTCAATAAATAGATGAGCCAAATGCTTATCTAGGTTTCCATAATTAGAAAGAGTTTCGAGTTGAGAACGCTCCAAACCCGCAAAATCAGCTAAGGTCTCTAAGCGCTCTTCCTCAGAAAAATTATAAAATCCTGGTATCACTGAAGATTTGTTATTGTTTTTAAGCAAGGTTCTAACTCTCCCAACATAGGAACTTGGCGGAAAAATTAACACACTTCCCTTAAAATAGCTACTTTATCTTAAAGAAGTAAAGCCTTTGCTTGTAGCAAGGCTCATGTCTCGTTTCAAATACAAACTTTACTGAAGAAGAAATGAATGAGAAGATCCTGAAAACAGAAAGCTCGGACGAGAAACAAAATAAAGCGTTGAAAGGAGAAAGCTCTTTTGATTTCCTGCGAAGGTGTCCATAAATCTTACGGTTCTTTTCAACTCCTTAGGAATATCACTTTTCATATCAAAAAAGGGGAAAAAGTCAGCCTGATTGGCCCAGGAGGTTGTGGTAAGACTACTCTTCTAAAACTTCTCCTCGGACTTGTTCCCTTTGAAGGTGGCCATACATCTATCCTTGGAACTGATATGCAAAACAGTAAAAGATATATTCAAAACGAAATTTTTAAAAAAATTGGTGTCTCTTTTCAAAATGGCGGGCTTTTTGACTTCATGACTGTAGAAGAAAATCTTAATTTTGCCATGATACACATGACAGAAAAAAATGAACTCACACGAATGGAGACCATTAAGACATTACTCTCTGCTGTAAAGCTCCCCGGTACAGAAAAACTCTACCCACACGAACTTTCAGGAGGAATGAAAAGAAGAGTTGGAATAGCTAGAGCCTTAGCAACAGATCCCCTCGTTGCTTTATTTGACGAGCCCACTTCAGGCTTAGACCCAGTGACCTCTACGATTATCCTCGAGATGATTTCTAATTTAGCTACCCAGAAAGAAGGGATGACTCTTCTTGTTGCTACATCAAACGTAGAGATTGCTATCCGTTTTGCGGATCGCATTATCATCGTCCACAATGGAAAAGTTATTGCAGATGGGCCTTGGCGTTCTCTTCTTATAGAAGGATCCGATTGGGTAAAACATTTTTTGTCTGTACGACTCATTGGACTAGACTTGGAATATGCAAGAGATCTCAACCTACCGGATGAGTTTATTGAAAAACATTGGAACTCAAAATAACTGGCGATATTTTTTTGGATTGCGCTCTATAAAAAAAAAGAGAGGAAGAACGTTTCTTCCCCTCTAGAGAGTATAACTCTCTACTCGTCAAAAAGAATATTACTTCTTCTTTTCAGCACAGCTCTTAAGAACTGTACCTGCTTTAAATGTTGGTACCCAACGTGATGGAATCTTAATTTCAGCACCTGTTTGTGGATTACGACCTGTTCTTGCTTTTCTCTTTGTTGAATTAAAAGTACCGAAACCAGCTAGACGAACACCATCTTTACGGATGTTGTCGTAAATAGCTTTAGTAAAAGATGTGATCATCTTGTCAGCCATAGCTTTTGAAATTTCTAGATCTTCTGCGATGTAATCTACTAAATCACCTTTGTTCATCATAATTTCCTTTCTGGTGGAAGGTTAACAGTCTGAAATTATGTTACCCATGATCTCAGTAGGAAAGCAAGTAGTTTATAAAAAATATTAATAGCCTTCTCCACCTTACGAGAAAAGAGAAGCTTCATTTTTCTATGAAGCAAGTTTTTAAAGAGAAATATTGAAGAGAAGATATGCTTAAAAAACACGCAGCTCAGAATAAAAAAGAGACAATCAACAAACCCTAGAAGGCTTTATCATAAACAGCTTTGTGAAAGTCTATGAAAGCAGAAATATCCTCTTTGATTCCACTTTCTGCTGGCCCCTTAAACATAAACTGAGGAACACCTTTTGGTTTTACAATAGTCACTGTTCTTGTAAAGGTTACTTTCGCCCCACTTGTTGACAACCTGAGAGAACTCTCTTCAATCACCTTGTAAGTGTACTTAGCATTGCCATTAGAAGCTTCATCTACAAGCTTTGGCGAAGCACTGCTTTCATAGTGCGTCGTAAAGACATCATCTCCACTTCTCTCGGCACTCATAGAAGCTTCTATAGCAAGAACTCCGTGGGGAGTTGGTCTTGTGTGCACAAGCTTGAAGGATGAATCTACTTCGCTTTTTATATTAAAAGACTCTACCCCTTTTTTTACATCCCCTTTGAAAGGTTTTTTATAAGATCTTAGAGTGTCTTCATAAGCGTGTTGAAGCTTCTCTAAATCAGCTTTTTTAACTCCTTTAATTTTGCAGCTCTGGGAAGCTACAAAAGTAAAAAGCTCTTTTTCTTTCTTTTTCCCTTCAAAATAAATTTCTTTTTTTTGTTCATTTTCCAGTTTTGTACTTGGTGCGTGACAGTCAAGTGTTACTTCTGCAAAAGAAAATAATGATGTCCCAAAACCACAAACAAGACCTGTGACAAATAAAACCTTCCTAATACCCTTAAATACCATAGTTTTCCCTTTGCTTTTTTTTGATTTCTTAATGTTCTTTAACGCTAACAAAAAAAAAAACTAAACGGAATAATGAAAGTTTTTACAGATAATTATTTATTGTAACTCAGCTTCTAGAGCCCTAGAATCTTAAGATCTTAGTCTTTTTTTTTAAAAAGGATTTTTACGATGCAAAAGATTCTCTTTTTATTTGGTCTATTTTCTTATTTTTCTTTTAACTTGCTCGCTACTAAAGAAAGCACTTTTGTGATTGGGTCCATTGGGGATTCTGTAACTACAGCAAATAACGCAAGAAGCTGGGGAGATAACGAAGGAACAAACTGGAGTACAGGGCACATTGACCGTTATGGTGTTAAAAGCCACTACCAAAGACTCACAAGCTTTTTAAAAAACCAAGAAGTCATAGCTGTAAATGTAGCTGCTTCAGGATCTACATCAGCTGATATAGGTCTCCAAGTTGATGCTCTACTACAGAATAACCCTAACTACGTGACTCTTCTTGTTGGTGGAAATGACGCTTGTAGTTGGTCTAGCAATTATGAAAGAAACCTAGATGTCTTCAAAACAAGAATTGAAAACGCTATTGTCAAACTGATCAACCACAATTTTGGGATTAAAATTCTTCTTGTTTCAGTCCCTAATATGTACCACCTTTGGCAACTTGGACGAAATGATTGTGGATGGCTTTGGGATTTAAGTGGAACTTGCCCCGATCTCTTAAGTTCTTATTCAACAGAAAGTGATCGATCTTCTTTTGTCAATCGACTGAGTGAAATCAATAAAACCTTCATAGAACTACAACAAAAATATTCTACTCACGTGAAACATGATGCCAGTGTGGCCAGTTATAAATTTGAAAAAGAAGACGTTTCAACAAAAGACTGCTTCCACCCTTCTCTTAAAGGACAGAGCAAACTAGCTGAAATCACTTGGGGGCATTCTTGGTTCTCTAAACCTTTAAGAGACTAAGAACTGTTTCACTACCAAGTTCTTTAATAAAACCTGGAAGCCTTGGGCCTTTATCTTTTCCAACAAGACATTGATAAAG
The DNA here is from genome assembly GCA_947445855.1 of Zetaproteobacteria bacterium. Taxonomy (GTDB): domain Bacteria; phylum Bdellovibrionota_B; class Oligoflexia; order Oligoflexales; family Bog-1112; genus CANFEH01. Next base: position 27,199 of record CANFEH010000002.1, read on the forward strand.
GGCTTGAAAGACATCTTTAGATTCACAGCTTACTTGATTAACTACATGTTCCCAAAGCAGCTCATTAATTACTTTGGAGTCTAAAGATTCAAGATCTGTTTTTGCTAGCCACTCATAACAGAGCTTAACAGCTTTTTCTTGCTCTTCTGAAAAAACAAAATCAAGCGCTCCTTCTCTCAGAGTGTAGCGAAAATCTCCTGTGGCATGATGAGTTACCCAGTACCACGCCCTCACAGCTCTTGGTTCAAAAACACTCCAATCATGACCTTCTTCTGCATAGTACTTCTCAAAAGCTCTTTTTAAGTTTCCATTACAAATTTGAAGACGATTAGAAAGCATTCTAAAAGAAGCTCTCTTCTTCACAGGAATGTTTTTAATATCCTCTGTCACAGAAGAAAGTTCATAAACTCTTAAACTTGTTTTATCTTTATTATCAAGAGAGGGTTGATCTCTTAACTCAAAATATTTCGCTTCTAAACGATCAAACTCTTCATAAATTTTGAAGACATCCTCATCGAGAGCAATAGCAAAATCATGATTTGGTCTTTGAGAAACAAAAATCCATCTTAAAATTTCAGGTTCATAAACAGTTTCAAGATCAGAAAGGGTGTAGAGATCTCCTTTAGAAGAAGACATTTTTCCTCCACCACCCTTAATTTTTACAAAATCATATTGAAGATAAACAGGAGGTTCTCTATTCCAGAGTTCTTTAACAATTTTTTTACCTGTATCAAAAGAGCCACCTTCACTTGAGTGATCTTTTCCACCTGGCTCGAAATCTACTTTTTCATATGCCCATCTCATTGGCCAATCAACACGCCAAATTAATTTTAAATTAGAGCTATCTTTGATCGCAAAAGTTTCTTTGTTATCACAATGACTACAGTGATAAGAGTAGTTTCCATTGCCTTTGTACTCTTGTGTATGCATGTCATCTTTTTTGCATTTAGAGCAATAAACAACTGTAGGAACCCAAGTGTCTGGCAGAGGTTCTGTTCGATGTTGATCTAAAATATCCTTGATCTTAGCTTTGTTTTCTAAAGCAAAAATCATATTTTCTGCGTAAGCGCCTTTAGCGTATTCGCTCTCTTGATAAATAAACTCTGGAGCAATTCCCACTGTGTCTAATTCTTTTTCAAAAATTTTACAGCGGCCATCAGAGTAAGAAGCAGCTTGTCCCCATGGATCTGGAATACGAGCAATAGACTCTCTCAAATATTTTTCAAAAACTTCTGGATTAGGAAGATCGGCTGGAACTTTTCTGAAAGTATCAAAATTATCCCAACTGTATATAAATCGCACTTTCTTACCAAGCTTTCTCAAAGCTCTAGCGACTAAGTCTACTGTGATGACTTCTCTAAAATTTCCAAAGTGCACATTCCCGCTCGGAGTTATTCCACTTGCAAGAGTGTAGATCTCTTTGTCACCTTGTTCTCTTATAATTTTCATAGCAGCAATATCAGCCCAATGGGTAGAAACTGGTTGCATCTTCCTTGCCTTTCTGTCAAATCTCAAAAGAGTCTTCTATAACGCTTTAACATAATTCAAAATTAGAGGAAATAGCCCTAAGGGCTTGGGAAACGCCATTCTAACACAATAATTATACCGAGGATAGATAGAATATGTTTAGACTTTTTCTAACAACAATCGTTCTAAGCCTCAGTGCTACCACTTACTTTTTTTTCTTATCCCAAAAAGGAGATGCCCCTATGACAACAAGTACTGCAAAAGGTTCCCCTGCTGAACCAATCGCTCTCAAAAAAGAAAAGATCTTAGAAATCCATGGGGACAAAAGGATTGACCCATACTTCTGGATGAATGAAAGAGATTCAGAACCTGTTCTTAGTTATTTAAAAGAAGAAAACAATTACCTTGAAACAATTCTTTCAAACAAAAAAACTTTACGAAATAAACTTTTTGAAGAGATGAAAGCACGCACTGTAAAAAAAGACTCTAGCGTTCCTTACCATGAAGGAAGCTACTATTATTATTCAAGAATGGAGGAAGAGTCCAATCATCCTCTTTATTGCCGCAAGAAAGAATCTCTCCAGAGCTTAGAAGAAATTATTTTAAATACAGACGAATTAGCAAAAAACTATAGTTATTTTGATTTAGGAGATGTGGAAGTATCTCCTAGCGAAACACTTCTTGCTTATTCTCAGGACACACAAAGTCGTAGAATTTTTTCTATTTCTATTGAAAATTTATTAACGAAAACAACAGAAGACAGTGTGATTTCAGGCGCTAGTGGAGATTTTATTTGGGGCCCAGATAGCAAGATTCTCTACTACAATAAAAGAGATTTAAACACTCTAAGATCTTCCGAACTATGGAGCTATAACTTAGAAACAAAAAAACATGAAAAACTATTTTTCGAAGAAGACACAACTTTTTCTATCCATCTTTCAAAGAGTCGCTCAAAACGCTATCTTTTCCTTTTCTCAAATAGCACACTGACAACAGAAGTTAGATTCTTAGACCTCACAGACAAAGAGTCTTCTCTTAAGGTTTTTTCACAAAGAAAACGAGGTGTTGAATATGAAATAGAAGACGGGGGAGATCGCTTTTATATTCTTACAAATCTTAACAACAAAAATTTTTCTTTCATGGAAACCACACTAGAAAAAACAAATCTAGAAAACTGGAAAGAAGTTTTATCGGTAGAACCAGAAGTTTTCTTGAAAGATATAGAAGTTTTTGAATCCTTTGTTGCACTTAGAGAATCTCACGAAGGACTTCTTAAAATTAAACTGCTTGACAGAAAAACAAATAAAACAAGCTATCTTCCTACAAAAGAAGAACCTTATAAAATTAGTTTTTCTATGAATCCAAGTTACTCAGGAAAAACTCTTCGTTACTCTTATGAATCCATGACAACTCCTTACAGTATTTTAGAATACGATTTAACAAAAAAAGAAACTAAAGTTCTAAAAACAAAAGAAGTTCTTGGGGATTTTTCTTCTGAGAACTATGTGTCAAAAAGAGTTTTTGCAACAGCAAGAGATGGTGCACTTGTTCCTATTTCAATAGTCCATAGAAAAGATTTAAAAATCACAAATAAAACACCTCTTCTTCAATATGGTTATGGAGCTTACGGGATCACAATAGATCCTTCTTTTTCTTCCGAGAGACTAAGCCTTCTTGATAGAGGTTTTGTTTATGCAATTTCTCACATTAGAGGTTCTTCTTACAAAGGACGTGCTTGGTATGAGTCTGGAAAAATGTCTCAGAAAAAAAATACTTTCTATGACTTTATCGATTGCAGCAAATTTTTAATCTCTGAAGGCTACACATCAAAAGAGCATCTATATGCCATGGGTGGAAGTGCAGGCGGACTACTCATGGGAGCCGTCACTAATATGGCTCCAGAACTTTATAAAGGAGTTGTTGCAATTGTTCCTTTCGTAGATGTTCTGACATCTATGCTTGATGACACTATTCCACTTACAACATTTGAGTACGATGAATGGGGAAATCCTAATAAAAAAGATGAGTATGATTATATGAAATCTTACTCTCCTTATGACAATGTCACAGAACAAGAGTATCCAAACCTTCTTGTCATCACAGGTTATCACGACTCTCAAGTACAGTATTGGGAACCAGCAAAATGGGTTGCAAAACTAAGGGACAAAAGAAAAGGAAATAATCTTCTTCTCTTTTACACAGACTTAAATGCTGGTCATAGCGGAGCTTCTGGCAGGTTTGATCATCTAAAAGATATCGCTCTTTATTATAGCTTCCTCTTGCATTTAGAGGGGCATTCTTAGATTAAACAAGAACTTTAAACGTTTGTTTTTGAGGAATTCAAATGCCATCAAACCTCCACTACCGCTATATTCTTTCTCTTGGGTCTAACCTAGGAGACAGAAAAGAAAACTGTAAACAAGGTTTAGAAGGTTTAAGTTTTTTTGGAAAAATTATTTTATCTTCTAGTTTGATAGAAACACCACCTTTGAAATCAGAAATTTATCCAAACTTAAAAGAAGATAACTATCTAAACCAGGTTTGTGATCTTGCCTCTTCTTATCAGCCCTATGAACTCTATAAAAAAATTGTAAGTCTTGAAGATAGAATTGGGCATTCGAGAGAAAGAAAATGGCTTCCAAGAGAACTCGATGTGGATATCCTTTTATGGGCTCAGAATGATGACCCTTTTTTTTCTAAATGCAGTCTTCTTTCTTATAAAAAAAATTCACTTATAATTCCTCACTGCGGGCTTCTTGAAAGAGACTTTCTTCTGACACTTTGTGAAAACTACCTAGACTTTTCGCCAAAAAAACTTCTTTCCCAGAAGGGAAAATAAAAAAACCTGTATTTTTAAAATCTTACTCATTTGGAATCAGAAAAGAACACCGCTTGAGTTTTGGGCTCATCTTTGATAGAATCCTAGCTCTTAGCTCTTAAAATTAGCTCTTTGGGACTTGTCAATTGAGTCTTCTTGAGCTTAACTTTTTAGAAAATTTGGCATTTTCTTGCTTGAAAAAAAAGGTAAGCAAAAAAAATATGAGTACTCACAAAGAAGATTATTACGTTTTACTAGAAATCGAAAGAAATGCAGACGGCTCAACTATCAAGCGAGCCTATAGAAAAAAAGCACTGCAGTACCATCCTGATAAAAATCAGGATGACAAAGCAGCAGAAGAAAAATTTAAAGCTGTTTCTGAAGCCTATGAAGTTTTAAGCGATACCCAAAAAAGACAGATTTATGATCAGTTTGGTCATGATGGCTTATCTGGGCAGGGATATCACGGTCCCCAAGACCCTAGTGATATCTTCTCTAGCTTTGGAAGTATTTTTGAAGATTTTTTTGGTTTCTCCTCAGAGGGGGGAGGCTCTAAAAAAACGAGGCGAGGAAAAGATCTTCAATACGACCTCACCCTCGAGTTTAAAGAAGCTGTTTTTGGTGTAAAAAAAGACATCAGTTTTTACAAACAAACAAGTTGTGAGCCTTGCTCAGGGTCAGGAGCTAAAAAAGGCACAAGCCCTGTAACCTGTACATCTTGTAAAGGCTCTGGCCAAACAAGACAAACTCAAGGCTTTTTCAGCGTTATGATGGAGTGTTATAGCTGCAGAGGCACAGGAAAAAAAATTAAAGAATTCTGCCCAGAGTGTCACGGAGCAGGCGCTGTAAGCAAAAAGAAAACTTTAGAAATAAAAGTCCCTGCTGGTATTAGCGATGGTGTCCGCCTAAGAGTCAGCGGAGAAGGGGAAACAGCTCCTCAAGGTCAAAGTGGAGACCTTTATGTTTTCATCACTGTCAAAGAAAGCAAAGACTTCCTAAGAGATGGCAATGATATTTATCTGGACTATCCTCTAAGCTGTATCCAAGCAAGCCTAGGCTGCAAAGTTCAAGTAGAAACACTAGACTCCAAAGAAACTTTCACAATCCCTGCAGGTTCTCAACATGGAGAAACCTTTAAACTAAAAGATAAAGGAGTTCCATCTCTCAGAAGTCGCGGGAGAGGGGACTTTTTCTTACGCCTCCACATCACGGTCCCTAAGAAATTAAGCAAAGAAGAAAAGACTCATTTAGAAAATTATGCCAAGGCTTCAGGACTTCCCTTCGGAAATGATGTCGAGAAAAAGAAACCTTCTTCTGGTTTTTTCCAAAGAATTTTTGAATAATTTCCACATTGATGCGAATTAAAAAATAAAAATTTTATGCTAAAATAAATAAACGCTAAAAATCTCTTAAACCGAAGAGACAACACACTCGTGGAGAATTTTTTTATGACCCTAAAAAATATTTTTTCCTCTTTTATTTTTTTTCTTTTCTTAATGGCCTCATCACTCCCTGCTGAAGAAGTTTTAAAAAAAGCACCTCAAAAACAAAATTTACAATCAACACCTAAAAAAACACTTGAAGAACTGGCACTCGAAAAAATACAAGCTGAAACTAAAAAACTACAAGCTGAAGAAGATTTAAAATCATTAAAATTTAGACAATCTATTGCTAATGAAAAACAGAAGCTTGAAGCACTAGAAGTTAAAGCTGCTCTTGAAAAAAAAGAAAAAGAAAACTCCAAAAAAGCTCAACAAGAAGATTTTGAAAAAATAGATTTAGAGTTAATGGCTTCTCAAAAAAAACACACACTAGCCACACAGAAACTCAAAGAAGAAATTGAACTCCTATCTCTAAAAAATCAGCTTCTTTTAGAAAAATATAAAGAAGAATCTCAAGTCTTAGCTGATATGCAGCTCAGAGCAAATATGGACCGAGAAAAACTCCTCTTAACTCAAATGTTAAGTGAAATTAAAAATAAAGATCTAGAACAAAATCTAAAACTTCGCATACAAAAGGAAGCTTGGAATAGTCAAACAAACAAAGAAATAGAATACCCTCTTAACCCTATTGGAAATGATGTTCTAAGAATCAGCGACCGAAGAATAGAACTCAATGGAGTTATTATTTATGGGGTTGCTGACTACATCACAGAACGCATTCATTTTTTTAATAACAAATCTAAAACAGCTCCTATCTTTATTGTTATTGGACGCTCACCTGGAGGTTCTGTGATGGAAGGTTACAGAATTTTAAAGGCAATGGCTTCAAGTGAAGCTCCCATTCATGTTCTTGTTAAATCTTTTGCAGCTAGCATGTCTGCTGTTATCACATCCTTAGCTGATGAATCTTATGCTTATGATAACGCTATTATTTTGCATCACCAACTCTCAGGGGTAAAGTATGGAAACGTAGCAGAACAAAAAAAATCTCTTGAGTTATTCCAAGAGTGGGGAAAACGCCTTCATGAACCAGTAGCAAAGAAAATGGGGATTTCTTTAGAAAGTTTTTACAAAAAAATGTATGAACATGACCCAATGGGTAACTGGGAAGAGTTTGCTGACAAAGCTAAAAAACTCCGTTGGGTAAACCACCTTGTAGATCGAGTACAAGAAGAAAGCTACAATGAAAATCCAAACACAGAGAGTTACCTTGCAAAGAAAAAAATAGAACAAATAAACTTTGCTCTTTGGAATGGTAAAAATATAGATGACAAAGGAAAAACAAAAGCTCAGATGAGCTTGCCAAAGCTAGATGCTTTTGATTTTTACTTTATTCATAACAATGACCAGTATCAATGGTAAATCACTTCTTTAAAAAAGAATTTACTATAGCACTAAACACAACACCAAAAGGCTTCCTAAGAGGCTCATGACTAAAAGCATACGGGCTATACTCTCTTTGTTTTGCATTAATTCCTCTTGTTTCTAGAACAACAAAGCTTGGTAGCAATGAATCTTGAACCCCAGAGTTAGGCACAAAAGTAAAAATTTTATCTTCTTCAGGAACATCTTTTACTTTTCTCACTAATTTAAAAATACTTAAATCATAAATGAAGGACTGTTTTCTTATAGAGTAAATAAACTCTAAAACTTTACTTCTCTCCCCACGAGCACCCCTCTGAGAAAGAATCTCAGCTAATTGAAACACTGTCTTTGGTAATACACCACAAAGATCTTTGAAGGTTAAATTATACTGATTAAGAGCTCTTGCACAATTGAAAGGGTTTTCTTTTATAACACCTTTCACTGAGAGAACACCTGTGGGAACTCCATCTTCATCTCTTCTAGCGTGTAAATTCATAAGAGCAAAATCAAGAACAAGAAACAGAGGAATCAATTCTTCATCAGAGGGCCTATTTTCTTTACGAATACCACGAAGAATTTTTTCTAATTCACTATATAAAATAGCGATCCTCACACATGGATCATACTCTTTAAAATGAAATCTTTGCCCAGGTTGTGTTTTATAATTCTTTGAATTTTCTACTGCTGCTTGCAATAGAGGATCTTCAAGCCCTTTATAAGCTTGGGCAGAAGCGAGAACAATTAACTTTGAAACAAAATCTTCTAGTGTAAAATCTTTTAGAGGAGCGCCTAATGTCATAGACACATGCCAATCGACTGTTTCGATTTCAGTGACACCTGGTAGAAAACCTAGTTTATCTTGGTCTTTTTTGCTAGGATTTTCGTACTCAGGCTCTTCTAAAAAATCTTCCTGAATTTTAAATACATCTGGTTTTGTACTTTTTACCAATTCTCTATCGTTACTAAAAACTGTGAAGTTAACAGTCACTGATTTATATTGCTTTTTAAATATTTTACTGGCTTTGGTAATAGCAGATTTTAAAGAAGTTTTTTCCTCTACATTTTCTTTAAGAATTGTTAAAAAGTGAATAGCTTGCTTTAAGCTAAATGGTTCAAAACTTACAGAAAAAATTACCTTTTCATAACCCTCTGGATTAGATGAATCCCCACCAATGTTTGTGACCCCATTTTCCCACTCTTGCTTTGCAAATCTCAAACCATAAGACTCGATTTCAAAACCAATACTAAATCCTTTTTTGCCCACAAAAGGTTTTGAAGGAATAAACTCAGGAGCAAAATGCCGACTAAGACCTAACTTGCCCTCTGGTGTGAATCTTGCCACAAGCTCTGTGACACAGTTAATTGTCACTTTTTTCTCTGTTCTTATATCATCTTCAAAAAATTCTGCTGGCACAAACCCGTTTACCGATCTACCTTGTTTAGGACGAGATCCAGAAGCTGTCTCAGCTTGTTTTCTTTTGTGAGAAGACCCAAAACAAAATCCTGAAGAAACGAAATAGCAAAAAATAAATGACATAAATAAAAGCTTCACAATGCTTCTCTCTTTAATCAAAAAATTGGATGGTATTATTAATCGCGAGAAACTAACACAAAAAGAATAAAAAAGGAATGAGGAAATAGATTTTTCCAAAAAAAATAAGCTAATAAAACTATTAGCTTATCCGTAAATATCAAAAATCTACTTAGAAGTTGAACTCATATACTCATTCAAACTGGAGTGATTTGGCTTCATAGCTTTCTCACCTTTTGTCCAGTTTGCAGGACAAACTTCTCCATGCTTTTCAGAAAACTGAAGAGCTTCTAGAAGTCTTAAAAATTCATCGACATTTCTACCAAGAGGAAGATCGTTTACTGTTTGATGTCTGACAATCCCCTCTTTATCGATAAGAAATGATCCTCTCAAAGCAACACCATCATTTTCAATAAGAACATCGTAATCACGAGCAATTGTCTTATTGATATCAGCTACAACTGGGTACTTAATTCCTTTAATACCACCATGATTACGATCTGATTGTAACCAAGCATGGTGAGAGAAGTGAGAATCTACAGAACAAGCAATCACTTCACAATTTAATGCTTTAAATTGAGCTAATTTTTCTTGAAAAGCGTGAAGCTCTGTTGGACAAACAAAAGTAAAGTCAAGAGGATAGAAAAAAAGAAGTCTATAAGAACCGTTTGTATCACTTAAACGGTAGTTTTTTTTGAATTCACTCCCATTAATCACTGCTGTTGCTTCAAAATCAGGAGCATTCTTTCCAACAAGTACGGACATACTCTTACCTTTCTTTATAAAGTGAAAACTAAAAAAATTGTTTCGCTTTCACATGATTAATCTAAAAAAAAACTGGGCTCTTAATTTAACAGACCCCCTAGCTCTCGTCAACGTGATGTCTCCTCAGCTAAACATTCTTAAGCGAAAGAGTCATCTTAAATTCCGCTACTAATTCTTCAGAAATATCAGGGCAAAAAGCCTTAACAGCCACTATAAGATTTTGACGTTCTCCTGAACGAATAGCCTTTAACACAGCTTGAGAGATAAGCTCTCCATCGTTACAAACAAATAGAGTCCTTCCCATAGCACGCTTATAAAAAGAAGCCTGTATATCTTTGAACAAAAGAAGAATTTTTCCGCGATTTTTTTTAGCAATCTCCATGGCTAAAAGACCGCACCCAAGATCTGCCCCAGCAACAAGAACACCAGCGTACATGGACTTAAAATGATTCTTTGTGAAATACCCAAGACGAATAGAAATTTCCGCATGTTTTTCATCAAGGCTATGAACCACAGGCCGCATAAGAAATAGCATGGGAACTTTAAAAAAAGTCCAAATTCTCACACCAAAAGTTTTCTTAAATAAAAACAATTTTAAAGCCCCCTCTTTTAGTTTCCTTCTTCCATATGAGGATATCTCCAATTAGTCATAGAGAGGAAGTTTTCTTTGATTGTTTGAGGAGTCACCCATTTAAGAAGATTTGTACGACTACCAGCTTTATCATTTGTACCAGAACGTCTAGAGCCACCAAAAGGCTGCTGCCCCACGACAGCTCCTGTTGGTTTATCGTTGATATAAAAATTTCCAGCACTGTAGCGAAGAGTTTCGCTCAAACTCTCAATCACAGATCTATCTCTTGCAAATATTGCCCCTGTCAGAGCATAAGGTGTGCTCTCGTCACAAAGTTTTAAAACAGCTTCAAGCTCATCATCTGGATATACATAGACAGTGAGAACAGGGCCAAAAATTTCTTCTACCATAGAACGATAACGAGGATTTCTTGTTTCAATCACAGTAGGCCGCACAAAAAAACCTTCCGTGTCATCATACTCACCACCACAAAGAATTTTAGCATCTTGAGCCACTTTTGCGTGATCAATATAACTTGTAATCTTAGAAAATGATCTTTTATCAATCACTGCACTCATAAAATTTGTAAAGTCTGTAGGGTCTCCCATTTTAATTTGATTCACTTGCTCTATAAGAGGTCCTTTAAGAGTTTTCCAAAGAGACTGAGGAATGTAAGCTCTAGAAGCTGCAGAACACTTCTGCCCTTGGTACTCAAAAGCCCCTCTCAGCATAGCCACAAGGAGTTCTTCCTGAGAAGCACTCTTATGAGCGAAAATAAAATCTTTACCCCCTGTTTCTCCAACAAGCCTAGGGTAATTTCGGTAGTTAGAAATATTCGCTCCGACACGCCCCCAAATATAATCAAAGGTTGCTGTGGATCCTGTAAAATGAACCCCTGCTAACGAGCTGTGATTTAAAGCTATTTCTCCAATTCGAGAGGGGTCTCCTGTCACTAGATTAATAACCCCAGAAGGCAGACCTGCTTCTTCTAAAATCTGTAATCCAACCCAAGAACTTAATACTGCTGCAGGAGCAGGTTTCCACAAAACAGAACATCCCATTAAAGCTGGAGCACAAGCTAGGTTGAGAGAAATAGATGTAAAATTAAAAGGCCCCACCGCAAAAATAAAACCCTCTAAACCTCGATTAACAGTTCTGTTCCACTGTCCAAAAGGAGAATGAACCGGTTGTTCTTCATAAATTTCTTGTGCAAACCGTGCATTAAAACGAAAAAAATCAGCCAACTCACATACAGCATCTATTTCTGCTTGAAAACAAGTTTTACTCTGAGCCAACATAGTGGCAGCATTCATTTTTTGTCGGTATTTTGTGCTGAGAAGATCTGCAGCTTTCAAAAAAACGCTAGCTCTTTCTTCCCACGGCATTCTGGACCAAACTTTCCCCGCTGCACAACTCACATCAATAGCCGTGAGTACATCTTTTTCTTCAGCCTCTTGGTATTCCCCAATCTGAGAGGAGTGTTTATGAGGCTCAAGAAGCTGATTGGTTCTCTCCTTCCAAAGCTTCTCACCACCTATAACTAAGGGAACCTTCACAAAAGAACGCCGTGTTTCTTCTAACTCTTTTAAAAGAAGTTTTTTTTCTGCACTCATTGGCTTATACTGATTAATCGGCTCATTCGTTGGTGAAGGAACATTAAATTTAGCATTCGACATAAAACAAAAGCCCCCCTTTCAGGTGGATAAAAAATTCATAAGTTTTTTGAACCTAATCACCCAGACCCAAACAAGTCAAGTAATTTAGCATGTTAGCTTAACAGAAAAAGGAAACTCAAAAAGAGATTATGAAAATTTTCTTACAAAAAAATACACTTTCTCTTTTTTTTCTACTGATCTTAGGAATTGGAGCTTTTTACTATAACCAACTCAACCAAAAAGAAATTCCTTTTCCTGAAAAAGAACCTGATCCACTAGCTCAAAAAATCACAATGTTCGCTAAAAGTACTTGTATTTATTGTTTACGAGCAAAAAATTTTTTAAAACAAAAAGGTCTACACTTTAAAGAAATAGAATTGACAGACAACAAAGAAGCCTATGAAGAACTCTTGAAACTTATGGAACGAGTCACAGTCCCACAAATTTTTATCGGTGAACATCATGTTGGAGGCTATTCAGACCTCATAAAACTAACAGATGAAGAACTGAATGCGCTTCTCTACCCAGAAGGAAAATAACTCTCATCATGCCAATTCCACCTACAATAATAAATTTGAAAGAAGATTTTCCTTTTTTTAAATCTGAGAACAAAAAACTTTCTTACCTCGATAGTGCAGCAACAGCTTTAAAACCAAAGAGTGTTATTGCCTCTATTTCTCACTATTATGAAAACCTCGGAGCGAGTGTTCACAGAGGAGCCTATAAACTAGGAGACGATGTCACTAGCCTATATGAAAAAGCAAGGGAAGAAAGCCGTAAATTTTTAGGAGCAAAAAACAAAGAAGAAATTATTTTTACTTCTGGCACAACTCACTCCCTAAACCTTGTAGCTTCTTCTCTTGGAGAATATTGTCTCAAAGAAGGAGACGAGGTTCTAGTCACAGCATCAGAACATCATGCTAATTTTATCCCTTGGCAACAGATAGCAAAAAGAAAAGGTGCTCTCTTTAGAGTAATTCCTCTTGATAAAGATTTTAGAATTAACCTAGAAAAAGCAAAAGAGCTTATGAGTTCTAAAACTAAAATTCTTGCTTTTTCACATGTATCTAATGTTCTAGGAGGACTGAGTCCTGTAAAAGAGCTCATAGACTTAGCTAAAAGTGTTGGGGCTTACACTGTTGTTGACGGAGCTCAATGGGCTCCACACGGAAAAGTTTCTGTGACTGAGCTTAACTGTGATTTCTACACCTTTAGTGCTCATAAAATCATGGGACCAACTGGAGTTGGTGTTCTTTACGGAAAAAAAGAACTTCTTGAAAAAATCCCTCCTTATCAAACCGGTGGGAATATGATAGCTACTGTCAACGAAAAAGAATCCACTTGGAATATGCTTCCAAACAAATTTGAAGCAGGCACTCCAAATATTGCTGGGGTGATTGGCATGACAGCTTGTTATGAATACATAAAAAAGTTAGACCAAGAAGAAATTATGAAACATGAAAAAAAACTAACAAAAATTCTTCTTCATGAATTAAAAAAAAATCTAAATATCACAACTTATCAACAAGACCCTTTGAGCCTTGTCAGCTTTTCTCATAAAACAATTCATCCTCATGACATCTCTTTTATGGCAGACTCTCATGGTGTTTGTATCCGCTCTGGCCACTTGTGTGCCCAACCGCTTATGCAAGCCCTAGGTGTGAGCGCTCTTTCGCGAGCTTCTTTTTATTTTTATAATGACGAAACAGACGTGGAACGACTTCTGCGTTCTTTGTATGAAGCTGAAACATTATTTTCTTAAATTTTTCAGAAAGGTTTTAAATGTCCTTAAATAACTATGAACCAATGATTTTACCTACATTTAATCAGATTAAAATTGATTCCATAGAAAAAAATGTTTTAGATCTTCTAGAAAGAGCGAATAAAACTCTTACAAATATAGAAGAAAACTCCATTGCAACTTGGGACTCTCTCATTAAACCTCTTGAAGAGTTACAAATTGAAATTCATAACATTTGGTCTCCTATTAGTCATTTACACAGTGTTCAAAACTCTCCAGAGTTAAGGGCTGTGTATGCTAAACTTATCGAACCCATGACAAGTTTTTATTTAAAACTCGAGCAGAGCCCTAAAATTTACGAAAAACTTTCTCATATCAAGAATAGTTCCGAGTTCACAAAACTGAGTGGCACAAGACAGCGCATCCTAGAGAAAAAAATTTTGAATGCTCAACTTGCTGGAATTGCTTTAGAAGAAGAACAAAAAAAAACTTTTATAGAAATAGCAAAAAAATTAAGTCAACTCTCCACTCAGTTTTCAAACAACCTTCTTGATGCTATTAAAGACTATCATCTTGTTGTCACTGATCGAAAAGATATGGGGAAACTTCCAGCTTCTTTTCTTGAACTTACTTCTGAAGCTTATAAAAATAAGTTTAAAAACAAAGAAAGCTCAAAAGAAAATGGGCCTTGGCTCATCACACAAGAGTTTACAAGCTACTCTCCTTTCATGGAAAACTCTCCCACGAGAGAGCTTCGTAAAGAACTTTATTTAGCTTCCATCACACTTGCTTCTTCTGGCAAAACTAACAACACACCTCTTGTGAATGAGATTCTAAAATTAAGAAAAGAGCAAGCAAAGCTTCTTAAATTTGACTCTTATGCCCAGTTAAGTTTAGCTACAAAAATGGCTGAAAATGTACCGCAGATTTATGAAATGACAAACAAACTTCAAAAACATGCTCGTTTAAGAGCCGAGGAAGAATTAGAAGAGCTAAAATCTTTTACAAAAAAAGAAAGTGGTCAAAGTGATTTCCACCACTGGGATCTTCCTTATTGGAGTAAAAGACTTAGAGAAGAAAAATTTTCTTATGACGAAGAGGAGTTAAAACCTTATTTTTCTTTTGACATAGTCACAAAAGGTTTATTTGCTCTAGCTCAAAATCTGTTCCAAATCACTGTAAAAGAAGACAAGTCAATTGCTATAGAAAAATGGGATCAATCTGTTACTTTTTACAATATTTATGACAAACATAACGAACACATTGCCTCTTTTTATCTAGATCCTTATACAAGAAGCAGCAATAAAAGAAGTGGTGCTTGGATGAATAATTGTATTGATCGAAGAAAAGAAAAAAATGGAAAAATCACTCGTCCTGTAGCTTATCTTGTTTGTAACTTTACACCACCCACAAAAACAGAACCTTCTCTGTTAACATTCAGAGAAGTTGAAACTCTTTTTCATGAGTTCGGCCATGGCCTTCAACACATGCTCACAACGATTGATGATTTAGATGCTTCAGGAATTAGTGGTGTAGAATGGGACTCTGTGGAACTTCCAAGTCAATTTATGGAGAACTGGTGTTATCATGAGCAAACTCTTCTCAATATGGCTAAGCATTACAAGACAGGAAAGACTCTTCCTCGAGATCTTTTTGAAAAACTACAAGCTTCTAAAAACTATATGGTAGCTCTTGGTACTTTAAGACAAATTTATCTTACTCTCTTTGATCTTCGTCTTCACGATGAATATGAACCAGAAAGTGAAAAACTTTTTGAGCTACAAAATAAAGTAGGCAGAGAAGTTCTTCTTATACCTCCGCACCTAGATGATAAAATACTCTGTCGTTTCTCTCACATTTTTGCTGGAGGCTACAGTGCAGGCTACTACTCTTATAAGTGGGCTGAGATTTTAAGCGCAGATGCTTTCAGTCGTTTTGAAGAAATCAATCTAGAAGACAAGGAAGAAGTAAGAAAAGTTGGGCTTAAATTTAAAGAAACTATTTTGGCCTTAGGTGGAAGCGAAGATCCTATGAAAATTTTTGAAAAATTTAGAGGCAGAAAACCAACTGTAGATGCTCTTCTTCGCCATCAAGGACTCATCTAAATGAGACAAGAAGGACTCATTAAAGGTCTTCAGATTGAAGAAGATTCTAAAAAAAATCTTCAGTATCATTTAAAGCTGGGAGACAGTCTCTTTAGTCTTAATGAACTTTTAGGACAAGAGCTCACATTTCACTTTTCCGGTGAAATTCGTTGTTCTTTTTGTGAGAAAATAATCAAGAAAACTTATGGCAACGGATCCTGTTACCCTTGTTTCATAACCCTTCCACAAAATGATCTCTGTATTTTAAAACCAGAGTCCTGTCATTTCCATAAAGGGAGTTGCCGCGATAGTGTTTGGGGAGAAGACAATTGCTTTAAAGCTCACAGCATCTATCTCTCTTACACTTCAAACTTAAAAGTAGGTATCACAAGAGAGTTTAGAGTCAAAAAAAGATGGCTCGAACAAGGAGCCATTCAAGCAATCAAGCTAGCTCGTGTCCAAAATAGACTTCAAGCTGGCCTTGTAGAAGTAGCTCTCAAGAAATTTGTGAGCGACACAACAAACTGGCGCCAACTTTTTCAAGAACAAGAGATACCAGAAGACTTTGAGCAAAAAAGCGTTCAACTCAAAGAGTATATTAAAGATACATTTCGCTTTGCTCACCTAGAAGAAGAAAAAACAGAAAAATTCAATTACCCTATCTTGCAATACCCTAAAATAATAACTCCTTATAATCTTGAAAAAACACCTCGCTTTCAAGATAAATTGATTGGACTGAAAGGCTCTTATCTTCTTTTCGAAGGAGGGGTCTTTAATATAAAAAAATTTACAGGCTTTTATCTTGAAATGAAAAAATATTGATCTGCAATTTCTTAAATGCAGAAAATTCCAAAGCTCGGCTTCATTTTTATTTTAAGAGAAGTTCTTTCACAAATCCACAGTTTGACTATTTTTTAAACAAAAAGGTCCACCTTTGACTTCTCATCAGGTCTAAGCAATTAAGAGGTGAGATATTCACACAGGGTGTGAATAACTTTTAAAAAAAATCTTCATGCTTTCTCATATAAAATCCTGCCAAATAAAAAAAGGGACCTTTTCCTTGTTTCTTTTTTATTTTTTTATATGATATTTTGGGGTGTTATTTTTTATTGTATTATTATTCTTGTAAAGGCCCCATCATGAGAAAGCTCTTGTACTTGCTTTTCTTGCTTCCTACTCTCACAGGCTGTGATCTTATCACACAATATTTTTCACCCTCTCAAACAGACGTTACGAGTCTTATCACAGAATTTTTTTCACCCTCTCAAACAGAAGTTACAAGTTGTGAGCTCGAAAAAAAATACTACCCTGTTCAAACAGCTCGCTACGAAAATCAGAGTCAAATTTATCAATTAACACTCTTAGACACTCCTATCTGTTTTAAAAACCCTCTCACTTTGAGCAACGTGAGACTTGGAAGATTAAGTCCAGAAGAAAAAACAGAAAAAGCAAAACTTGATTACATTAACGCCGAAGACTCAACCCTTTATTTATCTCCAGGATTTCCAATAGAAATACTAAGCCCAAAAGAAAATGGGCAAACTGGTGGGAGTAGTTCTGGATCATCGTTATGGGTTCCTCTTGTAGCAGGGGCTGCAGGAGCTGCTCTTGGTAATTTAGCAGCATCAAGACTCTCTAGCCCTCAATACGTAAGCCCTCCTACTCCTAATGGAACAGGAAGCCTTCTTCAAGGTTTTGATGACAGACAAGTATCAAAAACTCCTCCTCCATCAAAATCAAGCTCTTCTTATAAAGACGTGGCGCAAAAAAAGAAAAAGAGCTATTCTTCTTTCCAACCTAACAAGTCTAGTCGAAAATTTAAAAGCAAAAGAAGACGCTAACCCTAGACCAACAAAAAATCTTAAACGAGGAAAAAATAATAGATATGAAAGTTTTTTACTTTTTCCGTTTTCTAAATGTATTATTTTTTCTAACAGTAAACTTAAATTCTCTAAAAGCTTCGGATAATCCCTCCACTTATGTGATGAAAAATCTTGTTACTGTAACAGTTGACTCATCCATCAACCCAGCAACTCTCAGTTATCTAGAAAGTGCTTTCAAAAAAGCTGAATCACAAGAGGGTGGAGCAATCCTTTTAAAGCTAAGCACACCTGGGGGTCTTGTTTCCACTACGAAAAAAATTCTCCAACTGATAGGTGAGGCTCACACCCCAACACTCATTTGGATCACTCCAGAGTCAGCTTCTGCAACCAGTGCTGGCGCTCTCATTGCAGCTGGTGCTCATTTTCTTTTTATGAGCCCTGGTACCAATATTGGAGCAGCTACTCCTATTGATATGAATGCTGAAAATCTAGAAGAAGACCTTAGAAGTAAAGCTATTAATGACCTTGTAGCTCTCATCACAAGCCTTTCTGAAACAAGAGGACGTAATGGAAATCTTTTTGCAAAGATGGTGACTGAAGCAGCTTCTTACACTTCAGAAGAAGCTAGAAAAGAAAAGATTATTGATTCTCTTGCTAATGATTTAGAAGACGATATTTTCCCTTTTCTTCAAGGCAAATCCTTTCTTCTAAAAGGTCATAGCTACATCTTTCAACTTGAAAATCCAAACCTTGTTAGCTTAGACATGGATCTTGGACAGAAAATTCTTAATGTTTTTGCAGATCCCAATATAGCTTATATGCTCTTTCTCGTGGGAGCAGCTCTTCTTTATTTTGAACTTCAAGCCCCAGGTGGCCTGGTACTTGGTGGGCTAGGAGCTTTTTTACTTCTTTTGTCAGGAATTAGCTTTCAAGTGCTACCTCTCAATTTTGGAGCTCTAGCTCTTTTACTCCTAGCTTTCTTACTCTTTATCCTGGAAGCCTATGTGACGAGTTACGGAGTTCTTAGTTTAGCAGGACTTGTTTCTCTTTCTTTTGGATCTCTTTTTCTTTTTCGTACAGAGGATTCCTACATGACTGTCAGTCATCATTTGATTCTAGCTGCTGTAGGCTCTATTGCTCTCTTTCTTATTTTAATTGGGGGTTATCTTTTTAAAGATTTTCGCAGAAGAACTCCTAGCGAAGACTATTACTCCAAAAAAGGAAAAACAGTTCTTATTTTCAAAGTCCTTGGTATGGATGAAGAAACAAAACAGTATAAGTATCTAGTTAAAACAGAAGGTGAAATTTGGTCAGCTCATTCAGAAAAAAAATTTGAAAAAGATTCTCATGCACTTGTATCTAATTCAGATCAAAGTTCTATGTCTCTTTATTTACAGTGAGAACTATCAGAAACAGCAAAAGGCTTTGTATAGTCCTCTTTGCTTAAGCTTTTATTTATGCTAAATATAGGAAAGTATAACTTTTTCTTTACCTTGAAGGAGTCTCTCTTATGTATGTTTTGTTAATTGGTTTTTTTATTTTTGGTCTTTTGTTTTTTAACACGGTGAAAATTCTTGCAGAATATGAAAGAGCCGTTATTTTTCGTCTCGGCCGTTTTGTAGGTGTGAGAGGGCCTGGGCTTATTATCTTGATTCCTGGGATTGAAACCATGAGTCGCACGGACCTGAGAACAGTGACTATGGATATCCCTTCACAAGACATCATTACCCGCGATAACGTTACTTTAAAGGTAAACGGTGTTGTTTATTTTAGAGTAAATGTTCCTGAAAAATCGATTCTTGCTGTTGAAAACTTTCTTCACGCCACAGGCCAAATAGCTCAAACCACTTTACGCTCTGTCATTGGTCAATTTGAGCTGGATGAAATTCTTTCTCAAAGAGACAAAATTAACATTCGCCTCCAAACCATTCTTGATGAACAAACAGAACCTTGGGGAATCAAAGTTTCTACAGTAGAGGTAAAAGCTATCGACTTGCCACTTGATATGCAAAGAGCTATGGCGAAACAAGCTGAAGCAGAAAGAAACAAAAGAGCAAAGGTCATCTCTGCAGAAGGTGAACTAGAAGCTTCTAAAAAACTAGCGGAAGCAGCTGCTATACTCGATACCCAAAAAAATGCTATTGTTCTACGCTATCTGGACACTATGAAAGAAATCTCTTGTGGAGAAGGCAAAAGCACAACTTTCTTCCCTCTTCCTATCGACTTCTTACATAAGATAACATCAAAATCTTAAGATAAGGCTTGAAATTCCATGTTGAAAGTTGCTCTTGTTGGCTGGCGAGGACTTGTTGGTTCTGTTCTACTTGAACGCATGACAGAAGAGAATGATTTTAAAAGAGCTCATTTTACTTTTTTTTCCTGTTCTGCAGCTGGTAAAAAAGCTCCAACTCTCTTATCAGTTGAACCCCATACCTTGAGAGATGCTTTCTCCCTAGAGGACCTTTTTTCTCAAGATATTGTGATCAGCTGTCAAGGAAGTGACTACACAAAAGAGGTCCATGGAAAACTCAGAGAAAAAGGTTGGATGGGCTATTGGTTAGATGCAGCTTCTTATTTACGAACAGAGGCTCACTCTACTCTTGTCCTCGACCCCGTGAACAAAGCAGCTATTTTAGAAGCTCTAAACTCTGGCAAAAAAGATTTTATTGGTGCTAACTGCACAGTGAGTCTCATGCTACTAGCACTTCAAGGACTCTTTGAAGAAGATCTCATTGAATGGATCCACACCTCTAGTTATCAAGCAGTTTCTGGAGCAGGGTCAGAGGCTATTCAAAATCTTTTAGAGGATTTAGAAGTTCTTGGCAAAAGTTCTTCACCAAAAAAATCCTCAGGAAGAAATCTACTTCTCGATAAAATGGACGAAGCTCACCACCTACTCAAAGAAAAAAGTCTTCAAACTAATGAACCAAGACTTGGGGTTAATATATTCCCTTGGATTGACTCTAGTGTCGGAGAAGGACAAACAAGAGAAGAAGCTAAAGGAGCACTAGAAACAAATAAAATTCTAGGTACAAAAACTCCTATTCCTCTTGATGGTACCTGTGTCAGAGTCCCAGTACTACGCTGCCATAGTCAAACTTTGACTCTATCTCTCAAAAAAACTATTGCTCTAAGTGAACTCGAAAAAAAAATAAAAGAAGGAAACCCTTGGGTTGAATTGATTCCTAGTAACAAAGAAGAAACGATCCGAAGACTGACTCCAGCTGCAGCTTCTTCCACCCTAAAAATTCTTGTTGGAAGGGTTAGACGCTTAAATCTACCAGGAAACCTTTTCGAAGTTTTCACTGTGGGTGATCAGCTTCTTTGGGGTGCTGCTGAACCTCTACGCCGTTCTTTTCATCTCATTGTAGACTTTTTAGAAAAAAACAAATAATGTTTGCCACTAAAAGCCTTTCTTGACAAGGCATCTGAATTCTTGCAGTAGAAAAATTTTTCTCATGACAAAAAACTCTATTTTATTAGAAAAAACACCGGATAGCTGGGCTCATGGTGTTCTCAAAAATTTTGATCTTTTTCTTCTGGATCACGCTGCCTGTGAAAGAAAAGCTGCTTTTCTTGCTTTATCCTTCACAGTCAAATATCCAGAAAGAGAAGCTCTTATTGATCCTATGATATCTCTTGCTATAGAGGAACTTAAGCATTTAAAAGAAGTGAATAAAATCATTTTAGACCGTAAAATTCCACTTCTTCAAAAAGACGAAAAAGATACTTATGTAAATAAATTTATTGCTTCTTTAAGACATGGTCGCAATGAAAGACTACTCGACCGACTTCTTATGAGTTCTCTTGTAGAAGCTAGAGGGGAAGAGCGTTTTTCTCTCATAACAGAGCATCTAGAAGATCCTTTTTTTAAGGAGTTTTACACACGTCTTGCTCATGAAGAAGCAGGGCATCATCGCCTTTTTATGATGTTAGCTCGTCATTATTTTTCCGATGAAGAAATTTCTGCTAGACTAAAAGAACTCGCTGTTGTCGAGGCGGAAGCCATGTTAACAACTCCACTTTCCTATAGGCTTCATTAAAAAAACCGAGGGAAAGAAAAGGATATTTCTTTGAAAAAACTAAGCGAAACAAAAAAAACAAAAGACCCAAACAAGGCAATTATCCTAGGCCTACAAAAAAAAACAAAAGACCCTATTCAAGGTGAAACTCTTGATGAGTTAAAGCTCCTTTTAAGTACGCTAAAAATAGAAACCTGCGAGTCGTTTATTCATAAGTATGAAAAACTTAATCCTGCTATTTTAATAGGCCAGGGAAAGCTAGAGAAAATAAAAGCAGCAATCGAGAAACATCAAGCAGGAACGCTTGTGGTGGATCACGCTCTCACCCCTCTTCAAGTACGAAACTTAGAAAAAGAAACTGAATGTATCGTCTTAGACAGAGCCCTTGTTATTATTAATATTTTTTCATCTCATGCCAAAACAAAAGAAGCAAAACTCCAAGTGGAAATTGCACGTTTAGAATACCTTCTTCCTAGACTTACAGGAGCTTGGACTCATTTTCAAAGACAAAAAGGAGGAGGAGCTCTTTCTCGAGGTATGGGTGAAACTCAAATTGAAGTAGACAGAAGACGAGCAAGAGACCGTATCAGCCAACTAAAAAAAAGTTTAAAAGCCATAGAAACCTCTCGTCAGATTCAAAGAAAAAAAAGAGATGATACTCTAAAAGTTGCCCTTGTAGGTTATACAAACAGCGGAAAAACCAGCATCATGTCTGCTTTAAGTAAGCTAAAAACCCCTGGAAAAGACGAGCTTTTTGCTACTTTGGACTCTAAAACAAAAGTTTTGGACCCATCCACTCATCCCAAAATTCTCATCAGTGATACGGTTGGTTTTATTCGAAATCTCCCTCATGATCTTATTGAATCTTTTAAGTCCACACTGGAAGAAGTCAAATTTGCAGACCTTTTACTCCATGTTGTTGACCTGTCTCATGCTGACTATAAAAGTCAGTTAGAAACCACAGAAAAAGTTTTAGAAGAAATTGGGGCTAGCACTATCCCCACACTGCTTGTTTTCAATAAAATTGATCGCATTGAGAATGAGCTTCTACCTAAGATTATTCGAAAGAATTTCCCAACAAGTGCTTTGGTCTCAAGTTTTTCTAAAGAAGATATGCTACAGCTCAGAGAAAAAATACTTAATCACTTCAAACATGAATTTCTTTGTGAAAGACTTTTTATACCAATAAATGAAGAAAAAACGCTTAGTTACATTCACTCTAACTGCTTGATCATAGACTCTGATTATAGTAGGCTTGATGGAATAGAATTTGAAGTCAAAGCTTCCCGTCTTGTTTTACAACGTTTAGAAAAATTTTTTCTCATTGAGAAGTAAAAGAACTATGACCATTTCAGTTGAAGTCAACTTTAGTAAGAAAGAAGATCTTCTCGAAAATCTCCAACGGAAAAATTTGGAAAATATTGACCGTTTGAGAGAACCTTATGAAGACGAATCAGAAAACAATAGCCTTTGGTATAATTGGCCTGAAAATGAAGGTAAAAAATTAGCTTCAGAGCTAGACGGTATAGGCTCCAGGCTTCCCTACTACTATGATCTTGTTGTGGTTATCGGAATAGGAGGCTCCTACACAGGTACGAAAGCTATCCATGATTTGTTTGGGGCAAGCTTAGAAATAAGAAACCAAGAGCCACAAAAAAAACCTATTCTTTTTTGTGGGTACCATCTTTCAGAAAGCTATCTTCAAAAGCAACTAAAAATTCTTGATCAATACAAACCTGTCATTTGTGTTGTTAGTAAATCAGGAAGAACTCTTGAGCCAAATGCTATTTATGCAGTCCTTTCTACACACTTAAAAAAACGATTTAGTCATGAAGAAATTCTTGAAAGAACTTTTTTTATATCTTCTAAAAAAGAAAGCCCATTTTTAAAAGAGTTATCACCAAATAAACCTCGTTATTTTTCTATTCCAGATGGAATTGTTGGACGATTTTCGGTCTTAAGCGCTGCAAGCCTTGTTCCTTTAGCTCTAGCTGGTCATAATATAAAAGCCCTTATGAGAGGAGCTGATGATTTTTTTAAACAACTAGAAGCGAAAGAAGAACACACGCTGAAAAGTTTGATCTACGCTCCTGCTCGTTTTCTAGCTTGGAAACAAGGAAAATCTATTGAGCTTTTAGCTTACGAAGAACCACAACTTGAAGGTCTAGGACTTTGGTGGCAACAGCTTTTTGCCGAATCTGAAGGAAAACAAGAGAAAGCTATTTTCCCGATGGGCTCTCTCTTTTCAAGAGATCTTCACTCCATTGGACAATATATTCAAGAAGGATCAAAATCTATATTTGAAACATTTCTACTCACAAGTGGAGTGAGAAGCGAAGGAAACTTTGAAAGTGAAAGTAGAATTAGGATTCCTACAGATGAATTTTCAAGAGAACTTTTAGGTAAAGCTTCTGGTCATTACCTAGATGATCTCAATGAAAAAATAATGAAAGCAAGCAGAAGAGCTCACAGCTTAAGAGAAGTGCCTAACTGTACTTTACGAATTGGTGTCATGAATGAAAGTAATTTAGGATTTCTAATTGCTTTCTTTCAAACAACCTGTGTGCTTGGGGCTTTTCTTCTTGAGGTCAACCCTTACAATCAACCAGGTGTTGAAGCTTACAAAAAAGAACTTCTTCATCTACTTTCCTAAGCAGAAGAGATGATATAGCGCTTCCAATTTAGATTGATCGTTTTTTTACGACGTCAATAACAGTTTCAAGTGGATTATCAACAGCCTCTAAAAATCTTTTCTTCA
>CANFEH010000003.1 GCA_947445855.1 Zetaproteobacteria bacterium
GTTTGATAATTTATCTATTACTCGAGATCTTAAGTCATCACTATATGGAGCAGGCATAACAAATCCAAAAAATCACAACATATCAATATTATTATAAATATCAACCTATATTGGAAGGGCTATACCAAGCAATATAAAGAAAATTTTAATACTTTTATAAATCATCGGACACTTCCTCCTCTATTCTCATGTCATAGAAATTCTAGCTCTATTGTAACACACGAGAAATAAATCCTAGAAAAGTTTTAGAGAGAAGAATTTTATATTTTTAAGCCACAAGTCTTCGTTCTATGCTCTCATGAATTCTTGTGACGATTTCATATTGAATAGTTCCGCTCCATTCTGCTACAGTTTCCGCTTTGATTTCTGCATCTCCTTGTTTACCAATAAGAACGACTTCATCCCCTGTCTTCACTGAAGAACAATTAGAAATATCGATGATACTCATGTTCATGCAAATACGACCAAGAAGAGCGCAAGCCTTACCTTGCACAAGCATATAAGCACCACGGTTAGAAATATGGCGAAGCAGCCCTTCGTAGTAGCCAATAGGGATGACTGCTATGGTCATTTCTTGGGTTGCTGTATACGTACAACCATACCCAACAGGAGTTCCTTTTTTGATTTTGCGTACAGAAGCTATTTTTGTCTTCCAGGTAAGAGCTGGCTCCAAAGAAGGAAGTTCCCTTGGTTTCGTACTGAGAAAAGAAAGCTTTGTGAGGTCAGAAGGCCAAAAACCATAAAGAGAAATTCCTATACGACAAAAGTCAAAACGAGCTTTTTCCATAAGTAAAGACGGAGCAGAAGCTGCAGTATGACACTCAAATGAAGAACCAAAAGCTTTTTGAAAAATACTTTTTACTTCTAAAAAAGAAGAGAGTTGTTTCTCGGCATAAGATTGTTTTGTCACATCTTCTACGTTGGCAAAATGCATAGAGATGCCTTGAAGAAAAGATGAAAATTTTCCTATTTTTTTTGAGTAGCTTTGAGCTTTTTCTGGGTAAAGGCCTTGTCTTGAAAGACCTGTGTCAAACTTTAGATGGATTCTTCCCTTATTTTCTAAAGAAAGCCATTCTTCAAGCAAGTCTTCTCCACCGATTGTAATTTCAAGACCAATTCTTCTTGCTGGCTCCAAATCTTCTAAAAAAGAAGGGCCAACAGAAATAATGCGGTTTTTGTAACCAAGCTCTCTTAGTCTTGCAGCTTCAAAAAAGTAGTTCACGCACAAAATAGGTGGCTCAAGAGGAGCTAAGGCTTTGTAGACGGCATCAAGTCCGTGGCCATAAGCATTTGCCTTCAAAACAGGAGCAAGCTCAGAGTCTGGGAAAATATCGCGGAGTGTTTTGTAATTATTTTGAAGCGCTTTCTTTGATATCTCGCACGAGCTCTTCATAAAAAGTTTCCTATTTTTGCAGGCCTAACAAAATCTAAATAACCATTTGAAATAAAAGAGCTAATCAAAAAAATAACAAGCCGCAAAAGCTTTTGTAGAAGATCTGTACTCAAAGGGGCTATGTCTTAGTTCTAGAATAGCATGAGGATTTCTTGCATTCTCTTAAAGAAACTGGTATCCTAGCGCCTCTTTAGTATATTTGCTATCAAAAGATCTAAATTAAAAAAGCTCTGGAAGATTTTTTACCCAGAGTATAACGATGTAGCCCTTTTGGATTCTTGCTTTATAAGGATCTAAAGGGTGTAACCTGAGTCATAAGAAGGATAGATTGCTGTGAAAAGAACGTTTCAGCCAAGTAATTTAAAAAGGGCAAGAAATCATGGGTTTAGAAAAAGAATGTCTAGCCCAGGTGGTAAAAACGTTATTAGGAATAGACGTCTCAAAGGTCGCAAGAGACTTACCCCAACAACTTACAAAAAATAAAAGTTCTTACTAGAGGGACTTCATCTCCCACGAAGAGATGTCCTTTTTAAGGACTTACGCTCCATGTTGTACAAGTTTCCAAAAGAAAAAAAACTTCTCAAGTCTCGTGAGTTTAAAAATGTTTTAGACTCAGGAGCTAAGTTTATTTTACCTGAACTTATTATTTTTTCTAAACCAAGCGACTTAGAATCAAGTCGTATGGGTCTCATCGTCACAAAAAAAGTCGGAAACGCTGTTATACGCAATAAAATTAAAAGACGACTGAGAGAAGTCTTTCGTCTATGTAAAACTTTTGACGAAGGAGAGCTTCCAGCTCTTGATCTAGTTTTTATTGCACGTCAAAAAGCTGTAACAGCAAGCTACGAAAAGCTAACAAGCTCCTATGAGTTTGCTTTGAAACACGTAATAAGACGTCACAGCAAAACAAAGAAGCTTTGAATGATTCTTGCAATCCCCGGTTTTTTATTTAAACATTTTTTAAAGAGACTTATTAGACTCTATCAAATTATCCTCTCTCCCTACCTAGGATCTTGCTGTCGTTTTTATCCGAGTTGCTCAAGATACGGTATGGAAGCTTTAGAGAAATACCCCGTTATAATAGCGTTAAAAAAAATAGCTCTTAGATTAGCTAAGTGCCACCCTTTTCACCCCGGAGGCGAAGATTTACCGTGAATTTAGATAGAACTAGTGTCATTGGAATCGTTATTTGTGTTTTAGCTTATATTGGCTACGAACAATTTTTGACTCAAAAATATCCTGATCGGTACAAGGCAAAGGAACCTATCGCACAGTCTATTGAAACAAAAGACAACTCTTCTTCTAAGAACGAAGAACATAACACTCAAGAAACACTCGCAGAAAAATCTGAAGAAAACTTAAATCACTCAGAAAAGCTTCTCTCACAAACAGAGCTCACTTTAGAGAATGAAAGTGTTCGCTATATTCTTGATCAAAAAACAGGTGGTTTTCAATCTGTTCTCTTAAAAGATTATAAAGATGATTCGAAAGAGTCTTTTGTTAATTTAATTGATGAGCGTTTCTATTTAAAAGGAAGTGCAGACGCTCGCTTCTCTTACCCAGCAAAACCTTATAAAGCAATAAGAGTCGATGAAAAAAGCATTCGCTTTGAAAGAGAAGAAGGCACTTGGCTTGTCACTCATACCATCCGATTAGATGACAAAAGCCCTTATGGAGCTGATATTGTTTTTTCTTGGAAAAATATTTCTACTAGCTCAGAGAATCTTGTGAGCTCTGTTTTTGTAGCTGACACAATTCGTTTTACAAAAGTAAAAGGTGGTCTTGGTTTCTTACCTGGTATGCCAACTAATAAACATAATGTCACAAGTTCAATTAATAACAGCTCAGAGTGGCAAGAAGTAGAATCTTTTTGTGAACAAGAAGACTCACAAGAACTCTTCAGTAAAAATGATGTTCAAGTTAGTTTCAATGGATTTTCGAGCCATTATTTTGCAAAGCTTCTTCTTCCTGAAACAAAAAAGAGCAATTTGTCTGTTGGAAAACTAGCAACCTCAGGACAAAAGTCTTGCTCTCTTTATGTTCGTCATCAGATGGATCAAGGGACAGTTGCTTCAGGTGAAAGTGTTTCTTTTAAATTTCGTTCTTGGTTTGGTCCAAAGTCACAAGCTGTTATGACAGCTTACGCACCAGAGCTAAAAGAAGTGATGGACCTAGGAATGTTCTCTGCTATTTCCCACATTTTTCTTCAGGTCTTAGAGTTCCTCTACGGGGTACTTGGAAACTGGGGACTTGCTATTATTGTCTTTACTGTGCTTTTAAAAACACTTCTCTACCCACTTGTGAAGAGCTCTTCGACCTCTATGTATAGAATGAAGGCTCTGCAACCACAAATGAATGCTATTAAAGAAAAATTCAAAAACGATCCGCAGCGCCAACAACAAGAAACTCTTAAGTTCATGAGTGAACACAAGGTAAACCCTCTAAAAGGGTGTCTTCCTATCTTGCCACAATTTCCTTTGTTTATTGCTTGTTGGAGAACTCTTTCAAATTCTGTAGAATTAAGACATGCACCATTCTTTGGATGGATCAGTGATCTTTCTGCCGAAGACCCTTACTTTGTTACACCAATTCTTTTAGGGCTCCTTCTTTTCTTGCAGCAGAAATTGACACCGACGACAGGAATGGACAAAACCCAAGAAAGAATGCTGCTTCTAATGCCTGTTATGTTCAGTTTGTTTATGTTAACACTACCAGCAGGTATGGTTCTTTATTCTTTGACAAACTCAGTGGTATCAATTGCACAGCAGCAGTGGCTAAATCGTAAGCTTGGGAAAGCTCAGTAATTAGACAAAATTTTACCTGCTAGTCGGACAGAAGGAAATCTATGCACGTTGAAATTACGGACAAATCTTTAGAATTAGCTCTCGTCCAAGCGTCAGGTCGACTGGGAGTTGCTCACAGTAATATTGATTACAAGATTATTTCAGAGAAGAAAAAATTATGGGGCCTCCTTGGAACCACTGTAACAATTGAGGCATGGACAAAAAGCAAAGAAAGACACCCAAGAAGACCAGAACACAAAAAAACAGAAACAAAAGCTGAAAAGCTCCCAGCTATTGAACCAAAAGTTCTTTCTAAGCTACACAATTTTTGTGAAGAAATTTGCTCCATGATGGCAGGGGAACCTGTAAAAATTCAGATTAAAAAAACTTCGAGACATTATGCTTTTGAGTGTGAAAATGAGTACTTGTCAGAAAAAGTAGTTAAGATGCCAAAGCTTTCAGACTCAATTGAAAGAATTCTGTTACTCGTTTTTAAAGATGAAATCGAAGACAAACATGTTCAAATTTTTTTTGATGCAAGTGGAGCTCGTCAAAACAAAGAAAAAGAATTGATTTCTTTAGCTAGAAATTTGGCACGCAAAGTAGCAAGAACAAGAAAACCAGTGACTCTTAATTACAGACATGCCCAAGATCGTAAAATTGTACACATGGCTCTTGATTCAGATAAAAAAGTTTATACAAAATCTGTTGGCTCAGGAGCAGACCGTAAACTTTTAATTATACCGATAAAAGGAAATGAAAGCAGACAGAGTCACCATGACTAATAGAGACAACAGTTTAAATCAAGAAATCTCATCCTATGAAAAAGAAGATATTGTAGCTGCTGCAACAAATATTTCTTATGGTGCTCCTATTGCTATTCTTCGCATGTCAGGAGAAGGCTCTCATGAAAAACTCTTAAAAACCCTTAAAAAAGACACAAAAACTACTGCGAATGTTTTGAAGCGAGCTCGGTTTTTAGATTTAACGACAAGAGATCTTATCGACGATGCTATGGTCGTTTTTTTTCATGCTCCCTCTTCTTACACAGGAGAAGACTCGGCTGAACTTCATTTACACGGAAGCCCTTTTGTTGCTAGAAAAGCACTAACCAACCTGCAAAGAGCAGGCTTTCGCTTAGCAGAGCCGGGAGAGTTCACAAAGAGAGCTTACTTAAACGAGAAGCTAGACCTGATTGAGAGTGAAGGGATTAGCAATTTAATCACAGCTTCATCTGAACAAGAGTGGTTGTCAGCAAAATATCTCCTAGAAGGAAAGTTGCAGGGAAAAATAAAAGAGCTTCACAATAATCTTCTTGAAGTGATGGCTTTCTTAGAAGCGCAAATTGATTTCCCAGAAGAAGAAGACACCATTGCAATTAGTCGAAGTATACTAAAAGAAAAAGCCAAAAAAGTTTTTGAAACCATTCAGTCCCTTATCACTTCTTATGAGAACGGAAAAATTACATCAGAAGGTCTAAAAGTAGGTCTTATTGGCCCCCCGAATGCAGGCAAATCAAGCCTCATGAATGCACTCCTTGAAAAAGATAGAGCAATTGTAACTGACACTCCAGGCACAACAAGAGACTATTTGGAAGAAAGATGTCTTTTAAAAGGACGTCTGATTTCTCTTGTCGATACAGCTGGACTTCGAGAAACAGAAGATATAATAGAAAAAAAAGGTGTTCTCAAAGCAAAAGAGATCGCTCAAAATGTCGATCTTATTTTATTTCTCTTTCCTCTTGACCAAGATGAGTCGACTTTTAAATATTTTGAAGAGAGTATTAAAGAATTAAAAAAAACTTCTCATCTAACACTTTTTACAAAATCTGATTTGACAGAAAAAAGTTTTTTTCAAAAAAAAGAAGGTCTTTTTATATCTGCAAAAACAAAAGAAAATTTAGATCTCCTTCAGGATAAAATCATTGAAAAAATTGACTATCACACAAATGCTTTTAAGAACAGTGTCTCGATCACTTCAACAAGGCACCTATCTCTTTTAGAGGAAGCCAGCAATAAACTTGAAACTTTTCTTCTTCACTTCGAAACACCTCATTACGAAGAAATCTTAGCTTTTGAGCTGAGAGAAATAAACGATACTTTGTCTAGAATTATTGGCTCTATTCACACAGAAGATCTTCTTGAAGAAATTTTTTCTCGTTTCTGTATTGGAAAATAGTTTTCTAAAAAAAACAGAACGGACGAAGAGCTTCGATATTGTGCGTTCTGATGATCTTAGCCCCTAGAAAAGTAAGGGCAATTTCTAAAGTTTTTGAAGGCAAGTCCCTTTCTACTGGGCTAGTAATCCCCAAAGCTCTTCCTAAAAAAGACTTTCTAGAAACACCGATAGCTATTTGATAGTCTTTTGAAAAATTCTTTACTTCATTCATAAGAGACAAGTTAGCCCGGTCTGTTTTTCCAAACCCAATTCCAGGGTCAAAGTAGATAGACTCTCTTTTGAAACCAGAAGCGAGAAGTCTTTTTTGATAACTCTCAAAAAAAGTATAAACTTCCATAAGAGCTTCTTCCTCATCAAGAGGGTTGTCTTGCATATTTTTGGGTTTTTTATAAATATGCATAGCCATGTATTCCACGCCTCTTTTTGCAATGGCTTCGAGCAAGTCATCTGAGAGAGTTTCTTCAACCACATGATTAATCATATGAATATTGTGATCTAGAAGCCTGCGCATGATTTCTGCTTTTTTTGTATCAACACTTATTTTAACAGAGCTCAAATTTCTTTTTTCTATCTCAGAAAGAACAGGCTCCAAACGAGCCCACTCTTCTTCTACACTCACAGAAAGAGCCTTAGGACGTGTTGACTCAGCCCCAAGATCAATATAGTGAGCACCCATTTCAATCAGATGATCTACTTGCTTCAAAGCATCTTCTACTTTGCAAAAAAGACCACCATCAGAAAAAGAATCTGTTGTCAGATTGAGAACACCCATAATAGAAAACTTTGGCAAAGACATAAAAAAACTCCCTGATTTCTTTTGAGAAATTAAGGGAGTTTATGGCACATTTAACAATTCGTGTTAAGTAGTTTCTAACTCAGCGTTGACAGAAGACTCTTCTTCTAGAGAAGATTCTTGTGTTACTGTTTTTAGCTCACGCCATTTTTTTTGGTCTTCTTTTCTTTTCTCGTAACTTGCTATTTCTTCTTCTGTGACAATACTCTCTCCAGCTATGAGACGAGCCATCTCTGCACTATCAAGAGTTTCTTTTATGACAAGAGCTTCAGCAAGAGCGTCTAATTTATCTCTATTTTCTGTCAGAATAGTGAGTGCTTTATTATAAAGACTTGTGAGGAGATCATGAATTTCATTGTCCACAAGCTCTGCTGTCTTCTGAGAAAGAGAATCTTGAGAAGCGTAACCACGACCCATGAAGACTTCTTCATCTTTTTTACCAACAACACGCGGACCAATAATCTCACTCATTCCCCAGAAACGAATCATTTTGTTCGCAACTTCTGTAGCTCTTTGGATATCATCGCTCGCTCCTGAAGTTCTCATATTATACACAAGTTCTTCAGCAGCACGTCCACCCATAGCATAAAGAATAAAACCTTCAGCGTAGGTTTTGCTCAGAGTCACACGATCTTCTTGAGGTAGCATAATAGTAACACCAAGAGCTCTACCTCGTGGGATAATAGACACTTTGTGAACAGGATCACAACTTTTTGTAAGAAGACCAATCAAAGCGTGACCAGCTTCATGATAAGCTGTTTTTCTTTTATCATCATCGCTTAGAATCATGCTCTTTCGCTCGTGACCCATCAAAATTTTATCTTTAGCAGCTTCGACATCTCGCATGAAAATTTCTGTAGCATCTCTTCTTGCTGCTATAAGAGCTGATTCATTGATAAGGTTTTCAAGATCAGCTCCCGTAAACCCAGGAGTTCCTTGAGCAATAACAGAAAGATCCACATCATCACTCAGAGGCGATTTACGACTATGCACTTCTAGAATTGATTTTCTCCCCTTTACATCAGGAGGTGGAACTTCAACACGTCTATCAAATCGTCCTGGACGAAGAAGAGCAGGATCAAGCACATCAGATCGGTTTGTAGCAGCAATTACAATAACCCCTGCGTTAGCTTCAAAACCATCCATTTCCACAAGTAGTTGGTTAAGAGTTTGCTCTCTTTCATCATGTCCACCACCCATGCCAGCACCTCTATGACGACCAACAGCATCGATTTCATCAATAAATACAATGCAAGGAGAATTCTTTTTAGCTTGATCAAAAAGATCACGCACACGACTAGCACCAACACCTACAAACATTTCAACAAAATCAGAACCTGAAATACTAAAGAAAGGAACCCCTGCTTCCCCAGCAACACCTTTTGCAAGTATTGTCTTACCTGTTCCAGGAGGTCCGATCAAAATAACACCTTTAGGAATACGACCACCTAGTTTTGTAAACTTTCCAGGTTTTTTTAAGAATTCGATAATCTCTTGTAGCTCTTGTTTCGCTTCATCAATACCAGCAATATCTTTAAAAGTAATTTTTACTTTAGAGTTCGTGCTCATTTTTGCACGGCTCTTACCAAAAGACATAGCTTTTCCACCACCTGCTTGTAGTGAACGCATAAGAAAAAAAAGAACTCCAAGAATAAGAAGCATAGGAAGAAGATTAACGATGATAGCCTTCATCATTCCTTCTTTCTCTGGTTCTACATAATTAAGAACAAGACCTTTACTCTCAAGATATTTTCTTGTGGCTTCATCGTTTGGAACATAAGTAGAGACTTTGCTTTTATCAGAGCGAACACCTACCAAATGATTTTCTTGAAAAGTTGCTTCCACAATACGATCATTTTCGTTCTCTGGATTCTCCACAAAACTTCTGAATTCAGAATATTTGACTTCGGTTGTGTTTTCATAACCTATTGACATGAGATTACTTAGAATCAACACGACAAGAACCACTGTGACGACTGCAAGCAGCATACGTGATTGACTTTGTTTATTAGGAGTCTTCAAAGTTTATTTCTCCTTTCTTAGGGAGGGTCTGAGGGCTATTTAGAGAGCTCTATTTGTCCAAGAGTTGTAACTATCGTGTCGGCCTATTACTAAAAAAACTATACCACTCTCTTATGCTCATGTTTCTTCTATAACATGTAGTTATATTTCATAAATTTTTTTTTAAGACTATCAGTTAAGCTTACGAGAAGACTTCTTCTTTAACAAGCTCTGCTGTTACAATAATTTCTCGAAAATTAACTTATTTTCCTGTATTTTGCAAAACATATCTTGGCTTAATTGACGTTGAGATTTTTCTTGCGGAAATTCAGTAATCCACTGATACAAAGCGCTTAGAAGCTTTTCTTCTGGAATGTAATCATCCCCGGCAAATTCTCTTAAAAGGTCCGCTAAAAAAAGACAAATAACCCCTCGCTCCAAACCCTGAAAAAACTCTATACGAACAGAAACAATCTTCTCATTTTTCTCTAAAAAATCAGCGGATTTTTGCCTCAAAGTTTCTCTCGTAAAAACAGCCAGTTCGCGTGCCTCCTTGGCAAAACGAAGAACCCTCTGAGAAGAGCCACGGTAAAGAGTTTCAAGCTCTGGAATAATATCAAGTCTTAACTTATTGCGGCTGTAACACCTTGAAGAGTTACTTTTATCTTCTCTCCAGGAAATCTCATTTTCCATGGCATAGGTTTTTAAACTTTTTTTCTCCACATCTAGAAGAGGACGCCAGTAGAACTTATGTCGTTCAGACATCCCAAGAACACCAAGCGGGCTTGTACCTCGCAAGATCCGCTGCAAAATAGTCTCAAGGAGATCATCTTTTGTGTGCGCTAAAACAATTTGCCAACCAGAAGCTGCTAATTTTTCAAAAAACTGATACCGCTCTCCGCGAGCCCAAGCTTGAATTCCTTTTTTGTCTTCAAGAACTTTTTTAGACTTCTCGGGTCGAAATGAAAAAAAAGGAAGACGAAAGTCCTCTGCCAAATTTTTTAAAAAAATCTCATCCGCATCACTTTCTTCACCTCTTAGAGCATAGTTTACATGGCAAACACTAAGAAACACTTGAGTTTTTGTCAGGCTAATTTTGTATAAAAGTTGTAACAACACAGTTGAGTCCACCCCAGCCGAACAGGCGATACATAAACTAAGGCTCTTTTTCTCGGGATCAAGGGCCTCTAATTTTTCATTTATAAGAACTTCTAAATGTCTCATAAAAAAAGTCTCTTACAGTAAATCTAAGGATTTTGAAGGCACTCTTGTAACATAAAAAAAAAAATCTCTCTATGGTGATTAGCATTTAGGAATAGATTTTAAAGAATAGCTGAGAGAAACTGCTACAACAAAAAAAGAGCTTTAAAACACTTTTTAAGGAGGAACCTCTTATGATATTTAGATTTTTAATTTTTATGACATTTTTTGGATTCACCGATTCAAGCTACGCAAATCAGCCTAAAGATAAAGTTGCAGATAAAAAGATTCAGCTGCCAGAAGCTTCAAAACCAGCTGAGTCACCAAAAAAAACAGAAGAGATAAAAAAGACAAAAGACCTGACCTTAAATGAAGTTTCTGCTTATGCAAAAAGCATGGATTCAACAGCTCAAGCTATGACTCTTGAGTTCAAAGAAGAACTCTACCGCCATGCTAGGCAAGTTACGCTCTCAAAAAAAGGGACTGCCTACTTCATAAAACCAGATCAGTTTCGTTGGGAAGTCTCACCTGCAAAACAAGATAGTGCAAAAGAAATTTGGATTTTTGATGGAAAAAATCTTTTTCAGCACAACACAAAAGAAAAACACGCAACACGCTACAGCTCAAAACTTGGAAAAAACAAGCAGCTAAAAGAACTTGTAGATATCATCACAAATTTTCGAGCTCTGCTATCTAGCTATAGCTTTGATGGAGCCAAAAAAGAAGATGAACTTGTTCACGTAAAACTGACACCAAAACAAAAATCAGAAATTGTTTTTCTTGAGATAACTCTAAAAAAAAGAGATGCAGAAAAGAAAAAACCATTTATGCAAGGACTAACTCTTCATTTTGAAGATAAAAATAGAACGACATTTGACTTTAACCCTATGCAGGAAGAACAAGTAGCAGATAAGAGCAAACTAACACTACCAAAAGAAATAAAAATAACGGATGCTCTCAACTAAATGTGCTCTTCGTTTTATAAAAAAAATTAACTCTGAGAGAATAAATATACACATGAAAAAATTTAAAAATTTCTTTGCAACCATTATAACTTCTCTCCTTAGCTTTAGCTTGCAAGCAGCAGTTGAAATAGATGAAGCTTTACACGAAGCTTGTCAAAGTTTGCCTGAAGCTTCTATTCCTCTTGGAGAACTTGGTAACAAGCAGCCTGGTTTCCCAGAACTTCAACAAAAAATACAAGACTCTCTTCCAGCTGTTTTCCCAACAAAAAAAGAGGAGATAAAGGCTTTAATGACTAAGATAGGTGAGACTTTCGATTGGCAGTTTGACGAAAGTACAGGAATAGGTGGACACTTTATTTTTAATACAAAAGAAAAATTCCTTGTTAATGCTTTTATGATCCCCTTAGGTAAAGCCATAAAATCAGAACATATTAAAGGCATGCGCTATACAACAACATATAGAACTGAGTCTGGAGTTGAACAAACTTATGATGTCAATTTCACAACCACAAAAAAACCAACAGACAAACTTACATCTCACCTTCAAGTAAAAATAGAAAACGGTATCGTGAGGAATGTGAAAAGCTATGTATCTAGTCCAGAAGGGCAGTTTTCTAGACCACTTGGTAGAGAGCTAGCTGCGCCAGTAGGAGAAGCTATTTCATTTATGGGGCAGAAGATTAAAAATCAAGAAATCACATCTGAAACCTTGGTCATGGTGCGTTATGTGATAGAAGATATTTCAGAAAAATCATGTGAATAAATTAAAGATATCAGCAGCAGCTTTGGAATAAAAATTTAATTTGTATTTTTTGTGAAGTGGTAGGAGTGCCCAGATTCGAACTGGGGACCTCTACGATGTCAACGTAGCGCTCTAACCAACTGAGCTACACCCCTACAAGGAAGAGAGGGCATACTAGACTTCCCTAGGCTCGAAGTCAAGAATAGTTTTGATCTTAACAGCTCAGTTATTAATGAAATAACCAAGACGCTTATTCATAAGAGCAAGAGATACTGCAAAATTTTCCGCAAGCTGCTTAATAAAATCTTGAGAAATATCAAGCTCTGACATCCTGTTTTTCAACTCAAGCTCTGGCACCAAAATAAGCCCTGCGAAGAGGTTGCTTTCTATCTCGAGCACTTCTTCTGGAAACTCCACATACTCTTTAATTGCTTGGTCTTTAGTGAGACAAAGGTGCCTATAAAGTTCTTTGAGAGCTAGAAACTTCATAAAAGAAGGTTGAGAACTCGGCATAGAAAATTTCAGATTTTTTTTGCGTCCATCTCGAGAATGATACTCCACCTTATAGTCTGCCTCTTGATTCTCTAATAACTCAAGGCTAGCTGAATCAAAAAGTTCATAAACTTTGCTCACAGAAAGTGGAAGGCTAAAAGGTCTTATTTTTTCTAAGATATCTTTAACAAGACTTGAGAGTGCAGAACTATTAATTTTAAACAGTTCTTCAAAAGACTTACCTTCTCCAAATCCTCCTTGTTGCCACTTATCTGGGTATTTGAAGTAATCTTTTTTTAAGTTTTCTAAGTTTGTATTTGAAAAAGAAAAATCTCCATACCCCTTATACTCAAAAAGAGCTTCATCCAAACGGATATGCCCGGATGTGATCCCAATAAGGAGTCTTTCATCAATGCTCAAATGATCAGCAATGCTTTTTAAAATACTCAAGGTTTTTATATTTTTTTTCCCTTTTTTCCAATGACTGCAATCAGCTGGGTCATAGCCAAGAATAGAACCTACGTCTTGATCGATCACCTTCACATTCCCAGCGTAGCGCATCTCAAGAGCACGTTTACAAAATCTAAAAAGTGTTGCTGAGTGTGGATACTTGTCTTGTCTTGTATTCTTCATGGAGCTAACATCCCTCATTAGCTTTGGAATAAGTTACTCCTCCTGAGGCTTATTAAATCGTCTCATTCACACAAACTTCCTGCTGTGCGCTATCTTATGGGAATAGAAATTGGAACAATTATCTAATATTAGAAGCAAAATTTTAACAAACGTCAATATATTGGAAAAATTTCATGAGAAATGAGGGAGAAGCTTAAAAGAAAAAAAGAGAGCGGAAACAAAAATTTTTCAGGCTACTTTTTCTCTTTTACCGGCTCAAGGATCACCATAGTCATAGGACCTGCGACCTTCACCATTTTACATGGAAGAGCACGAGCTACTTTATCAATTAACTCTTGAGCACGCTCAGGCTTTTCTCTCTCGCGACCTTTTAAACGAACAGACAGTTTAACTTTGTTTCCTTTTTCAAGGAATTTGCCTATTTTATTCGTTTTAATCTCGAGATCATTGTCAGAAATATTAATCAAAAAGCGAATTTCTTTTAAAGCACTTGTCGGCTGCTTTTTCTTGCGTGCTTTTTTCTTTTCGTATTCAATTTTTTTCGAATCCTGAATACGAACAACAGGAGGAGACACGTCTTCGCTCACAAGAACTAAATCTAAACCGCGATCTTCTGCTGCAGATAAAGCATCTCCAATGGCAATGATCTCATTTACACCTTTTCCAACAATCCTAACTTTATCTAGGCGTTTTGCGCTCTTCCTGTCTAATATTTCCAAAAATAATCCTTTGCTTTCAACGAGTTAAAAAATTTTGGTGGGAAAAAACGAGAACTTTCCACTCAAAAAGAACCTATCATACAATAAAATCCGCTTTATAATACACAAAAGCATCAGAAAAGACAATCTTTTAGGTCTCATTCTTATAAGCCCAAAGCTCTTGCAACAGCTGAACAGTGAAGTTTTCCTTCAAAAGTATTTAAACCCTTTTTGAGCGGTAAGGAAGACTCAAGGGCTCTTTCAACACCTTCGTTTGCAATTTTTAAAGCATACGGAAATGTCACATTTGTCAACGCATAGGTCGAGGTCATAGGAACTTTCCCAGGCATATTTGTCACAGCATATAAATTGACACCGCAGTGCTTATAGACAGGGTTAGCATGAGTTGTTTTCTTAATATTTTCAACACTGCCTCCCTGATCTATAGCGACATCCACCACAATAGAATCTTTTTCCATGCTTCGAAGCATTTCCTCTGTAATAAGTTTAGGCGCGCGATCTCCCGTGACAAGAACAGCGCCCACTACAAGATCTGCTTTCGTAACCTCTCTAAAAATATTTTCAGGATTGGAAGCCAACACTGTCAAACGGCTACCATACAAATCATCTAAAGCAGCTAATTTTTTTTGATCAATATCAAGAATAGTAACATGGGCACCAAGACCCATAGCCATTTTAGCTGCATTTAGACCAACAGCACCCGCTCCAATAATAGTCACCTGACCTCGTCTCACCCCTGGGACTCCACCAAGAAGAAGCCCTTTTCCTCCGTTATCTTTTTCAAGATACTGAGCACCCACTTGAATAGACATGCGACCAGCTACTTCGCTCATAGGCTGCAAGAGAGGCAAAGAGCCATCATCTAGTTGCACTGTTTCATAAGCAATACCTGTGACTTTTCGATTAAGAAGCGTTCTTGTGAGTTCAGGTTCTGCGGCTAAATGCAAATAGGTGTAGAGAATGAGCCCTGGTCTTAATAAAGAGTATTCTGACTCTACCGGTTCTTTGACTTTTACAATCATTTCAGCTCGGTCCCACACATCACAAGCTGTAGTGAGAAGTGTAGCTCCAGCTGTCTCGTACATTTCATCCAAAAAACCTGCCCCTAACCCAGCTCCTTTTTCTACACAAACCTTATGACCACAAGCAACTAGTTGCTTCACTCCAGCAGGTGTCATAGAAACACGATTTTCTCTTTCTTTGATTTCTTTTGGCACACCAACAAGCATAGTCTCTACTCCTCATGAAAGTGGTTCAAATCAACTCAAACTGTGATAACAGACCTCGAGCCTTCCTGTAAATATACTGATTTTTTTTTAGCCATAGGAATTTAAGGGGGAGCAACTAGAGTTTTTTCTCTCTAAATGTTAGAAAGTCAAAAGAAAGAATGCTTTGGTTCTGTTCCTTTGTTGCCATAGGAGCTAGAGATTCTAGTTCAAACCGAATTTTTAGTATTTCTTCTTTAGCTTTTACAAGAGGAAGAGTAATAAAAATTGGTTTTATAGGAAACTGTAATTTTTTCTTTAACTCTTCATTCACATAAATATTCACACGCACAGGAGGCTCTTTTGTGATGTCTTTTGTATCTGGTAGGATATAAAAAGAAAAAATTCCTTCTGCATTGTTTTTAACTAGGAATGATCTTTCTACAGAAACAATCTGTTTTTCTGAGCTACCTCTAAGAGGCTTTAATTTCAACATAGCATAAGCTTTTTGGAAAAAATTATCTTCAAATTTCACTTTTAGATGGGAGCATTCTTTTTTTGATATGGATTCAGAACACGTTGGCTCTGAAAAAGTTCTCATATCAAAAATCTTGTAATCTGTTTTTGGAAAAAAGAAAAGAAAACTAAAAACAAGAAGAGATAAAATCAAAGCAAGAAGAATAGGGCCTTTTAAATCTAATCTTAAAGATGAGGTATTTTCTTTTTTTGAGAAAATAGAACCAAAAACACCTGAGACTATCATCCCCCAAGGGGCCCAGCAAAGATAAAAGTAACGAGGTTGAACTTCTCCCACTAAACCAAGAGCTAAACAAAAGACACTTACATAAATAAGAGGAAGATAAACTTTTTCATTGAGCCTCCTAAAGAAAACTGCATCTATAAAATAATAGAAAAAAGAAATTAAGAGCAAAACAGAAAATATTTTCAAATAAAGATCGTTTGCTCTTTTAAAATTTTGACTTATTTGCGTTTGTTCAACTTTCTCTACCCCCTTAAGACGAGAGTCGTAAAAAATATTTAAACCTATATAGCGCATGCCTTGAGTCAAACGAGCAGTATAATTTTCAAATCTATTATGACCATTATAATAAAGATCTGAGCCTAAAATAGATTTTAAATAAAACTTGAGGTCTTCAATTCTTAGTGACTGATCTTGCTTATTGTTATTAATGATTGTCTTAGCATAAGACTGCCAAAAGATATTAGCATCGCTCCATCTTCCTCTAGAAAAACTATGCCCGTGATTAAAATAAGTTCCGTATTGTCTACCAATTTTATGAGGCTCTAAAATTCCACCATCTCGCAAAGAAAAAACCACATTTTTTACTACTACACCTTGAATAATCAAAAGGAAAAAAAGTACTAAAAATTTTAATCGAGTGGACTTTTCTTTGCTTTTTAATAAAAAACAAAATGTTAACAGCAAAAAAGTAAACCAAGGAATCACAAAAATCCCGCGATTAACCTCTGTAAGCAGTCCAAAGAAAGTTAAAGAAAAAAATAGCAGGATAAACCAAATAATTTGAGTTCGCAGATTTAAGTCTATTAAAAAACTAAGTACAAACAAATAAGCAACAGCATAAAAGCTTCCAGAAATATCTTGAGAAGGAATAAGAGATGCAAAATAAAACTCAGGAACAAAAGACAATATTAAAAAGCATAAAAGACCTGCAAAAGAAGATTGCCACCTTCTTACCATAGAAGCACACATCAAATTTTGAAGTGTTATAACTGTGATATTAAAAACTTTAAAAACACTAGCAGAAGTACCAAAAAGATAAACAAGCGGAACCAAGTACGTTGTTGCTCTTTCTTTTGGTAAAGACTCTGGACGGCTCCACCCATTCTGAGAAACGTCAAGAGCATAATTCCACATCGTTCTAAAGTCGCTATAAAAATCTTGCTCATAAGAAAAAACAAACAGGTAACGAAAGATCCATGTGATAACTGCCAAAGATAAAAGTATTGGTAAATAATTTTTATCTGTCACTTTTTTTGAGAGAAAAAAAACAAAAAAAATAGATATTAGTAATATAAAAAAAATCTCTATTTTTAATGATGGAACTACCTGGTAAACATAAAAAGAAGGTACAAGACCTCCAAGGAGAACAATTAAAACGAGACCAGCTATGCATATACTTTTTACAGAAGGTAAGAAAAAACCTTCTAAGAGTTTTATCCCCATGAATTTCCTTTTTCTTTAAATTTTATGGGTTGACTTGAAGCTTAAGTCCATCATAAGCAAAGAAAATATTTTTAGACAAGTTTAAAGAATGAGTTTTGTGATCAACTTGATGAGATAAGTGTGTCAGATAACCTTCTTTGACTTCTAGTTTTTTAAAAATTTCAATGGTTTCTGGGATAGAACTATGTGTCCCATGAGGTTTATAAGTAGGAGCACTTGCAATCATCACCTCAATCTTTCCTTTCCATTTTTCAATAAGCTCTTCTGGAAAAGTTTTGAAATCTGTTGCGTACAAAAAAGAACCAAGCTTAAAGAGAGTTGAATTCGTAGAACCATGAGGAAGAGAAGCCGTTTCAATAAAAGGATCTGTAAAATCTTCCAAGAGTTCTTCTTTGGTAAGAAACTCAAGGCTTGGTTTAATTCCTGCATAACCAGTGTCACGGAACATGTAGTAGAAACGATCTCGCAACTCAATTTCATGATCAGGATCAGCCCAAACTTTCATAGTCTTTC
Source organism: Zetaproteobacteria bacterium (assembly GCA_947445855.1). Taxonomy (GTDB): domain Bacteria; phylum Bdellovibrionota_B; class Oligoflexia; order Oligoflexales; family Bog-1112; genus CANFEH01. The sequence goes on from CANFEH010000003.1 coordinate 17,824, forward strand.
GTTCGCGAAAAAAAAGAGGGCGCAAATCATCCAAACCATGACAATGATCAGCGTGAGTGTGAGTAAAAAAAACATAATCAATAGAATGGATATTTTCACGCAAAAGCTGCTCACGCAAATCTGGTGTTGTATCTATTAAAATATTACGACCTAATTTTTTGTCAGAAATAAAAATAGAAGAACGTAAACGCTTATTATAAGGGGATGTGCTTTTACAAATATCACAAGAGCAACCTATAACAGGAACCCCTGTGGAAGTTCCAGAACCAAGAACAGTGACTTCAAAACGAGTTGAGTTTGACATGAAAAAAAACCGATTTATTAAATACTATGATCATAACGAAAAGACCCTTGCCCTTTAATTGTTGTGATTTTTTTTATCTTTTTCCCATCAACTTTCCTTAGTCCATAGGATTTGAAATCTACAATAACTTGTAAAAAGCCTGAGTCTTTATCCACTCCTTTTACAATACCAGATTTGTATTGTTCATGGTAGACAAGCTCACCTGAGCTAAATGTTTTTTCTTCTTCTTTTTCAAGAGGGTAAGATTTCAGGTCTCTTGAAAAGCACTCACTTGGTATTTCTGTCAAAAAACGAGACACTGGATAACTCAGCCAGTTATTAAGAACTCGACGACGAACTGCTGTGAGAAGAACTAGTTTTTTTTGAGCCCTTGTCATTCCCACATAAAAAAGCCTTCTTTCCTCTTCTAATTGAAAAGGGTCATTCATGCTGTTTGTATGAGGAATTAATCCGTCTTCAACCCCAATGATAAAAACTTTTAAAAACTCTAGTCCTTTAGCAGCGTGAAGCGTCATCAAATGAACAGATTCTCTGAGTTCTCTATCTTCTTCAACAAAAGAATCTTCTACTTTTTCATTATCAACTAAAGCGGTTTCTTTAAGCCAATCTGCAAGACGAGGACGAGAGTTTTCTTCCGCATAATCACTGATCGCTGATCCAAGCTCATGAATATTAGAAAGCTTGTCTTGAAACTGATCCGGATATTTTTTTTCGATATAAGCTCTGTAATCTATTTTTTGTAAAAGTTCTCCCAAAAACTTTTCTAAAATATTTTGATCCAAGTAACTTCTTAAAGTTTCTATGAGAGAAATAAAATTTTTTAATTTAAGATTTGCGCGCGTTTTTTCTTCTTTTCTTAAAAGCTCACAAGTGCTTTCATAAAGAGAAAGGTCTGAATCTCGAGCTATGCTTTCAACAGTTTCTAAGGCTTTTTCGCCAATCCCTCTAGGAGGTAAGTTAACGATCCGTCTAAAAGAAACATCGTCATCTTTATTCACAAGCAAACGACAGTACGCTAAAAGATCCTTTATTTCCACACGATCATAAAAACGTAAAGACCCGTAAATCCTGTAGGGGATCTTCTTTTTTATAAGAGCCTCCTCTATTTGACGTGACTGTGCATTGGTCCTATAAAGAATAGCTACGTTATTGTAAGAATAAAGTTTTTTATCTTCTACGATACTATCTGCTATAAACCACGACTCTGTTTCAGCGTCATACTCATTTTTTAACTCAATTAATTCACCAAACTCTCTATCTGTCCAAAGAGTTTTTGGGCTTCTTGTCTTGTTTTTTGAAATCATCTGACTAGCAGCTTTAACAATACACCCAGAACTCCTGTAGTTTTGCTCTAGATGATACACCTCTGCACTTGGGTAGTACTTATGAAAATCTATAATATTTTGAGGATTAGCCCCTCTCCAAGAATATATAGACTGATCATCATCTCCTACTACAAAAAGATTCTTGCTTTTATTCACAAGCAGGTTAATCAAAGAAAATTGTGTCTGATTAGTATCCTGGTACTCATCTATTAGAATATATTTAAAACGAAGTTGCAGTGTCTCTCTCACAAGCTTATGACTTCTCAACAGTATTAACATATTCATAAGAAGATCATTAAAGTCCATTGCATTACAGCTAATAAGATAAGATTGATATCTCTTATAAACATCTACTCCCATAGGTGGAAAAAAATTAGGATCATGAGCTATCAACTTTTCCACTTCCATTGGCAAGGACGCATAAGTTTTTGCACGACTAATAGCATTCAAATAAACTCTTGGAGACTCCCCCGAGAGATCTTCTTTATAGTTTTTTAAAATTGATTTTATAGCCTGCAAAGAATCTTTATCATCATAGATAGTAAAATCTGAAGTAAACCCAAGCTCTCTAGAAAATTCTCTTAACCAACGAGCACACACTGAGTGAAAAGTCCCTAGTCTAGCCTGTTGTAAGAGTGGATCAATCGCAACTAGTCTTTCTCGCATTTCTTTAGCAGCTTTATTTGTAAAGGTCACAGCTAGAATGCTACTTGCTGGTACTCCTTCACTGACAAGAGAGGCAATTCTTGTGATAATAACTCGTGTTTTTCCACTTCCAGCTCCTGCAAAGACAACAGCAGGACCTTCTTTATGGAGAGCTGCTTTTTTTTGATCGGAGTTTAAACTTTCAATTCTACTTCTAATTTCATTACGGTTAAGAGACACCATGAGTTACGCGTTCCAGGTAAGATATGGGGGGAAAAGTTTTTTATTCAACAGTGACAGACTTTGCTAAATTTCTTGGCTGATCAATATGACGACCAAGCTTAAGAGCCACATAATAAGCAAAAAACTGAAGCGTTATATTACTTACAAGAGCTTGTAAAAAAGGATCGTCCACATCAGGACAATGAAGTACTGTTTCTGCAATTCCTTTAACTTCTTTGTTTTCCCTTGGAGCCACAGCTATAATACAACCTTGTCTAGCTGCCACCTCTTCCATATTAGAAAACATTTTCTTATAAAACACTCCTGTAGGGCAAATAGCAACAATCGGTAGCTCTTCTGTCACAAGAGAAATAGGCCCATGTTTCAACTCACCTCCAGCATAACCTTCTGCGTGACAGTAAGAAATTTCTTTTAGTTTTAAAGCACCTTCAAGAGCAATAGGAAAAAGATGCCCTCGCCCCATGAAAAGAAAATTTCCGCAATTACTATATTTCCCAGCTAACTCCTTATATTGAGGAGCACAAGACAATACGTCTTTAATCTTCTCTGGCAGAGCTTTTAAGTTTTGAATCAGTTTTGAAAGCTCATCTGATTCAAGTGTGCCTAACTTTTTTGCAAAAGAATAACTAAGAGTCATGAGGGCAAGAAGAGTTGCTGTAAAAGCTTTTGTAGAAGCCACACCAATTTCTGTTCCTGCTTGAATATACATTGTAAAATCAGCTAGCCGTGTTAAAGAAGAATAAGGTGTGTTACAAACAGCAATGATTGTAGCTCCAGTAGATTTAGCATACTCACAAGCAGCAAGAGTGTCTGCTGTCTCACCCGATTGAGAAACAGCTAAAACGAGCGTATCACTTCCTACATGCATTTTCCTTTGATGAAACTCGCTCGAAAGAAAAACAGAAACTGGAATTCTAAAATGTTTTTCTAACGTGTACTGCCCCACACACGCAGCGTAATAAGCAGAGCCGCAACCCACCATAACAAGCTGACGATATTTTGATAAATCAATATCTTTAAGGCCTACACCAAGTTCTCTTTGCTTCTCAAAAGCAAGATCATAAAACATCTCGATATGAGAAGACACGATACGTTCCTGCTCGTAAATTTCTTTTAACATAAAGTGTTCGTAAGAACCTTTAGAGTTGGTAGACAACTCATAATCAGAAAGATTCACCACTTTAGGATGACAGACACTTCCATCAAAATTTTTGATTTCAATAGAATCTTTTTTAATACGAGCAAATTGTCCATCTTCAAGAAAGAAAAAGTTTTTTGTATAAGGAGCTAATGCCACTAAATCAGAAGCAAATAGATTTTCTCCTTGCCCTTGACCAATAATAAGTGGTGATTTTTCTCTCAAGATATAAAGAACTTCAGGACAATCTAAGACCATAACCCCGAGAGCAAAAGATCCCATCAAAGAAGAAACTGTTTTTAAAAGAGCTTTTTCAATACCGAGTTCTTTTGAATAATTTTTTTCGAGAAGTTTTAAGATAACTTCTGTGTCTGTTTCAGTTTCAAAAGAAAACCCTGAAGACGATAAACTCTCTTTTAACTCTAAGTAGTTGTCTATGATTCCATTGTGAATTATAGCAAATTTCTGAGACACATGAGGATGAGCATTACGGTCACTCACAACACCGTGAGTCGCCCACCTTGTATGACCAAGCCCTACAGTATTTTCTGCTGGTAACGAACTAAGAAGATCATCTAGATTTGCAACTTTTCCTTTTTTCTTCACAAAAGAAATTTTCCCTTTGCTTGAAATAGTCGCAATCCCTGCTGAGTCATAACCTCTATACTCTAAAGCTTTTAGAGCCGTTAAAATAAATTCTCTACACGGTCTATCTCCAACATAGCCAAAAATTCCACACATATCTTTTTCCCAATATTTATAAGGAAGAGTTTCTATACAAACAACCTGGAAGCGAAAATTTTTTCTGCTTCTTTTAACTGCTCTTGAGTGTTCACTCCTGTTAGAATTTCCCAATTTTTTGTTATATAAGCCCGAACAGAAGCTCTACCCTCAGCAAGAGAAATAACATCAGTTAGGTAGTACTCGTTCTGGCTATTATTATTTTTTATAAGACGAAGAAGTTCAAAAATCAAATTAGTCTTAGCCAAAATAATTCCTGAGTTACAAATATGGATGCGTCTTTCTTCTTCAGTTGCGTCTTTTTCTTCAACAATACGCAAAAGCTCACTCTTATCGGCACTCAAAAGAAGCCTACCATAGCCAGCAGGCCTTGGATGATGCATGCCAAGAACTGTTAGATCACTTGAACTGTGCTCATGATAATCAATAAAATTTTGAAGAAGCGAAGAATCGAGAAGAGGGGTGTCTCCATAACAAACAAGAAGAGATTCTCCCTCAGTTATTGTTTTGCCTCTCACTAAATCACCTTCGGCGTAACTAATTCCTGGCACTCCTTTAAACAAAGAAGCGCAAGCAGCCACAGCTCCTCCTGTGCCATTTCTTTTCTTCTGGTGGCAAACCCTAATATCTTTATATTGTTCTAAAAGTGGTAGAAACTGCGCCCAGCTATCATCTAAAACAATTGCATAAGAGCCAAGGGATAAACTCCACAAAGTATCTAAAATATGCTGCAGCATAGGCCTACCAGCAAGGTCATAAAGCACTTTGGGCTTGTTTCCACCGCCCATTCGTGTACCCTTGCCTGCAGCTAATATAAGAGCCGTAATTTTTTGTCTTTTCATTGTCATTATATTTAGAACCAAAATTTGATATCCTATAAGAAAACACACTACCCTATAGATCATGGAAAATCAAGCCAAGAGTCGCCCGGTAGTCTGATAAAGTCGTTCCCAAATGCGCTTTTTTGTTTTACTTTATGGAAACTTTATAAAGGGAGTGACTATGGGTCTCATAAGTCAATTTAAAAAGTTTTTTAAAACTCGTCGACAAAAAACTTTAGAAAAAAATGAAACAATCATAAAAAACAGAAAAGCCATAAAAGAGGATCGCGTAGCTTCGATTGAATACTTTGCAAACCACAAAGATCCTCTCATTGCTACACAGTGCTTATTGCAAAGGTTCACTTTCAGCTTAGAGCAAGGAATTCAAGACGGAAGAGAAAAACAACAAGTTTTAGACTCAATCTTGGCTTTTGGTGAGAAAGCTCTTGTGCCTACCATAGAACACTTAAAAGCTTCACACAGTATTGCATGGCCTGTTAAAATTATTTCTAAGCTTGGTACACAAGAAGAACTCCAGAATGCTTTGTGGTCAGCGCTTACTTTTGGGGACATTGATTTTTCACAAGAGCTTGTTAACAAGAACTACGATATTCTTTGCCACCTAAGGAACCAATCTCTTGGAGATAAAAGTGCAGAGCTTTTCCAATTTTTAAACGCTCATGATGAGAGACTAAGACTTGCAGCAACAGAAGCAATTTTGCACCAGAATGAAGAAAAAGATTTTCAAAAATTAGAAAAATTTCTTCTAGATGACTCGCCAGAAAATATTAGACTTAAACAATCGATTGCTGACAAGTTTATCGAACTAAAAAGACCTCTTTTTAATACAAAACTTTTTAAAACTGGTTTTCTACACCCAGATTTTGTGATCAACAAAGACTACACACTGAGACATACTTCAAGTGAAGATTGAAAAATTTTACTCTCTTCAAAAAACAGGGAGTACTTCTTTTTTTATAACAATGCTAAGAAGAAATTCTTTTTTCGAGATAGCTTAAGCATGTTATTGCCTCTCAAGTCTTGAATACCAAGAATCCCCTTTGATAACCTTCACATGGAAATATCTTTGGCATTGTTCCCTTCTGCACAAATAAGAATGATCCCATACATTAAAAAGTCTATTTTGTTCAAATGGGAGCCTATCAATCCTAACTTCATTTAAAGACTTATTTTCCCCTAGTTCATAAAGTTTGTTCAAGTTTGTTGTCACAGCAGTTGAAAACTGATAACTGAAAAGTGTCATATAAAAGAGAACCGCAACTCCTGAAGCAACAAGACTTTCATTTAAAAATTTAAAACCTCTAGAAAATATAAAACTTGAAGCAGACAAAGATAAACAAGCTGAAACAGGCAAATATAGTCTTTTTTTGATCTCAGGAGAAGCTGGGATTGTGAGCAAAATAACAAGAGCAACTAGAAACCAAAAGACCGTTTTTTCTTTCAAAAATATTTTTGGCTTCCACTTGTTTTTTTTCATAAAAAACAGACATATCAAAAATGTAAATAAAAATAGGAAAACAAAGAGAGGCTCTGAAAGAAAGGATGCAAGATTACCGCTTAATGATTCTATACTGAAATAACGACTAAGAACAGTTCCTTCAAGATTTGAATTTTTCAATCGATTTTGAGTTGCAGGAGCGAAAACTAAGACAAAAAATCCAGAAATAAACGCTAGGAAAAATGGAATATTTCTTTTGAGAAGATTCTCTTGATAGCTTAAAATTACAAAACCCAAAAGATAACCTAAGAAGGTATGCTCATTTCCCATCCCACAAAAAAATGATAAAGGAAAAACTAAAAAAGAAAGAAATCCTAAGCGAGAAAAACTGAGTAGATAAAACAAAGACATATTCGTTATGAGAGGTAGAACATAATTGCCATTAATCGGCATATAAAAGAAACAGAGAGCTACCTCAGGTGTAGCTATAATCAAAAGAGAGAAGAATAGAAGGAAGAAAGGGACTTCAGAGGAACCTCTTGAGACCGATTCATTCTTCCCTAATTTCGTAACTAAAAAAGCCAGCAGAGTAATGAGAAAAGCGTTTGAAACTACATATATGATCCGAGATGACGAATAGAGCATGGTGAAAACTTGCCCACTGCGAATACTCGAGCCACCATTGAAGCGACCCATATAGTCAGAGAAAATTCTCCCAAAAGAAGTATTAAAGTATTGTCTCTTATGCCAGTAACCTCCAAACCAATAATCTCCTTGAATAGGCTCTACAATCCAAAGTAAAACAAAACAAAGAAGCCCCAGTATAGCTAAACTAAAATAAAAAGCTTTCATGTGAAATTTTTATAACCTCTAGAAAGTTATTATTAAAAATTACTACTGGATTGGAAGTTTAGGATTATCTTAACTTAGCTTAAGATTTATAGTTATTTGAATCAAGATTTTTTTAGAAAAATCAAAATATGACTACAAGCCTTAGAAACATGGGACATCCTTCGCTTTGCTCAAGGCATGAAGAGTGGATTGGGGGATTCTTTGTGTTAATCTTGGTACCAATCACAATCTACGTCATTTTGATCACACCACATGCCCTTTACCTGGTTTTTTCCAGCTTCATTATATAGAAAGACTATCATTTTATCATCAGCACTAGCATTTGTCTTTCCCATAGCAACACAAGCCATGTACGTAGGCTTACACAGAGTGTTTTCTGTCAGATTTACTCCTCCATGTGTCCGTGCAGTTTTAGCTCTCAAGCAGGATGTTGGTGTAGTCTGCCCATTTGGTGTAGAAACTTGATCCATAAATCCAAAAGTAAAATCTTTTTCAAATTGTTTACAAGCGGCTAGTCCTTTATTTTTAGTACAAGAAAAAAGAAGAGCACTTCCAAAGATGACTGTTAATAAAATTCTCATGATTTGTTCCTTTCCTGTTGTTGTAGAACAAAGAACAAATCGGCGGGGGGGGGGGAGCTTTAGTGTTTATACTATTTTGTTTAGTGCAAATAGCTTTTTTAAATTTAGTGCAAATAGCTTTTTTAAATTGTTTCAGATGGTTACCTTGTTTTTTTGTCTTCAAGTAGAACTATAGAATCTCATCTCCGACACCACGACCTGATTTTTTCATTCTTTCTAGATATTCTTTGTAGGTAACACTGTGTCTTGTCCAAGGAGCAAGTTCTAAGCGTTTTTTAGGAATAGGATCTCCAGTACCCTCGCAATAACCGTAATCTCCTGATTTTATTTTTCCAAGGGCACGCTCTATTTCGAACAGTCTTTGCCTGTCTCTATTCAAAAGACGGAAAGTCAAATCTTGTTCAATATTGATTGCTGCCAAATCAACATCATCTCGCATTTCATTAGTATCTAACTTGATGCTTCCTTTCGCCATAGCCTGCTTTGCATTGCTAATGATGATAGCTTTTTCTCTTCTCAACACTTCACGAAAAAGCAAAAGCTCATCTGCAGAAAAAAGTTCTGAGGGTGCAATTTGTTCTTCAGTGATTCCGCTTCTCTGATAACTTGTGGTTTCGCCCATAGTTCATAAACCCTTACAAAAGGACTAGGTCAGAGGCTCTAAAAAAAACGAATACTATCCACACAATAACCAAACTGATTTAAGCGAAATAAAAAACTTCACTTAAAACACAGAAAGTGGGGAAGATTCTAGGAACTAAAAGAAGGTTTGTCCATCATGAAATAAACTTTTGGTTGGATTATTCTGACATATAACTACCAGATCATTCAGAATATTTAAGGCTTGAACAGGTGTGGTGCGATTTATATTGATTCTTTCAAGACGTGATAGAATTTCCTGAGAACGTAAATCCCTAATATCCACATTGGGTGATTTTAAAGACAGTGTCAACGGGGCAGACTGGATCTTATTTTCTTTTACTGCCAAAGGCTCTTTCTCTTTTTTATTGATTAACTTCTGTGCAAATAAAAGAACTTCTTTTGGGATACCAGCTAACTTAGCAACCTCGAGTCCATAAGAGTTGCCACTAGAACCCTCTATCAACTCGTGAGTAAAGTGTACACAATCTGCTTTCTGAAGAACTTTTGTGTGCACTAATTTAACAGACGCTAACTTCCTTGCTGGCTCAACAAGTTCATGATAGTGAGTGGCAAACAAAGTCCAAGCTTTCACGTGGTGAGCAATAAAATCTAGAATACCATGAGCCAAAGCTAAACCATCTTCTGTGGAAGTTCCTCGACCAACTTCATCAAGAATGACAAGACTTTTACTTGTTGCGTGACGAAGAATGTGAGAAGCCTCTTTCATCTCAACCATAAAAGTAGAAAGACCCTGAGAAAGATCATCACTTGCTCCTACTCTTGTGTAGAGGTTATCAAACACAGGAAGACTAGCTTCTTCGCATGGAAGATAAGATCCCATTTGTGCCAAAACAGCACATAGCGCTGTCTGACGCATAATGGTAGACTTACCAGCCATATTGGGACCCGTGATAAGAAGAATTTTAGACCCTTCGTCCATCATGATATCATTTGCTACAAACTGTGAGCTCCCAACTAACTTTTCAACGACAGGGTGCCTAGCTTTTTTTAAGAAGAGTTTTTTATTTTCAGTAAAACTTGGTTTACAATAAGAGTCTCTAATTGCAGTCCAAGCAAAAGAAAGAACTAAATCAAACTGAGCTAAATGGCTTGCTAGCTCAAGAAGAACCTCATAAGACTCTTGCAGTTTTAAAATTAATTGAGAGTAAAGTTCCTGCTCTAAAGCAACTGCTTGATCCCTTGCAGAAGACAGTACCTCATCTAGATCTTTTAACTCCTCTGTTAAAAAGCGATCACAGTTCACCATAGTTTGACGACGCACAAAACTTTCAGGCACTTTTTTCAAATGGGATTTAGAGATTTCAATCAAAAGACCATAGGTTTTGTGTGGTTTTATTTTTAAATTTGTAATCCCTGTTTGCTCTCTTAGCTCATTTTGATAGTCGTCAATTTTTTCTTGACCTCGATCTACATATTCAAGAAGTTCATCAAGTTTTGAACTGTAGCCTTTACAAAAAACTTGAAAATCAGAGCCCAGTTGAGACGGCACTTCCACGAGAGAATCTTCTAAAAGAGAAAGAGAATTTTTGTAAGCACCTAAAGAAACCTCAAAAGATATAAACACATCATTCTCAATTTTTTTTGAGATTACTTGAAGCTTCATGTGCAGAGAAGCCACTTTTTTTAGTCCTTCTGTGACTTTTGCAAGTTCTTGAGGACGAATGCTACTAGAAGCAATACGAGCATTTAAACGCTCAAGATCTCCAAGTCCAGAAAGAGAATTTCTCAAAGAAAGAACAACCTCTTGTCCAGAGTTATAGAAGGCTTCTACTTTTTTTTGTCTTTCTAAAATTTTCTCTTCCTTTAGAACAAGGTTGACAAGAGAATATTTTAGCAAGCGAGCTCCCATAGGAGTCAATGTTTCATTAATAGCGTGATATAAACTTCCTTTTTGTTTTTGACTACGAAGAGTTTCTAGCAATTCAAGATCTCTGACTACAGAGGGTTCTAGAGCTTTTGAATCAAGATCAAAAAGAGCTTTCAAACTTCTAAAATGTGCCAACTTAAAATGAAGCTCTTTTAAATACAAAAGAACAGCAGTGACAAGCTCTTCTCCTCCTTGCACTTGACCACAAGGTTGAGCTTCAAAAGAAACCTGACCAAAAACTTCTTTGTATAATTCATCCCTAGAGTTCTTATCGTTTAAAATAGATTCACTCAACGTGCCCATCAGAAGAGAAGAGTATTTTTCAGAGTTTTTAAAAGTTTCTTGAAAACTATTTTGACAAAACTTTCTTAATAGAAGTTCTTTTGGACTATAATTTTCTACTAGTTGATATACTTCTTCTCTGGAAGACAGTTGACCAATCCGAAGCTCTCCAGTAGAAACATCACAAATCAAAGCAGACCAAAGTTTAGATTTTGGATCTTCATAAGCAGCTAAAAGATAGTTAGAGCTCTCAAGATCAAGCCCCTCTAGTTCATCAATACAAGCTGGAGTCAGGACTTTTATGATCTCTCTTTTTACAAGACCTTTTGCTTGAGAAGCCTCTTCCACTTGATCAGCAATTGCTACTTTGTAATTCATAGCAAGGAGCTTCATCCAATAGTTCCTTGCACTGTGATGAGGAACCCCACAGAAAGCAATTTTGTTTTTATCTCCTCGTTCTCTGCTTGTAAGAACAATGTTTAACTTCGGAGCTACTAAACTGGCATCATCTCCAAAGATTTCATAGAAATCTCCCATTCTAAAAAATAAAATAGCCTCAGGCCTTGTCATCTTAAGTTTATAGTACTGCTGAAGCATGGGGGTCATAGAATCTAGACTCATGGTTTCCAAATTCGTCATAAAAATAGCTCTACTTTCTCTTAATGTAATTTTTGCCCGTTAGAAATTTCATCAGACAGGTTAGGTAGAATAATTGATTTCTTTGCATCCAAAAAACCAAGAAGCAAAAACTCTGAACTAAAACCACCTATGTTTCTTGTGCCGATGTTCACACACCCCATCACTTTCTTATCAAGCAATTCTTCAGGTTTATAGCGAACTGTGACTTGAGATGATGTTTTTTTGATCCCAATTTTGTCTCCAAAATTTACCCAAATTTTGTAGGCAGGCTGACGTGCTTTAGGAAACTCTTCCACCTGGATCACTGTTCCTGCTAGAATTTCAACACAGCTAAAATGTTCATAACTTACTTGTTCCATAGAAAATTCTTTCTTAACCTCTAAAAAAAAATTTAGTTTGGCTGAAACTAGCATGAATTTATGGTGGGTTGAAAGATCATTTAAGCAAGTCTTCGAGCATAAGCTAAAGTCAAAGCTCGAACGGAAAAATGAGGCTCATATTGACGGGCAAGTTTTTCTAAGGTGAACCCTGTTGTAAGCACATCATCCAGAAGAAGAATCTTAGATTTATCAGGATCTTCTTTCATGAGAGAGTGAAGAGGAAAACTTTCTCCCTCTCGTGTTTTTAGAGATCTCTTTTTTAAAGAGAAGTGGAAAAACCATGGCGGACTAATAAGTTTTGCCCCTGACTCGCGACTTAAAGTTTTTGCTAAAAACCACGCCAAATCACAACGTCCATGAAGGCGACTAAAAAGACTAGACGCTGCAGGAACAATGAAATCTGAAGACTTCGCCAACTTTAGAGCATCTTCATCACCTCTTATTAACTCAGTTAAAAAAAAAGACTTCTGTAATTTCTTTCCACTTTCACTTGTAAAATAAGAGTACGCATTTTGTCATCATACGGGTATAGAGCTTTCACTCCAAGACGAGTTGGGGGTTTTCTTTTTTGAAATGAAGAAACACATGGCACGCACAAAGCTTCTTTATAGGTTGAATTTTTTTTTCTACACAAACAACAAGGAAACATAAAAAACACCTTTATCAAAATAATGTCCTTGAGAATTTTTCTAACTTTTAGTTTAAAAGTGAGCGAGTGACTTCTCGCGAAAGTTCAAAATAATAAGCACATCTTTTCATTTTATGCTAGTTTAGGGCGTCCAAATTTCTTGAGGCAACAAGGAGAAAACCAAAATGAAAATAATTGTACTCTTAAAACAAACTCCCGACACGGAAGCTCAAATCAGAATCACTTCTGATGGGAAAAACTTAGACACAACAGGTATGAAATATATCATTAACCCTTATGATGAGTATGCCATTGAAGAAGCCCTTCAACTTAAAGATAAAGACGTATCAACTGAAGTCATTCTTCTCAGTTACGCAGACGATTCTATAAAAGAACGTATGCTTAAAGGGCTTGCTATGGGAGCTGACAGAGCTATACAAATAAAAAATGACGAGCTGCAAGAGGTAGATTCTTTAACTCTTTCAAGCATTCTTGTAGCTGCTATTCAGCAAGAAAATCCTGATATTATTTTTTGCGGCAAACAAGGTATTGACGATGACAATATGCATGTCCCTGTGATGGTTGCAGAGCTTCTTGCTTTGCCCCATGTTAATGTCGTCAACAAAATTGAGTACAAAGAAAAAGATCTAGTTGTCTCAAGAGAAGTCGAAGGTGGTCAAGTAGAGACATTTACAGTGAGCCTACCTTGTGTTCTGGGAGCTCACAAGTCCCTTAACACTCCCCGTTACGCTAATTTACCAGGCATTATGAAAGCTAAGAAAAAACCTTTTGAACAAAAAAACCTCTCTGATCTCGGTCTAAATGCAATCGTCTTACAATCGTCTGTTCAAACCACAGTAGATTCTTATAAGCTACCTCCAAAAAAACCTGAAGGTAAGATTTTTAGAGATGAAGAACTACAAGTAATGGTAGATAAACTAGTTGAACATCTTAGAACAGAATCTAAAGTTTTATAAAATTAAACATAACTTTATCAAGGAGTTTACTTTCATGAAAAAAGTACTCGTATTTTGTGAACAAAGATCTGGACACTTGAAGTCTTCTGCTTATGAGGCTATTTCAGCAGCCTATCAAACATCAAGTGATCCGTCTCAAGTGGAAGTAGCTGCTTGTATTTTAGGTCATAAGATTGAAACACTCAGTGAAAACCTTCAGAGCAAAGGAGCTAAAACTGTTTTTACCTATGACTTGGAAGTTTTAAACAACTACAATCCGCTCGCTTACACAGAAGCACTTTCTAAGATCATAGATGAATACAAACCAGATGTTCTTCTCACCATAGCTTCGCCCATGGGACGAGATCTTTTTGCTCGTGTAGCTGCGAGGAAAAAAGCAGGCCTCCTCACAGATCTTATTTCAATTCACACAGAAGGAGATCTTTTAAAAGGTGGTACAAAACCTATGTATGCTGGAAAAGTTTTAGCACAAGTTAGTTACACAAAAAACTGTTCACTTCGCATGGCAACACTCAGACCAAACTCTTTTAAAGTTCTTGATAAGAAAGAACAAGGACAGAGAGTCTCTATCAAATCTCCTCTCTCAAACATAACATCCATTTCTTTTAATACTCTCTCGCAAAGTGAAGGAACAAAAGTCGACCTAACAGAAGCTCTTCGTATTGTTTCTGGAGGGAGAGCTCTTGGAAGTCGTGAAAATTTTAAAATCTTAGAAGACTGCGCAAAAGTTCTTGGGGCCACTGTAGGAGCATCAAGAGCAGCTGTGGATTCTGGTTATGCGGATCATAGTATGCAGGTTGGACAAACAGGAAAAACCGTCAACCCAACCCTCTACATCGCCTGTGGAATCAGCGGAGCTATCCAACACATGGCAGGGATGAAAACAGCAAAGACTATTGTAGCCATCAACACTGATAGAGATGCACCTATTTTTACAATCGCTGACTACGGGATCGTTGGAGATCTTTTTGAAGTAGTCCCTCTTCTCACAAAGAAACTACAAGCGATACTATGAGGACATTATGGAAAAAAAAATAATCACATCAGACAAACTACCAAAAGCTCTAGGCGCCTATTCTCAAATTATACGCTATCATAATCAGCTCTATTCAGCAGGACAGATTGGTATTGATCCTGAAACAAACGCACTTGTGACTGGTGGTGTTGAAGCTCAAGCCAAAAGAGCTCTAGAAAATATAGCTCTCCTTCTAGAAGCTAGTAGCTCTTCTTTCGAAAAAGTTTTGAAAGTCACACTCTACCTCACAGATATGGCACATTTTACAAAAGTAAACGAGATTTACAAAAGCTACTTTAAACCACCATTCCCTGCTCGCTCAGCTGTCGCCGTAAAATCTCTCCCCCTAGGAGCCTTGATAGAGCTTGATTTCATAGCCTATACTCACTAGAATAGCTCCTTGTTCAATTAAAAAATCAACCCTTACCAAGGAAACTTTAATATGAAAAAAAAACTCCTTTTTTTATTCTCCCTACTCTTAGCTTCAACTTTTATTTTTGCAAACACACCACACTTTCTTATCACATCAAAAGGTGAGAGTGTTTCTGTCTCTGTAGACAAGGGGATTCAAAAAACAAACGAAGTAGAGGCTCTTAAAAGAGAAGTACAAACTCTAAAAAACGAAATTAGTTTTTTAAAAAATGCTGTGAGAGAACTACAACAATCTGTTTTTGCTTCTTATTACCAACGAGCTCCAATTACAACACAACCAAGCACTATTCAGGTTAAATCCAAAAAAACTCTTTGGTCTTGCTACCTTCAAGATCCTTTTGGAAAAACTTTTTCAGGCAAAGGGAGTACAGAAATAGAAGCTTCTGGAATTGCTCTTAAAGCTTGTGGTGGTGGAATTTATTGCAAAAAAGATGCTCTTAAGTGCAGTAGTGAAACTGAAACAAACGAAACAGTGATATCACCATCTACAGGCTATATAATTGAAACTAGTAAAAAAAGAATATGGAGCTGCTTACTTCAAGACAGTTTTCAGAGAACCTTCACAAGCAACGGAGAAACAGAAGCTGAAGCTCGAGGAAACACCCTTAAAGCGTGCGGAGGGGGTATCCACTGCAAAGACGAGAAGATGAGCTGCAGTCATAACTAAAAAGCAATTGATAACAGAGAGTTACAAAAACCCTCTTGAGTCACACTAGGATTGTCCGAAAGAAGCTAAAAACTAGGAACTGTTCCTAACAAGAAATTTACTGGGGTGACCCGATGCTTAAAAAATATTTTTATTTTTCTCTCATGACTTTAAGTCTTTTAGTTATTGCAAAGCCAACCGAAAAAACGAAGGCTAAACCTGGTATTTGTAAACAATACCCTGGAGGCACTTATATCAGCTATACTGGAGATATTTTTCTTGTGACTCAAGATTGTAAAAGAAAAATATTAACTAAGACTGAGTCTCAAAATATTACAAAGCAAGGTTACCCAGTAAAACAAGTAGGAGCTGATGTTATTCGAGCTATCCCTAGAGAAGTGAGTAAAAGCATATTTACCTTCGAAGAGATGCAGAAAAAATATAAAAGTCACTGTGTTTCTGCAGGAAAAATAACCTATCTCGTCACACCACAAGGAAAAAAAGCTTACTTTTCTCGTGAAATTGCAAAAACATCTTGTCCGAATGGAATAGATCAAATCACTTACCCTGAGCTAAGAGCGCTCCCAGATATTGCTCCTTTTGCTCCTCCTAAAAATCTTTACCCTCCTATAAAAAAAGGAGATGTGCCTAAAAAAATTTCTACAAAAACTGCTTGTGCTAAGCTTAATAATAATTTTCTTGCTACATTTCACTCAAAAATTTATAAAATAAAAAAAGATAAAAATGAGTGTTACCTAGTGGAATTAAGATCTCAAAATCATGAAGTCCGTATGCAGTTAGGCGAAATCACACCGACTGAGCTGACACCTTCTCAATTTGTGAGTCTCAAAAAAGAAAAAGAAAAGAGCAAAGAAAATCCAAATAAACTCTATGAAAAAGGTCAAAAATGAGCGTCTATGAGATTTCTATTCTTGTCGTATTTCTTTTCATTTTTTTACTAGGGATAATCGGCTTCTGGCTTAATAAAGATTCATGAACAAACGAAAATTTACACACATCAATGAAGCTTTTATCTGTGCTGTTTGCAGCAAAGAGATTAAACCTCTTCCTTCCAGTTGCCGCAACCACTGCCCTTTTTGCCTATCATCTCTTCATGTAGATATTCATCCTGGAGACAGAGATTCTTCTTGCAAAGGAATTATGGATGCTGTGAGTTATAGTCTTCATAGCAAAAAAGGGATTATGCTCCATCATAAATGTCGCAAATGTGGGGAAATCAAACTTAACAAAGCTTGTCACGAAGCTTCCAGACAACCTGATGATTATAATAAAATTTTAACACTCACCCCAAAGTCATTGTGATAGAAATTAAAAAATTAATCAGGCACTGGAAGTTCAAAATAAAACTGATCCTGACCATTCATTTGTCTTATAGCTAAATGATAAACATCAGTTTTTTCAGCTCCATCCTGTTCTTTATAAGTTATTTTTAACTCACTCGGAGAATCCTTTTTAAAAATAAGATTGACTTCATAAGTGTCAAAATAAGCGACAGGTTCTAGTGTGTTTTTCCACTTAGAGTATAAATAATATTTTCTGGTTTCACCTATCTTGACGAAAGATTGAAGATACTTTCTGTGCACAAGGACTCCTCCAGATAGACCTTGCTGAGAATAATAAGGTTTAAAAACATGCTCTGTAGAGCTTTTGTATCCAGGTACAGAGCGTTCAACACCATGATCTAGTAAATATTTTGTTCCTTCACCCATAACCACACCAGGTAAATCAAATTGATTCACAGACCCATCGTAATATTTTGCTTCCATTGCTACAGAAGAAATTTTCATATTATTTCTATCTTCATCTGTATAAGAGTATGATTTTCGTTTTTGAAAGAGTCTTTTTTCTTTACACTTAATAAGAGCTTCCCAAATATGAGCTGGGGCGTAGTTTCTTTGTATATCCTCTGTTAAGGCATGCAAACTTCTCTTCTGCATATGAAGGCCTTTTCGCTCCTGACCTCTTCTTGGAGTAACACCAAGATCAAGCAAAAAAACTCCACTAATACTATCTAAGAAAAAATTATTAGGATTCAAAGCTTGTGTTTGCAAGGGTTCCCGAAAATACTCTAAAGCTTCTTGCGATAAACGATCTAGATTCTTGGTTGAAATATATTTTCTTAAACCTTTTAGCGTTTTTTTATACTGTGAAAACGATCTTGTTCTCTTTCGTTCAGAAATGACTCCATTTTCTGCTATTTTTCTTTTTTGAGGCGCTTGTGCAGAAAAAACAAAAAACGAACTAAACACAAAAACAATTGATAAAAAGAAACGAAACATAAAAACCTTTTCCATAAAAAATAGATTCCGGGTTTATTAAACAGTCTTCATGTAATTAGCTAGAAAAAAACTTACTTTTCACTAGCGAGAGCTTTCTTCACTGAAAGAAGGCATGTCGAGAAGGCTTTTCATATTGACAGTCTGCTTGTTTTTCCACTAGAATGTATGGCTATAAAGTTGTCCGCTAAATAAGTTTGTTATGTGAGCTATCGCTTTCTAAGCTGATTTCAAAGGCTTAAGACAGAGGAAAGTCCGGACTTCCAGAGCAAAGATACTGGTTAATGGCCAGGCAGGGCAACCTGACGGAAAGTGCAACAGAAAGTAAACCACCTAAGCACCTCTTTATAAGAGGCGCCGGAAAGGCTGAAACGGTGAGGTAAGAGCTCACCAGCGGTATGGTGACATATCGGCTCGGTAAACCCTATTTGAAGCAAGACTAAGTGGGGGAGGATTCCTTTCTAAGGAGTAACACCTGCTCGGTGTTCCCCAGGTGAGTCGCTTGAGGTTTTTGGTAACAAACGCCCTAGATGAATGATAGCTTCGGTGTGACTTATGTCACACTAGACAAAATCCGGCTTATAGCGTAGCAAACTTATTCTGTGGACAATTTTATACTATCAAAAAAACTTATTTTAATTAGAGAATGGATTGCCAAAGAGTCTTGACAACCTCGCCAAGAACATTAAGAGCAGCCCCTCGAAATATCTTCACTATGAATCAAAATGCTATAAGAATATTCCGTGAGCTTCCTTCTGGGCATTCAGCAGAAGTAAACCCCTATTACGAAATTCTAAAAAAAAGTTGCAAAAATAAGACGTTACCTTTACTTTATGGCCCGTTTCTTAAAGAAAAAAAAGGCAACTGGCGCGAAGAATTTGAAAATTCACCAATAGACCTTATCTTAGAGATTGGTTGTCATAAAGGCTCAACTCTTTGCCAGATAGCAGAAGACAATAAGGAACTTGGCTTTATTGGTATTGATATCACCTATAAGCGAGTCTGTGAAACAGCTTCTCTTGCTGTGTCAAAAGAGCTTCAAAATATCCGTTCTGTTTTAGCAAACGGAAATGAGCTTTCTTATATTTTTCAAGAGGCAGAACTATCTGGTATTATTATTTTTTTTCCAGACCCTTGGCTCAAAAAAAAGCGACAAAAGAAAAACAGACTCATTAAGCGAGAATTCTGTGATATAATAAGAAATCTTCTAAAAAAAGAAGGATTTGTCTGGTTTAAAACAGACTCCGAAGAGTATTTTACAGAAGCAAGAGATGCCTTTCTCAACTCCGGCTTTAAGCAAGGTGACTTGAATAATACTTTTTTCAAAAAAAATTATGAATCCACCTTTGAGTCTCGGTTTAGAAAGCAAGGATTAGGGAAATATGAGAGTATTTTTATAGTCTCTCCAAGTATCTCACTTGTAGAATAGTGAACAACCGGTATCAACAAAGATACTATTTTGCATCACTCTTAGCTTCACGACATTTAAGGAGAATAAAAGAACTCTTGATAGACATATACACTGACACAGACCTTGAGCATTACCTCATTGATGAAGAGAAAGTTGCAAAACTAACAGAAAAGCTTTTAAGCGCTTTGAATTTAGATGAACAAGAACTATCTATTTCTTTTGTTTGTGAAAAAGAAATTCAAAGACTTAACAGCAGCTACCGCAAAAAAGATAAAGCTACCGATGTTCTTTCTTTTCCTCAACTCGTTTGGGAAAGCCCACTTACACTAAAGGATAAAGAAGAACTTACAAAAAATCTGAGACCAGGAGAGCTGCTTGGAGACATTGTCATCTCGCTTAGCTACGCAGATAAAAGCGCTCAGTCAATTGGGCACTCTCTTGGCAGAGAAGTTATTTTTTTGATTATCCATGGTTTACTTCATTTATGTGGACATGATCACATGGAGCCAATAGAAGAAGCTCTCATGATAAGTGAACAGCAAAAACTCTTACAAATTCTAGAAGAAAATAGAGAAGAACCAAACAGTACCTTATGCTTTGAGTGCATCACAAACAAAAAGGATTCACACTAAAATGAAAGATTTTTTACTCTCTGAGGCGGGCAATCTAATCCTTGTTTTTCTTTGCCTTGTGTCTTCCGCAATTTTTTCGGGTGCTGAAACAGCTGTGACTTCTATCGGCCTGCTCAAAACAAGACACATGATAGACAAGCTTGGTAAGAGTGTAGCTCATCTTGAGTTGTGGGCTGAACATCCTGGAAGAGTTCTCACAACAGTTCTTCTTTTCAATACCATGGTGAATATCTTAGCTTCCTCTGTGATTAGTCAAATGACTACAAGGTATTTTGCAAGCGCTGCTTTAGGAATAGCTACTGGTGTGAGCACTTTTCTTATACTTCTTTTCGGTGAAATTATTCCAAAGTCTTTAGCAAAAGCCCATTCTGAGAAACTTTTTGTTGTCTCTATGCGTTTTATTATTACAGTCTACTACATTAGTTATCCACTTGTGATTTTACTTTCCTCTTTTGCAAATCATGTGGTGAAAATCTTCTCTAAAGGAAAAAAAATATTTCCTCTTATTACAGAAGAAGAAATTGAATTTATGGTGAGCGAAGGAGAAAAAGCTGGGGTCATTAAGGATATGAAAAAAGAAATCATCGAAGGGGCTTTTGAGTTTGATGAAACAAAAGTGAAAGAAATTATGACCCCTCGAACAGACCTCATTGCTCTTGAAGCCCAAGACACAATAGCTTCAGCTATTGAAGCCACTCTAAGAACTGGTTACTCGAGACTCCCTGTTTTTAAAGACACTGTAGACCGTATTGTAGGGATTGTGATCGCAAAAGATCTTCTAAGCTACGCTCATATAGGAAAACAAAATCTCCCTATTAGCGACATCATGAGAGAAGTCTTCTTCGTCCCTGAGTCGAAGTCACTTATGGCTGTTTTTAAAGATCTTAAGCGTTCTAAAAGTCACATTGCTATTGTTATTGATGAGTATGGTGGGACAGCAGGTATTGTGACTATGGAAGATATCCTAGAAGAAATTGTGGGAGACATTCAAGACGAGCACGATGCTGAAGAAGCACGGATTTTAGAAGTCAGCGAAAACACTTTTGAAGTTGCTGGTTCCATTAGCTTGGACGAGTTTATTGAATATTTTAATTTAGAAGGAAATCTTTCTTTTGAAAAAGAACTCACTGATGACATCGATACTTTAGCAGGGCTTTTCACAAAACTTGTTGAACAAATGCCAGAAATTGGGCAAACAAAGGAACTTGCTAACCTCAAAATGGAGGTTCTCGAAGTGGATCACAAAAGAATAGACCTGTTTAAGATAACTAAAATTACAAATGAAAAAAAACGAGCCCAAGAGATCTAGAGAAATCTTTCCTATAAGTGTTGATCGAAATATCCAACTCGATTCGCCTGTTTGGTCTTTTAGCCTTGAAGGACTTGCAACAGAGTTTGATGATCACATTAAACGATCTATCCCTGCTTATAAAGAAACTCAAGATCTTATAGTCGATTTAAGTGACTATTACACAAGACAAGGAGGGATTATCTTTGACCTTGGCTGTTCGACAGGAGAGCTTATAAAAAGACTTGCAGAAAAAAACAGACATAATAATAAAAATTTTTGGATGGGACTTGATAAAGAAGAAGGCATGATTCTTCATTCTAAAAATCACACAAGAGACCTTCCAAATTTAGAATTTATTCACTGTGATTTCCTTGAGTACTCTTTACAAAAAACCCCCTTTGTCCTCATTTGTTATACTCTGCAATTTATGACACTTGCTTCAAGGCTTGTTCTTTTGAAAAAAGTTTTTGCCGCTTTAGAAGAAGGAGGGGCCTGTGTTATCTCTGAGAAAGTTCTTGAAGAAAACTCTTCTACACAAAATATGTTTAGCTCTCTCTATCACCAATACAAAAGTCGAATGAGATTTAATTCCAGTGAAATTTTAGCAAAAGCATCTAGCTTAACAGGAATTTTAACCCCACTCACAAGACAGCATAATTTTAAACTTTTTGAGAATGCAGGTTTTGAAAAAGTAACTCTTTTAGCAAAAAATCTTCACTTTGAAACCTACTTGCTCGAAAAGTGAGCTTTATTTTTTAGAGAAAAATTTTTCTATCTTAAGACATCATCGATTTCACTCATCACATGAGCTTTAGATGAAAGTGTGTGAAGTTGTTTCAAAAGAAGTTTGGCTTGAACTGTCACGTTGTTACGAACCTTTTCAATATAAGCTAGTTGAAGCCAATTAGGTGTTCCTGCTAAAATTTGAGCTACGTGATCTCTGTACTGAATAGATGTGTTTTCAATCACGTGCATAGCAACTTCTGAGAGACTTTGATTTCTTGAAGTAGCAAAGTAAAAAAGATTTTCAAAGTAGCGCTCTGTTGGAGAAATAGATCTTGTTGCCAAAAAATTTAGAAGTTCAAGACACAAGAAGATGTTAGAAGATTCCAAATTCAACTGTCTTAACTCTTCTGTAGGAATACTTCCTAAATATTCTAAAAAATCTTTCTCTGCTTTCTTAGGATTCAATCTAATCATAGCTTGAGCAAACCCAATATCATTACGCAAAAAAAGGCCTTGTTTCACAATACTATAAGAAGATGTTAGCTGATTTTCAGCAAGAGCATCTGCCATAGAAGGAACTAGTTCTCGTTCTAAATCATCCACCATGATAGCTGCACTCAAATGTTTTTCTATATGAACAGCTAACTCTGCCGATGGAAATGCGGTAGCGATTCCCCAGGCCAACTCTCTTTGTTTGAGACTAAGTGAAGCCTTAAGCTTCTCAAAAAGCATAATGGCTTCTTTTGGCTCTACACGAAAGCTTTGAAGGAGTTCAAGAGTATTAGATTTTTCATAAAAAGGTTGATTTTCGTCTGAAGATGAAAATTTTTCGAGAAGGAAATTTTTTCCCATTTCTTGCTCCCCTCTTATAACAATCAGACGAAGAGCATTCTTAATTTCAAATCCTCCCTTAGCAATAGCAATATTCAGAGCATCTTGTGTCTTTGTTTTATCTGTAATTCTCTGGGCACTATAATCTCGTTTCGTTGTGGCACAAGAACAAAGCAAACTAAAACACGCTAGAATTATGAAATTTTTCATCACAAACCCTTCTCGTTAGCTATATATTTTTTCAAAATGAAAGAATTTGAACACGCAAACATAAGTCCGCTGATAATAACTCTTCCCAGTAATTAACATCTTTTATATCAGAGGCTAAGCTAATAATTATTGTATCACTAATTTTTTGGTCTACACAAACTTTATACGAAAGACGAGTAACTTGGTACCGACTTACAAAAGAAATAAATCGATCTCCGCGTATTCTTTTTTTAGGAAAAAAGTAAATACGCCTAAAACCTTCCGTCTTAATGGAAAAAAGCTTTGCCACACGTAAACAATAAGAGCAAGGAGCACTTAAAAGAAAAAAACCATCTTTTTCTTTTAATAAAACATAAACTTTCAAAAGAGAGACTTCATCAAAACAACGAGCAATCGAATAAATTCCGTAAAAAAAAACGAACAAACTAAAAATATGAACAAAAAGACTTGTTAGAAACAAAACAGCTACTTTCTGATAGAGGAATATCTAAAATAAATCACAATGCTGAAACTCTTCTATGAATTAAAGAAAATCCAATCGGACTTAAAAAAAGAAGTAATAAAAAAATTTGAGACCATCTACTAAAGCTCGCAAAAAGAGGAAGGCCACCGCAATTCACATGATCTCTTTCTATACTTGCCTGTTTATACTGCCCACTTAACATAAATCCAACAGACTGAGACATATTTAAAGTAGGCGTAGAAGACTCGTAGCCTGTTCTTAGTAAAATACTTTCTAGCTCATCTCGTGTGAGCTCAGGATTTAAAGCAAGCAAAAACCCTGCAGCACCAGTTACAATAGGAGCTGCAAAAGAAGTCCCTTGCCCAAATTGATAGCCATTTCGACCTGGAATAGAAGAAAGAAGAGCAAAATTTTCAAGATAACTGTCACTCATCCCAAAAGACATCTCTCCTCCGGGAGCAAACAGATTCACATGGTAACCAAAATTAGAATAGCCTGTTAGATCCCCCTTTCTATTGAGAGCCCCAATAGATAGAACATCTCGACTAGCACCTGGGTAAAGAGGCTTCCTTGTAGCTTCATTACCAGCAGCTGCTACAATCAAAACATCATAAGCTTCTCTTAAATAACGCATAAGAAGTGTCGTTGTCTTTGAGCGTTGAAATTTTCCAAAAGAAGCATTAATCACTCTCACCCGATTTTCTAAATTCTGATTTGCATAAGCAATATACTTAAGAGCATTGATAATAGCAAAATCAGAGATTGCTCCTTCTCCTTTTACATCGTGCATAACCTTAAGGGTCATAATCTCACACATAGGACACAGACCAATCATACCGTACTCTTGAGATTCTCCTACAATCAAACCAGCTACCTGAGTTCCATGGGAACACTCACCTCCTGTTCTTCCTGAGCATTCACTGTGAGGGCCTGTTGTGCCAAAAGGAAAAATATCTGGAGTTCCTACAATCTTCTCATTTTGATCTGCTGTTGTTGTGTTGCAACCATGAAGATCTTCTCCACACATAAACTGACCAACTTTTGGATTTCTCCAAAGACGACTCATAAGAGCTGGGTGATGATAGT
The DNA here is from genome assembly GCA_947445855.1 of Zetaproteobacteria bacterium. Taxonomy (GTDB): domain Bacteria; phylum Bdellovibrionota_B; class Oligoflexia; order Oligoflexales; family Bog-1112; genus CANFEH01. The sequence continues at coordinate 42,409 of CANFEH010000003.1, forward strand.
CAGTTCCACTATCAATCACAGCAATAAGAGGATGTCTCAGCTCATTTTTTAAATTCAAACGATGAAGGCTTTGTTTTATTTCGACACTTGCTTTGTCAAAAGCAATTTGTTTCTGCCACCAAAAAAAATCTTTCCTATTATAAAGATCTAAATTTTTTAATAAAATGCTCTCACCTGAATTTCTTCTAAAAACAGCAGGGAAATTAAGTTGCTCACGTTCTACAAATAAAACAGCTTCTTTCTTCCTGAAATTTTGGATTTCTTTTTCAAGAGAAGCCTCTTCAGTAAAAGAAAGCTCAATCAGATCAATAGGCCCTTCTTTTAAGGAAAATTCTCCTTTTTTTTCTGGAAAATAAAAAACTCGTCCTATTTTTTTCACATGTGAGGATCCTAAATAGCTAAGATATTGTTTAAGGGAATCTGACACCGTCTGACGGGGCAGTTTTTGCACCCTTAAAGCAAGAAAGACTCTCTGACCTTCGACTTCAAGTTGCTTAGATGCAAGACGAGGGTTATGCTCCTTGTCTTCTGTCTCTAGCGTGCCAAGCCAAAGAAGACTGAAGAAAACAACAACAAGACTGGATAAAAAAATAAATATCCGCATCAGAATTCCTTACAGCTTTCCAGTAAATCTTCTGATCGCTAGGCAGCGATGCTATGTTAAAATAAGCAGAGAAGAAAGAAAAATGCTATACACTTTCGCACGAATAAAGAACCCTTTTTAGAAACCAACTTCTATAAGTATAAACTTAAGTAAATTATGAGCCTTTTAAAAAAAACAATCGTTATTACAGCACCTTCTGGAACAGGTAAAACGACTATCACAAAGAGACTTGTGACTGAACTCGAAGAACTCGAGTTTTCTGTGAGTTATACCACACGCCCTAAAAGAGAATCTGAAACAAATGGGGTAAACTACTGGTTTGTCACAAAGCCGGAGTTTGAAGTCCTCATCGATCAAAATAAAATGATTGAATGGGCTAACGTGTTTGGTTGTTACTATGGGACAGGGTACGCTGAACTAGACCGCGCAAGATCTCGCGGAAAGAGCCTTCTTCTTGAAATAGATGTCCAGGGCTGGAAAAATATCAACGCCAAGATCCCAGGCCTTTGTTCTTTATTTATACTCCCGCCTAGTATGAAAGAGCTTTGGAACCGCCTGATGAGCCGGGGAACAGAAACAAAAGAAGTCATGGAAAAGCGCTTTGCAACAGCCAAACAAGAGATCGAGCTTGGTCAGCACTTTGACCACTTTGTCATAAATGACAACCTTGAAAGAAGCTATCAACTTATAAAAATTTTTCTGCTACGAAATGAACCTCTACCTCTTAGCAAAGAAGGGGGTCAAAAACACTGTCATAAACTTCTCAAGGAGTTTGAGACATTCAAGCCTTAAATTGTTTGATCTGCCCTATCTTGTGGAATCATTGAATTATGAGTGAAAAAAAACTGCCTTCTCTTCACGTGCAACTTTCAGAACAAGAAAAAGAAGCTTTAGCTGAAGAAGCTTTCCAAAAATTAAAAGAGAGTCTCTCTTATATTCATAAAGAAGAATTTTTTGAAAAACTTGAGAAAGCCTACCACTACGCTAAAGAAAAACACGCTCATCAGTCTAGACACTCCGGAGAGCCTTACATTTTACACCCTCTAGCAGTGGCTGAAATACTCGCAGAGTTTCGTGTAGACCCATCCTCTCTGATTGCTGCTGTTCTTCATGATGTTGTAGAAGACACAGACACACCTCTTACTGAAATAGAAGAAAAATTTGGAAAAGTTGTAGCTAGTCTTGTGGACGGACTTACAAAAATTGGAAAAATTAAGTTTAGTTCAAAAGAAGAGCGCATGGCAGAAAATTTCAGGAAAATGATTCTAGCCATGGCAAAAGATTTCCGCGTTATTCTTGTCAAGTTAGCAGACCGTTTGCACAATATGCGAACCCTCAAACACCTCTCAGTTGAAAAAAGAAAAAGAATAGCACGAGAGACTCTTGATATCTATGCACCACTAGCCAACAGACTTGGTATTTATGGAATTAAAAGTGAGTTAGAAGACCTCTGCCTCAAACAACTTGAATACACTATTTATAAAGAAATCGCTAAAAACCTGGCTGCCAAAAAAAAAGAACGAGAAGCCTACATTGAAGAAATAAAAGAAATTCTAGAAACAGAACTTCATAAGTACGGGTTTACTCATGCAAAAATTTTTGGTCGCCCAAAACACATTTTTTCTATTTATAGAAAAATGCTTGGAAGACAACTCGCTTTTGAAGACTTGCACGATCTCTTTGGATTCAGAATTGTTTTAAGCAGCATAAAAGAATGCTACGAGGCCCTTGGTATTGTCCACTCCATGTGGAAACCAATGCCAGGTAGGTTTAAAGACTACATTGCAATGCCAAAAGAGAACCTTTACCAGTCCCTTCATACGACTGTTGTCAGACAAAATGGAATGCCAGCAGAAATTCAAATCCGCACTTCTGAGATGCACAATGTTTGTGAATTTGGGATTGCAGCTCATTGGTCTTATAAAGAAAAAAATCGAAAGTTTAACGCAAGTGAGCTCGAAAAATTTTCTTGGCTCAAACAAATGATTGAGATGCAAAATGATTTAGAAGATACAAATGAATTTCTTGATGCTCTGAAAGTGGACCTGTTTGATGATGAAATTTTTGTATTCACACCAAAAGGAGATGTAAAACAACTCACAGCAAAAAGCACTGCTATAGACTTTGCTTTTGCAGTTCACAGTGATGTGGGATCAAAAACTGTTGGTGTAAAAGTCAATGGGCGCATGGTTCCCCTTCGGTGGAAACTTAGTTCAGGTGATATTGTTGAAGTCCTCACATCAAAAACACAGAAACCATCAAAGGATTGGCTTAACTTTGCTGTGTCCTCAAAAGCACGAAACAAAATACGTTCCTTTCTGAGACAAGAACAAAGAGCAAGCAGCCGAAAAATAGGAAAAGATCTTCTGACCTACGAACTCTCAAAAAGACAAATGAGTCTTGATAAGATTATTTTAAATAAAAAAATTGATCTCTTGCTTACTGAATCAAAAGAAAATAATTATGACGATCTATTGCTCTCTATTGGCTACGGAAAAATAAATACAAGAGAACTCATTGGAAGAACCTTCTTTAAAAAAGAAGAGGATGAAAATGAAATTGAAATTTTACCACCTACTATTTCAGAGAAAAAAGACACCTCGAGTAAAAAGTCTTCTGGAGTTCTCGTCTCTGGTCTTGATAACATCCTTGTCAGTTTTGGGCAGTGTTGTGGGCCAATTCCAGGTGAAGATATTATTGGCTTCATAACAAGGGGACGAGGTGTGTCCATTCATAACAAAACTTGTGCAAAAGCTTTAGATCTTGATCCAAAAAGAAAAATCGATGTCGCATGGACAAACGAAGATGAAGACGAAGGGAATCATACTGTTTTACTTCAGGTCATAACAGGAGAAAGAAAAGGTGTTTTAGCCGATGTGACAGTAGCTATTGCTAGCTGTGGAGTGAATATTAAAAAAGCACAAGTCCGTCTATCTCCTAATCATACAGGGATTCTTGACTTCGAACTCACACTTAACAATTTAGAACAATTCAAAAAAGTTTTGAGAGTGATACAAGGGATTCCAGATATTATTTGCGTAGAAAGAAGGAATAAAGTTAAAAAAAGGTAGTCTTGCTTTTAGGTGCCTAGCCCGCATTTTTTTATCATTTACTTTTTTGAAACTTCTTCATAACGCTTTTTAGCACGCATGACCCACTCTTGTGTCGTTTTTGTTCTGAACAGTGGATTCTCCCAATTCTTACGGTAGAGTTCCATTTCTTTTTCTGTCACAAGTGGTTTTACAAATAACTTTTCTTTTTCTTGATTAGGGTGATCAATTAATCTTTTCCAAGCAGCTTGAATTTCACTATGAAGATCAACATGAACGGCCCCTAAAAGATCACCGATAATATTTTTTTTCTCGACTATACCGTCCAAATTTAAAAGCATCTCTGTTGCAAAATCTTTAAAAGGGTTGAAAAGTTTAAGAAGAATGGCACTTTGCTCATCATAAACTTCTGGGATAACAGCAATGCGACCAAGTGTGCTTTTTTTAGGACCTTTGTCATGACCTTGTGGATAGATCAAAAGATTTTGAGCTTCAGGGCTCAAAATAAAATCCACAAATCTTTCTGCTTCTTTTCTAGAGGGAGCTCCTCTTATGATCCCAATAGGATCACAGTTAAAGATAGTCGCGTTTTTTGGGAGCACAAACCCTAAATTCTTAGACCCAATAGAAGCTACTTGTGGAGTAGCATAAAAATTAATTGCTGCAGCCATACCTGCGTCACCTGTTAAGACAGCTTTGATAGGATCAGAACTTGAGTGTGTAAATTTCCTTGTATTGCCTGCCATTTTATTAAGAAGAGCCCACCCTTCTTCCCAACCAAGACTCTCTAACATAATTAAAAACATCATAAGAGAAGAGCTTGATTGCCTTGGATCACTAAGAGAAACATATTCGTAGTATTCTTTTTTTCCTAAATCTTTCCATGTGTAGGGGATGGGCATTTTTAAAAGAGACAAAACTCTTTTGTTGTAAAAAATACCAAAAGAAGAAAGAGCTGTTGCGTACCAAACTTCTTTTTCACTGCGGAAACTCAAGTTAGAAAAAATTTTTGGTAAACTTTTATCTATTTTTTCAGGCAATTTATAGGATTCTAAAAGTCCTCTTTTTTCAAGATCATAAAAAGTAACTTCTCCACCACCCCAGAAAATATCTATCCCAGAAGTTTTAGAGTTTTGACTAAACCGGTTCATGATGAACCTGAGATCGTTTTCTGTGCCTCCTTGGTCAATCCAGTCCACTTCGATCTCTTCACCATATTTTTCTTTATAATATTTTTGAAAAAGAGGAACAAACTCATTTTGAATAGATTTTCTATGGGGAGAAATAATACTTAGTTTTGCAAACGCAAAGAATTCACTAAAAAGAAAGAAACATATTAAAGCTCTTAGAAGCATTTTTTTCTATTCTCTTTGTTTTATGACCAGTGAATGGTAGCAGTGTATAAGGCATCTGTTCATGAAAAAAAGAAAAAGGTCAAACTCTATTAGAGAAGAAGGGGGAATCTAGTAAGCGTTTTTAATCAAAAAAAAGGTCGCAACTCTTTATCATTCTGAGAGTATTCCGACTTTGTCATTCTGAGGGCGTTCTGACTTTGTCATTCTGAGCAGAGCGAAGAATCTCCCAAGGTTAAAATAAAGGAGATCTTTCGCGAAGGCGTTTTGTCATTCTGAAGGCGAAGCCGAAGAATCTCCCTTGTTTGCTCTGAAGGAGATCTTTCGCGAAGGCATTTTGTCATTCTGAGCAGAGCGAAGAATCTCCCAAGCTCAAAATAACAACACTGCTTCTTTAACTTTTAATTCGCATTAGCTATTCATAAATATCACTTGAGAATTCAAATGCTTCAAAAGTTTTTTGAGAAAAATCGCCTACGACAAAATCATATATGCTGGTTGTAATTTCTTCAGCTTTGTTTAAGTCAATTTCAATAATTTCTTCAACATATAAACCGTGAAGTTGCGTGTGATAAAAATCATAACCAGTATAAACAGCTTCTCTAGGTGCCAGTCTATAGGGTAGTGCCATGTTATACCAATTATGTAAAATAATTGAGGTTTATTTTAAGTTAGAATTTGCCCAGCTCCTTGAGCAAAGTTCTTGAATATTTCCGTCTTCATCACAGAATGTGTTCCAAGCGTAACAACAAGCATCCACGATATCTTCATAAGTTTTA
>CANFEH010000004.1 GCA_947445855.1 Zetaproteobacteria bacterium
ATGGCTCACTGCACCATTTGTCATGCGAGACAAGCCTGTTGCGGTTACAGAAGTGAAACTACTTAGTAAATAATCTGTATAAAGTTCTAAATCTTGTTTTTTCATGAAATAACTATACTAAAAAAACAAAGTGCGTAACATCAGTTACTCACATGAAAACGCTACCGCAAGAAGACGTCTAAGTGATTTTAAATAAAAATCATCCTCGGACTCGTCCCATAAAATCTTTTCTACATCCCAATTAGATAAAAGATCACAACTTAAATAAAAGTCTAATTGAAAACATTTCCATAAAGAAATTTTTTTTAAATCTTTCAAACTAACAAACGGCTTAGTTGCTACTAAAAAATCTCCCCATTTTTCTAGTTTCAATCTTTCTTGTGCTTTTGCTTTTTCTTGAACTCCTAGTGTTTTTAGAATAAGCCAACTGCCTTTGTAAGCGTTCTTAGAAATTTCTTCTGCTGCAACATTTTCTTTTCTCGTTAAAAAAACTGAGATTTTCTTGTCTCCATTTTTTTCTCTTCTTGTCAAAAGATCTTTAAAAGCATCTCCCTCTTCAAAGGATTTTACGAGACTTTGAAACTGAGAAATCTCTAGAAAGCCTCTCACATCTTCTAAAATATGAGGGTCAATTAAAGAAGAGCTTACACTTATTTTTTTCGCTAGTTCGTAACATACATTTTTTTTATTTAGAATTTTAAAAATCTTAAATAAAGAATAGCTTCTTCTTGGATTTAGAACTTTTTTTTGTGTTTCTGCGAAAAGAATCTCGCCCCAAGAAGCTAATGCAAGAAGTTCTTTTTTTAGACGCGAACTCAAGGCACCTGAATAAAAATCAAAGTAAGTAACTTTAGAATTCATGTAAACAGCTTGTTCACCAAAAACTTCTAGCTTTAAAAGTTTTTTTGTCTTCGAGGAAGAAATTTCTTTAGACACGAACATGAAAGGAAGATTTTCTTTTGTCTGAGATAAAAATGATTTTTCTTTTTCTTCTTTCCCTTCATTGTCATATGTCAAAAGTAGAGAAAAACAACAGCTAAAACTAGTTGGTCCCAAAAAATCTTCTACCTTTATCAAGAAAACAAAGGCGCAAGAAAAAACGTCTAAAAAAGAAGACTTCTCAAATATTTTATTCTCCATAATCAAAAAAACCTTAGAACCGAAGAGAAAAATTTCTTAGACACTTCTTTTGAGCTGTGTGCATAAAGATTTTTTGAAAAAAAATCTTTTAAAAAAGATGAATTCTTAGCCTCTTTTAATTTACCTACGAGCTCTTTTTCTTCAAAGGATTCGAGAAAATAGGGGTAATCCTCACCTAAAATAGCAGAAGCTCCTGAAAATTTTTTACAAAGAACTAACTTCTCAAAACTAGCTGCAAGAGCTACAACTCCAGAGTTAAGCGTCTCATCATAAGGAATAATAACAGCGTCACAAGCTTTAAAATAAAAAGAGACCTGTTCCACACTGATTTTTTTAGGGATTATTTTTACTCTTGCTCGTACTTGAGATGCTAAGTTTTCTAGCTCATTCAAATACTCTTGCGAAGAAACTCCCCCGACAAGAAGGTATAAGTTTTTTTGACTACATGAATTCGATTTTTTTTCAAGACCATCAAGGAATTTGTGAACTTTTTTATAGGGATCAAGAGCTCCAAAAATAAGAAAAATTCTTCCGTCACTTAAAGACAGCTGATAGCGAGCTTCTTCTTTTGAAAAAAAATCTGGGTAGATACCTTCATAAAGAGGATGAGGAGTGAAAAACATTTTTGACTCCTCCAAGTTAAAGTAGGGAGAACATCGTTTTTTTGTATCTTTTGTCATCACATGAACAGCACTTGCTTCTTCTGCCAAAAAAGAACTTAATTCAATTTCTTCTTCTTGAAACTTCATTTCATGAGGAAAAACATTGTGCACTGTCCAAAGAATTCTATGCCCGTTGTCTTTTAGTCTCTTCACTCTTGTAGTGAAATCTTTTAATAATTTTTTTGCAGATGCCGCAGAAGTCGCTTCTTGCAGAATTTTTTTCAACCAATGAAGATGGATCCAAGAATCCCCCCCCCAATTTAAACGTCCCAAATGTTTAAAGTTGCTAAAACCAAGGGTCACAAAAGAAAATTGAGAGGCTTCCCTATAGAGAAGCTGTTGAAAAGGATTGTTATTAGCTTCTGGATAAAAAGATAAAATTCTAGGTGTGCTTTGAAAGCCTTGTTCTCTACTATAAAGAATAGCGTCAACAAAAGCTTCTTCTGGACTTTTTGTACCCTGCGCTAATTCAAGTGTTCTCATTTTTTTGAGCTCTCTTTGGATAATAAGAGAAAATACATAGATTATTTAAAATCATGACGCAAGTCGAGAGCACTGTGAAGTGATCCATCCTCACAGCCTCTAAAAGAATAGATCAAAAATCAAGGAAAAAAACTAAACTTTTAATTTACTCTTTGTCTACCCACCTCCAAACAGTAGGAAAAATAACATGCCTCAAGTAAATCTAACCAAACCACTTCTTTTTCATAGTCATAATGGACCTCAAGCCTCTTATTTTCTACAGCTTCTAAAATAAGCTCCATAGGTACACTATAAGACTCTGAAAAAGTCTCAAGACTAATCCTTTGATTCTCCATAAATGAAAGCTCATGACCTAGATCTTCCACAGCTTGTTTAAAAATTTCTTTTCTTTTTTTATCTGACATGCTTCACACCCTATATGTCATGCAGGAGTTTGCCCTACATCTAGTGTGATAGAGTATTCTTCTGCTCACAAGAGGTAAAGTTTGCTAGAAAGCTCTAGGAGAAACTCTTAAAGAAAAACAAGTTGTTAGGAAAAAAAAGGGGAGAGTTAACATAAAAATCTTGGCAAAAAATTTATCTTGTGCTAGGGGCTTTCTAAAAAATTACAAAATACAGATAGGAGGCAAGAGCTAGACGATAAAGAGCAAAACTCAAAAAACCAAACTGAGAAAGAAATCGAAGAAAAAAGTGAATACTTATAAGACCTAAGGCAAAAGAACTTAAAAAACCGATATAAAACTGAGGTTCATACAAACTTAAATAAAACTCCTTAACATGCAGTACGCTTGCTGCAATCATGAGAGGAGTGCCTATCAAGAAAGAAAATCGTATAGCATCTTCTCTGTTTAAACACAAAAAACGACCTCCTGTGATGCTAGCAGCACTGCGACTCACCCCAGGTAATAAGGCTAAACTTTGCCCAAAACCAAGAAGAAAAGCTTCTTTTCCGCTGAGCTCCCCCAAACGTTTTGTTTTTGGTCGTTTTTTATCAACATACCACAACACAAAACCAAAAAGAGCTAAAGGAAGAACAACAATCATAACAGAATGCAGCTCGCTTTCAATTTTATCACGCAGCAAAAAACCAAGAAGCCCAGGAGGAATTGAAGCAAATATTATATTAAAAAAAAGTTTTCTCTGTTCGAAATTCTCTTTCGTTCTTTTTCTAGAGAAAGCCTTTCCAAAAGCAAACCAATCTTTCCAAAAATAAAGAAGGAGAGCAAGGGCTGTACCAAAATGCAAAGCTACATTGTAGTACATGGGTAATTGATTTCCATTTTTAAAATAGGAATAAATAATTAAATGAGCAGAGCTAGACACGGGTAAAAACTCTGTGACCCCTTGTAGAGCACCGATATAAAAAGCTTCTAGATTAGAAAAATTCATCATAAACTTAACGTCTTTTTTATAAAATACCTTTGAAATAATATTTACGTTTTCAAAAGAGCCCCCTAGACAAAAATTTTTGACCAGGTAAAATACAACTCTAGAAAGGCGATTTCTCTCACAAATTTTCAATGATTTTCTTTATAAAGTAAAGGGCAAAGATGTCTCAAGTGGTTGTTTGTCAAGATAGTTTGGAATCAAAACGTATAGAAAGTTTGAAACAAGAAAAAAAAATTACACTGAACAAAGACTTTTCTTACTGGCAACGCTCTGATGCTACAAAAACACTCCTGGTTGAAAGACTCATTGTTATACTTTTTACACCCGTGGTTTTGTTTTGGTCTCTTCTTCTTTTTAGTGCAGGAGCTGCCTTAGCCTTCTCTCTCCTGCTTTTTAAAGTTCTTGGGCAGGTTGCAGGTTTTTTAAAGAGGCTTGTAAACTAAGCAGCTACTTTAACCGACGTTTTAGAAGCAGCTTTTTTGGCTTCGATTGCTTTTTGTGACAGATCTTCTACACCTTTAGTCATGAGACCCAAAAGCTCTGAAACTTTTTCTTTAGGAAGCTCTCCGTCATGACGAAAAAGAACTTTTCCGTCTACATCAAAAAGAATGACCACATTCGAGTTATCTTTTAAACCCCACTCCGCGACAAGAACCTTTTGGTTGTCTCTTACATACTTTGTGTTGGGAAACTCTTTTTGGCTTGCTTTCAATTTCATAGCGATAATGAAATTAGGCCAAGAAGATGCTTTCATATTCACAACAGCGTAAGAATCGTAATAATCTCGTGACATCTCAGCTGCTTTAATAGCCTTCGATGCATGTTGATTTAAATCCTTAGCTCCTGGCGCAGCATAAAACAAAACTGAAATTTTTTCCTTTTGTTCTAAATCTTTTTGTGTCCAGGGTTTTTTTTCTGATACATACACAAGTAGAGAAAGATCTTCTGTAAGAAGAGGGGCTTGTTTACCAACCTCTATTTGCTTTCCAGTAGCTCTTGTCACTTGATGGGAAACCGGAGCAGCAACTTGCTTTGCCACCACAGAGTCCAGAGCAAAGCTACTTGTCATATGAAGCATTGCGAAACCACCAAAGCCCATATAAACTAACTTTCTAAACATTTTCATTTTACTCCTCCAAGAGTTTTTATTAGTCAGAACTCAAAGGTCTCAAGGGTTAACATAACAAAGAAAAAAAATACAGGAAAATGAAACCTAAAATACGCCTTCTTACTAGAATTACTGCATTTTTTTTGATCCTCTTTATCCTAGGAGGGTACTTCTCTATGGTGAATCGTTTTGTTGGCGAAAAACCAGGTTGGGTCACTGAAACTCTCTTTATAGTAGGCGTCCTCGGGTCTTTTCTTTCAGGCTTAAGTTTATGCTTAAGCTTTTTATTTTTTCCAAAAAATGTAATTAAAAAAGATACTTGAAGAGGAGTTCTCCAAAAAAAATGAACAACACCCTTGTAGAAAAACCTTTTCGTTTAAGCTTTGCAGATGGTTGCCTTGTTACAGAAGACACACCGCCCAAAGAAACTGAAGGACTATCTCATTTTATTTATGATGAAAGAACAAAACAATTTCGAGCAAAAGCCTCTTCTTACAGAGAAATTATTTTAGAGCTCAAAAAAGCTGGTCACACTCTTCAGGACAACGCTTCAAATTATAAAAAAATACCGCTCCCTCTCAAGAAACCTATTCACGCAAGAGCTCACCAGACAAGCGCTCTTGAAGCTTGGCTTCAAACAAAAAAAGGGGTCGTTGTTTTACCAACAGGGGCTGGCAAAACTATCTTAGCTATTTTAGCTATTAGTCAAATTGAACGCTCTACTCTTATTATTGTTCCCACTATCGATTTACTTAACCAATGGTGTGAGGTGCTTTCTGCTTTTTTCACGGAACCAATTGGTGCTCTTGGTGGAGGAGAACGTCAGTATGCTAACATTATGGTTTCAACCTACGACTCAGCAAGACTCATGATTGAAGCGCGAGGGAACTCTTTTGGTTTTCTCATTGTGGATGAGTGTCACCGTCTCCCATCGTCTCAAAATCGTTTGATTGCTGAGGCTTGTCTAGCTCCTTTTCGACTAGGACTTACTGCCACTGTTGAAAGACAAGACAAAGCAGAAGAGCTTCTTTATGAGCTCATGGGAGAACTTGTTTACGAAGCAAAAATCACAGATATGGTGGAAAAAGTTCTTGCCCCGTACGATGTCATTCGTATAGATGCTGTGCTTTCAGTAGAAGAAAAAAAAGAGTATCAAACGTGCAGAAATCTCTACACTCAGTTTCTTAGACAAAATAGAATTAATTTTAACGAACAAGGCGCGTGGCATCAATTTATTATTCGTGCAAGTCAATCTCCTACGGGTAAAGAAGCTTTTAGAGCTTATCACAGACAAAAAAAAATACCCCAATGGGCAGAAGAAAAATTCCATCATCTCTGGAACATTTTGCAAGCGCACACTCATGATTCTCTTATTATTTTTACAGATGACAACCAAGTAGCTTACCGAATAGCTCGTACTTTTTTCATAGCTGCAATTACTCACAAAACAAAAGCAAAAGAACGCTCCCATCTTTTAACTGCATTCAGAAATGGGTCCCTTAAAATTCTTGTCACCTCAAGAGTGTTAAATGAAGGAGTAGATGTTCCTGAAGCACGTGTGGGAGTTGTTTTTTCAGGCACTGGAGCTGTGAGAGAACATGTTCAAAGACTAGGAAGAATTCTTAGAAACACTCCAGGAAAAAGAGCTGTTCTTTACGAACTCGTCACAGCGGACACCAATGAACAATTTGTAAACGAAAGAAGACGTCAACATCATGCTTACCAAAACGCTCATTAAGTACAAAATAAGGCAAAAACAAGTGTACCCTAGTTTTGTTGACAGCCACAAAGAAAGTTTGAAAGCAGAAGCAAAAGAGCTTCTGTCTTTTTATGAAAACTGTGCCAGTCACACTGTAGGAGAGCTTGAAGAAAGCATAAGTCCTTTCATTAAAACTAAAGGAGGGATTTTTGAAGGGCTAGCAAAACTTCTAAGTGAAAGAGTGACTTCTTCTTTAGAAGGAAGTGACTCAAATATTTTTCTTCAAAGATGGAACACAGTAGAAGAAGCGCAAAAATTACGTCAAGAAAAATTCTTCACCTCTCTCGATCAGTTTTATGAATCTTTAGAAGAACGTCTACAAAAGAAAATATCAACAGCACAAGAAGAACTCTACTCAGACCTTCCTCAGTTTCAAAAAATTAAATCTTTTGAAAAAATAATCCCTGAAAATCTCTTAGATCGCTACAATGTAGCTCTTGTTCAAGGGTTACTACTTCAAGCAAAAAGCATTAAAATTCTTGTCCATAAAAAACAAGGCGAAGACGATTTATCTCGTCACCGATTTTTGTTCAGGCAAATGAAGTTTCATCGTATTTTATGCACCGTTACTGAAGACACAGAGGATCACTTTACATGCGAGCTCTCTGGGCCTTTATCTATTTTTGAACAAAGACAAACTTATGGCATCCGTTTTGCCAATTTTTTTCCGCATCTGCTGAAACTCCCATTCTGGGAACTAGAGGCAGATCTGGCCTTAAAAACCAACTCTGTCATTTTAAAATTGGATAACACTATGGGTCTTAAAAGCCACTACACACAAGAAGAGTCTTATATTCCAAAAGAACTCTTGTGCTTCACTCAGTCTTTCAATAAAAAAGCCTCCCCCTGGCAAGTAGCGATTTCTTCTCGTTTTTTGAACATGGGGGCAAAATCCTACTGTTTCCCAGACATTGAATTAAACCGAGAGGGTCACAAAACACTCTACTTAGAACTCTTCCACAGATGGCACAAAACACAGCTTCTGCAACGCCTAGGAGACTTAACAAAACAAAAAGATACTTCTCTCATACTTGGCGTTTGCACAAGTATTATGAAAAAGAAAGACTTAGAGGATATCCTTGAGAAAAATTCCTACAAATATAATGTCTTCTCTTTCAAGGATTTTCCTAGTAGCACAACACTTTTAAAATTTCTTGAAACATGGGATTCTCAAAGCAAAAAATGCTAAAAAAAACTGCTTTAAGCTCGTAAAAAAGTGTACCCATCATGACAAGAAAGCCTCCTTTAAGAGAGAAAGAACATGGAAAATGATATGGCGTTAGTTTCAAAAAAACTTGTTAAAAATAGACCACTAAAAAACTCCCTCAGTCGCTCAGAGGATCTGTTAAAGACCCTTGAAAAAGCTAAAGAAAAAAAACTTCTTATTTGTCTTCGTGGTTATCCAGACCCTGACAATATTGCAAGTTCACTGGCACTACAATGGATGGCTGAACTCTATAGTATCTCGTCAAAAATAGTTTATTTTGATGATATCTCTCACTATGAAAACAGGGCTCTTGTAAAAAAATTAGACCTCGAACTTGAACATGTGGGTACAGATTTCGATGCTAGTTCTTTTGATTACTATGCCATCAACGACTCTCAACACATTGATCTTCCTATTGTGCTTCCAGAACATTGTGAATTACTTGCTTTTGTTGATCATCATAAAGATTTAGGAAGCATAACAGGACACTTTGTTGATATCAGAGAAGCAGCGGGATCTACCTCAGCTATTTATGCAGAGTACTTGTCTTATATTAGTCATCAGTTTACAGGAGGCTCTTCCCAAGAAAGCAAAATAGCAACTGCTTTGATCCACGGGATCAGAACAGACACAGACAACTACTTCAATGCTTCTCCTTTAGACTATAAGGCGAGTGAGTTTCTTTTCCCTTTTGTCGACAGAGATCTTCTTAATTTGATTTCTAGACATGCTATTTCAGCAAAAACTATGGACCTCACACAAATTGCTCTTCAGCATAAAGATATTAAAGGAACGTATCTTTTCTCAGGTGTTGGTTTTGTAAGAGACGAAGACAGGGACGGCATAGGTCAATGCGCTGACTACCTCTTACACCGAGAAGGTATTGAAACTGTGATCGTTTATGGAGTCGTCGCCAACAGCTCTATCGACGGGTCTCTTAGAACAAAATCACACACCCTTGATCCCGATAAATGGCTAAAAACAGTTTTTGGCAAAAATAAGGAAGGCCTTTGGTATGGAGGAGGACGTAAAGACAAAGGTGGTTTTCAAATTCCACTTGGTGTTTTTGCCAAATGCCAAGACAAAGAACTTCTCTGGGATATGATACGAAAAACTATCGATGAGCTTTTCTATAATAAGATAGGAGTGGAGTCACACGTTAAGAAAGAGGCTGAATTAACTTAAGTCAAAGTAAGCTCCAAAAAATTTTTTGTAAAAAACTTTTCCACTTTTTTCTCTCTAGAGAAGTTTTCGTTGAATTTACCATTGCTTGTCTTTTTATTTTTTACTACCCTCTTAGCTGTTCGTCACGACTACAAAAGAGCGCTCTACCAGCATCTGTTTATTATAAACTCTTGCTTTTACCTTTTGCTTTTATCAGTTTTTTAAAGTGAATAACTTAAAAAAAAGACAAGACGTCTTCATAAAGTAATCAAAAAACTCGGTAGAACCCCTAGTAAACTCGTGTCATTTTTTTGTCTGACTCTAAAAGGGGTGTCTTCATGACCTTAACAAAAGACTTATTAGCTGAGCTTGTGCGAAACAAAGCAACATGCTCATCTAGACAAGCAAAAAATCTCCTAGAGATTATGCTTGAAGAAATTAAAGCTCCTTTGGCTCATGGGGAAGATGTGAAAATCTCAGGTTTTGGTAAATGGAGTGTGAACGAAAAAAAGCCGCGCCCAGGGCGAAACCCACACACAGGAAAAAAAATCGAAATCACAGCTCGTCGTGTGGTTGTTTTTCATCCATCAGACAAACTAAGAAGTCTTGTTAACAAAAACGCTAATTCTCAGGACACAGTAGAATCTTTTGCTCCTAAAAATTCATCTTCATAAAAAGACTATTAAACTCTTCAATATCATATTTTATATGTAATCCAGTATGATCTATTAAGCTACCCCAGTGCCCACATGTGTCCTTTACGACAATATTTTTATAGTCATTCTAAATTTTTGTATTACAGTAAGCTCTTTTTAGTCAGTTTTTTTACTATGACAAGATAGACAAAATGCATTAGATTCAGAGACTGAATGGTTTTTGTATGGAAAAGAAAGACAAAAAAACTATGGAAGAAGAACAAAATATTTCTGAAGACACTCTTACTCCAGAAAGTGAAAAAAAAGAACAAGAGGCAAGAGAAAAGGTCAGTGCAATTCAACCTTCTGTGCCTGTTCTTATAGAAAATGAAAAAGACCTAGATGATGTGTTAAAAAAACACACTCTTTGGATGAAATCAATCCTAGGAGATGAAGAGCTTGGAGAAGGTGTTCGTGCCAATCTTAAGGGAGCTAATCTAGCAGGGTTTACCCTAGAAGCCTGCAACCTGAGCTGTGCTAACTTAGAAGGGGTGTCTTTTATTGGTGCTAAATTAGTTGATGTAAACTTTACAGGAGCTTCTCTTCAAAAAGCTTTCCTGCAAGGAGCCGTTCTCAAAAATTGCAACTTCCATCACTCTAGACTCTTAGAGGCTGACTTCACAGAGTCTGATATCGCAGACTGTTTTTTTAGCGAAGAGCAGAAAAAAGATGCCATTGGTCTTTTCTAAATACCAAGATTCCCGTATCCGTCACCCAAAAATAGAATTTATCTGGAAGTAAAAAGACTTTTGCGGTACCTTTCATTTTTCTACTACGTTAAAAAATTATTTTTAAAAACAGGTCTACCATGAATTCAAGTACTTATATTGAAAATGCAAAAAAAACAGAGTCTGTGAACTATGAAAACATTGCAAACCGCCTTCAAAGTAAGAGCATGATTCGCATTCTTCATAGCGCTTTAGGCTTGAGCACAGAGGCTGGTGAAATTTTAGATGCTGTCAAAAAACATGTCTACTACGGCAAGGAACTCGACAAAGTGAACCTCTTTGAAGAGGTTGGTGATCTTTTTTGGTACCTAGCTATCATGGCAGATGAGCTCGGGTTTAGCTTTGAAGATGCTATGAAAAAAAACAATGAGAAGCTAGAAGCTCGCTACGGCAGTCGCTTTTCTTCAGACAAAGCAATTGACCGTGATTTAAACAAAGAGCGCACTGTTCTTGAAAATTAAACAGACACATCTCCTTTGATAGCAGGGTGTGGGTCATAATCTAAAATTTCAAAATGAGATGCCTCGTAAGAAAAAATATCTTTTGCTTTTTTTAGCTTTAACGTTGGAAAAGCTCTAGGCTCTCTCCCTAACTGCTCTCTTGCTTGGTCAAGGTGATTCCTGTAGAGATGAACATCACCTCCTGTCCAAACAAACTCTCCAGGCTCTAAGTCACACTGATCTGCAACCATGTGCGTGAGTAGTGCGTAGCTAGCAATATTAAACGGAACTCCTAGAAAAAAATCTGCAGACCTCTGATAGAGCTGACAAGAAAGTTTTCCTCGGGCCACATAAAACTGAAACAGGCAATGACAAGGAGGCAAGGCCATCTCTTCTATTTGCCCAGGATTCCAAGCTATAACAAGATGTCTTCTAGAGTCTGGATTTTTCTTGAGACCATCTATGAGATCTGCTATTTGATCAACACTACCACCGCAAGGTTTTGGGAAAGATCTCCACTGCTTCCCGTAGATGGGGCCTAGATCTCCTTTTTCATCAGCCCACTCATCCCAGATTCTAACTTTGTTTTCTTTCAAATAAGCAGTGTTTGTATCGCCTTTTAAAAACCAGAGAAGCTCATGTAGAATAGAACGGATATGAAGTTTCTTTGTTGTGAGAAGAGGGAATCCTTTTTGCAAATCAAAGCGCATTTGCTCTGCAAACAAAGAAAAAGTCCCAGTCCCTGTGCGGTCTTCTTTGCTTACACCTTCTTCAAGGATTCGTTTCATCAACTTTAAATAGCCTGCTTCTCCCTCACTTCTCATATGCAATTCCCTTTAATCGTAAGTCGTTTTGAGCTTATTTATAGCCTCATGCCTTGTGATAGCAAGCTCTATTAGCTTTTCGATTAACTTACCATAGGGAATGCCTGTTGCCTCCCAAAGCTTTGGATACATACTAAATTGTGTAAAACCTGGAATTGGATTAATTTCATTTAAAAGAATAGTTCCATCCTCTTTGAGAAAAAAATCGCATCTTGCCATCCCTACTCCATCAATTGCTTTAAAAGCCCTAAGAGCAAGCTCTCTTACTTTTTCTGCTGTGTCTTCTGGTATAGAGGCTGGAATTTCCATTCTCAAACCTTCTGTTTCTGTGTACTTGGCTACGTAGGAATAGAAATCATGATCTGTTTTTACTTCCCCCACCACAGAAGCTTTGACTTCTGCTCCTATGCCTAGAATCCCTACCTCTACTTCGCGCCCCTTGATGAAAGTTTCTATAATAATTTTTTCGTCATAAGAAAAGGCAAGATCAAGAGCTTTTTTATACTGAGCTTTGTTTGTCACCTTAGAAACACCAACAGAAGATCCAAGGGTCACTGGTTTCACAAAAAAAGGAAGGCCAAGTTCTTTTTCAAGGTCTTCAAAACTTAAAGAATCTTTCTCAAATTTTTTCAGAATCACAAAGGCTGCTGTAGGAATTCCGTTTATAAGAGCTAGTTGCTTTGTCATAGCTTTATCCATAGCGATAGCAGAAGCCAAAATAGGACACCCGACAAAAGCAATATTTGCAAGACTAAGAAGCCCTTGTATTGTGCCATCCTCACCAAAAGGACCATGAAGTACTGGAAAAACAACATCTACCTTTGGAAAAGTTTTTCCAGTTTTTGTGACGAGTTTTTCTGCCTTTGTACTTGGGCTCAGGAAAAGTTCCTCTCCTTGAGTTATAGCTTTCTTTTGTTCTTCTAATAAAAAATAATCTCCTCCAACAGGAAGCAAAGAGCCTTGTTTATCAATTTTTATGAGAGCTACTTCAAAACGATTTTTATCTAGAGCTTGAAAAACATTCTGAGCAGAAATAATAGAGATTTCATGCTCAGCTGATCTGCCACCAAAAAGAATAGCTACTTTTGTTTTCATTAAAAACTTCCTTTAAAAATAAAAAAACAGAGAGCATAATGAATGACTCTCTGCTTTAAAAAAAACTTTTACGCAATGATACTAGAACACAGTCTGAACCCTAAGAGCAAGAGTTCCCTCTGGAGCATTTGGACCTGATACTGTTTTCATATTATCAGACATCATAGACATCACATAGTTCATACCAAGTCTAAGATATTCTGTCGGGTACCAGTTAAGAGCAAAAGTAAGATTGTTTGCGTCGACATTTTTCATTGTATCAGTCGAAAGATCTAAGCGGCTATAGCGAACACCTAGTTGCCAAATACCAAAGTCACCAACTTCGTCTCTTTTGATAGCACCAAAAGATCCGTCTTTCACACTATAGCTTCTAGACTGACCAGTGATTACCCAGTTTGCTCCTGCGTTGAGAGCGTGAAATACATCCATTTTGCCGACTCTTGGGTTTGTCATAGTGACAAGACCTTCAGCTTCTAACTGAAAAGGCCCATAGGCAGGGCTAAGCTCAAGACCAACTACCATATAGTCTTTTAGGAAGAATGGAATGTTCTCAGCAACTTTTGCAGTATTACGACCTTTGACTTCAGACACACTAAATGTTGTTAGATTTTCTTGTCCTGTACCAGCCATAGACTGGTAAGAAAAAGAAAGACCTGTGTGCACAAGCATTTTGTCTTCAAGCACAGGAGCCCAAGTACCACGAACAGTTACTCCATAGTGGTCAGAAAAGCTATTACTATAAGAAGAGTCTTTTTCAATCTCATTAGATGTTGTATTAAATTTTTTGCGCTTATGCCCAAGAGGTGTTCCTTTAACGGCAATTTTAATTGCCCATGAATCTTGGTGATGATTCACAGAAATTCCTGGTCCAATACAAGGCTTGAACGCTGTGGCTAAGCTTCTCTCAAGGAAAGGAAGATACTTTCCGCTGTTTGCATTTTCTAAACAAAAAGGAGAAGGCACTTGTCCAAGAAGAACATCTGTCATAGGAAGAAGATTTTCAAAGGCAATAAAAGCAGTACCAAGTTCAACACCATCTGGGCTAAAACCGAACTCAAGGTTTGCTGAAATAGAATCATTAAAATTGGCACTCACATAAAGATCTGCAGCCCTTAAACTTGCTCCATTTGTTAGGGTGCTGCCAGTTTGCTTTTGAATGTGCCCAAGGTAGTCAAGAGCAAGCTGACCATGCACAGCAATGTCTGGCATTACTTTTGCAAATAAGCTTGTTGTCATCAAGCCGACTAAGAGCGAAGAAGAAAGTTTCTTAAAAAACACAGTGAAATACCCTCCTATAATAAACCCAAAAAATCTTTTAACTTTTATTCAGACTCATTTAAAATAGAACCAAGTTAAAAGCACCAAAAAAACTAGACAGGTGATTTCTAGAATAAACCTATGTAGAAAAAATTTCTATAGTATTTTTTTAACTCTAAACTCTTGTGATTTAAACTTGGCTAAAAAGAAGAAGTGGTTCTTCAATAAAACTTAAAAGTGTTTCTAAAAACAAAGCTCCTGCATAACCATCAACAGCTCTGTGGTCACAAGAAAGGGTTAGTTTCATTTTTTCTTCTACCCCAAAAGAACCGTCTTCTTTCACAATCACTCTAGGTTCTGCACGACCAATGGCTAAGATGCAAACTTCTGGGCTATTAATCACAGCCGTGAAGGACTCTACCCGTGTCATCCCAAGATTTGAAAGAGTAAAACTTCCTCCAGTGTAATCTTCAGGCCTTAACTGTTTTGCTTTAGCGCGACTCACAAGCTCCTTTGATTCTTCTGCTATTTGCCAAATATTTTTCTTTTCACAAGAGCGCAAAACTGGAGTGATAAGCCCCTCTGGAAGAGCCACTGCTATAGAAAGATTTGCTCCTGCTTGATACATAACAGAATCATCTTTCCAGTGTGCATTGATGTTTGGGTGTTTTGTGAGTGCGCGCGAACAAACAAACAACAAAAGATCATTCATACTTACTTTTGTGTGGTTTTGTTCATTTAAAATTTTTCTCCACTTAGAAAGCGCTGAAGTTTTAGCAGAGACCGTTAAATAAAAATGAGGGGCCTCTTGCTTAGAAGTTACAAGTCGTCTAGCAATAGACTTTCTCATTTGTGTTAACGGAATTTTCTTTTCAACTAAACTTGGGAACCCAGATGAAATAAAAGAAGAATCTTTTTTATTTTTTACATCAGCTGCTACAATACGCCCATTAGGACCAGAGCCAGACACACTTTCTAGTTTTAGACTATTTTCTTTTGCTATTTTTTTAGCAAGAGGAGAAGCTCTCACACGCGCAGAAGAAATTTCTTGTCTAGAGGATGCTTCTTTTATCTCCTCAACCTGTTTTATTTCTTTCTTTTCTTCAGGTTTTTTGTGGACAGCTAAAAGCTCTTGTAAATTAAATTTCTCTTCTTTATCTCCAATAATTCCAATAGGGGCACCAAGAGGTAGCTGTGCTCCAGGGTGAGCTAGAATTTTTAGCAAAAAACCTTCTTCTGGCGAAGCGTATTCCATGGTTGCTTTATCAGTTTCGATAGAAAGAAGGAGGTCTCCTTCTTTCACCTTGTCACCCTCTTTTTTTATCCACCCTGAAATACCACCCTCTTCCATGGTGTCACTGAGCTTTGGCATTGTAATCACGTTCACCATATCTTAAGACCCTTTCAAATCCGGTAGCTCACTGTTTGAATCGCTCGCACTATTTTTTCTACAGAAGGAAGCACTTCTTCTTCTAAATTCTCTGCATAAGGAACAGGCACATCTTCTTGTGATACACGAATCACAGGGGCATCTAGATCATCAAAACATTCTCTTTGAACACGGTCTGCAATATGTGTTCCTACAGAAGCAAAAGGCCAATTTTCTTCCACAACAACACACCTATTTGTTTTTCTGACAGACCGAAAAATAGCTTCTTCATCAAGAGGCCTAAGAGTTCGAAGGTCAATAACCTCAACAGATATTCCTAGTTTTTCGCACTCATCTGCTGCTTGTAATGCTTTGTGAGTGATCTTTCCCCAGGTGACAAGAGTTACATCTTGGCCTTCTTTTTTCTTGTCTGCTTCTCCGAGTGGAATCAAATACTCTCCTTCTGGCACCTCACCTTTTAAGGCATAAAGCATTTCACTCTCTAAAAAAATAACAGGATTATCATCTCGAATAGAACTTTTAAGAAGTCCTTTAGCGTCATAGGGTGTTGAAACACTCACCACTTTCAGTCCAGGAATATTCGCAAGAAGAGGATCTACATTTTGAGAATGTTGGGCTGCAAGCATATGAGCTGCACCGTTAGGCCCTCTGAAAACAATGGGAACCTTAAACTGTCCTCCAGACATGTATCGCATTTTTGCAGCATTGTTAATAATTTGATCAAAAGCCTGGATACCAAAGTTCCATGTCATCATCTCAATAATTGGACGAAGTCCTGTCATAGCTGCTCCTATACCAAGACCAGCAAACCCTCCTTCTGAAATCGGAGAATCAATCACACGACTAGAGCCAAACTCTTTCAAAAGACCTTTACTGACTTTATAAGCACCGTCATACTCTGCTACTTCTTCACCCATTAAAAAGATGGAACTATCACGTCTCATCTCTTCTGCCATAGCCTCACCAAGGGCTTCTCTCATTGTCAAAAGAGCCATTTAAAATTCTCCTTAGGAAACAAAAACATCTTTAAAAGCTTCTTCTTTTTCTGGAAAAGGAGCACTGAGCGCTTCTTCTTCTGCTTTTTTTACCTTCTCTTTTACTTTTTGGTTGAGCTCTTCTAGTTGATTTTTTGTGAATTTTTTTGACTGTAGTAAAATTGTTTCAGCTTGAATTAAAGGGTCTCTTGCTTGATAAGATTCTAACTCTTCTTTTGAACGATAAAGTCCTGGGTCTGAAACAGAGTGGCCCTTATAACGATAAGTGTTTACTTCAAGCAAATAAGGAGCCCCTGTTTTTTTCATCTTCTCAACAATCGGAGCACAGTGTTCATACACACTGACAACGCTCATTCCATCGACACTTGAGTGTTCCATATCAAAAGCAAGAGCACGCTTTGCAAGAGAGTCTACACTGGTCACTCGTTTAATATGAGTTCCCATTCCATACTGATTATTTTCAATAACAAAAAGAACAGGAAGGCACCAAACAGCAGCCATGTTCATAGCTTCAAACACAGCTCCTTGATTCATAGCTGCGTCACCTAAATAACAGACAGAAATATTTTTTTGTTTTTTGTACTTCAGACTAAAAGCTGCTCCCACAGCAAGAGGAGCTTGGGCTCCAACAATACCATTACCTCCAAGAAATCTGTGCTCTTCACTAAACATGTGCATAGAACCACCTTTCCCCTTGGAACAACCAGTAGCTTTTCCAAGAAGCTCACCAAAAACACTTGCAGCAGAAAGACCTTTAGCAATAGCTTGTGTGTGAGAACGGTACCCACTGAGTACATAGTCGTGAGCCTCAAGAAGGCCTTGAATCCCAACGCACACAGCCTCTTGTCCAATATGCACATGACAAAAACCAGCAAACATTCTCTGTGTATAAGCTCTTAAAACTCTCTCTTCAAAACGCCTATAAAAAAGCATTTCTTCATAAAAGGAAAAAAGTTTTTCTTCAGAAATTTTCACACTCATAATAGGTCCACCTTGACTTATTTTTCAGCATTTTCATCCTGGCGACTTTTTTGCTTACAAAATATGCATTTTGCTTGCAGATTTCTAGAGTGTAACTTGATTCGAAAAAACTGTCTTCCTTAGACTTATAATTCTTACTTGCTCTATAAAAAAACAAACTGTGAAGCATGAGATTGCTCATAAAGAAAAAAACTTTTTTTTAAAAACTCTTAAAAGCTGGACGAAAAAAATGCAAACAAAAGAACTCTTGAAATTCAAGAGGCAAAAAAAGCACAAAAAATGGTGTATAAAATTTAGACAGAAAAGCGAAGAAAGGATTTAAATAGAAATGAAAAAATTAAATATCAAATGTCCCTTTTTCACGGACAAAATCTTCCAAACGACGAAGAATTCTAGCCTCAAGCTGCCTTGCCCTCTCGCGCGATATGCCATAGTCCTCTCCAATCTCCTGAAGAGTCTTAGGGTTATCAGCTAGAATTCTACCCTGAAAAATCTCAAGATCTCGTCCTTTCAAGGTTTTTTCAAACTCTTCTAGGTACTCTTCAAAAAGCACACGTATTTGCTTTTTTGACAGTTCTACCTCCACAGAAACTTGAGTGTCATCGCTTAATTGTTCTCCATAGGTTGTAGGGCTAGAAGAACCCTCTCCTATGTAAATTGGAGCATCGAGAGACACGTCTGAGGAATTAAGACGTTTTTGCATCTCAATCACATCTTTTTCTGGCACATCAAGACTAGCAGCTAGCAGCTTAACATCCGCCTCTTCACCTTCAGCAAGAAGACGATTTGTCTCTTTTTGAAGATTATAGAAAAGTTTTCTTTGATTGGTCGTTGTGGCAATTCTGACCTGACTCCTATTTTCAAGCAAATACTTAAGAATGTAAGCTCTAATCCACCAAGCAGCATAACTTGAAAGCTTAACTCCTTTATAAGGATCAAACTTTTTCACAGCTTGCATGAGTCCTAAAGTCCCTTCCTGGACAAGATCAAGCAGGTTCATTTGAGCCTTGTTAAGATCACTTGCAATTTTCACTACAAGACGCAAATTCGAAGTAATCAGCCTATGAGCTGCCTGCGGATCCTGCTCATCATGGTGTCTTTTAGCCAGTTCAAATTCTTCTTCTGGACTTAAAAGCGGGTAACGCGCAATTTCTCGCAAATAGAGTTGAAGCGGAGAAAGCTGAGGCGAAACTCCCCGCCCCACGTAAGAAGCAGGTAAGCTTTTGTTATTAGAATTATTTTTTGATTTTCCTTTTTCCATCAGCCAACCACAAAAAGAAGGGATTTAATAGATTGTGAACCATAACAAAATTTTTTCTAAAAAAACAGTTTCTAGAAAGAAAAATATCGGCGTGTTAGACTTCATCTGCTGCCATTCTATTTATCAAACAGCCTCTAAACATCAGGCCATCGCATGAATACAGGAAGATTACCAAAAAATTTGCTTGAAAAACTCTCAAAAGTTATTTGTAACCCTTTTAAGCTAGCCCCGTTAGCGAGCGAAGCTTCTACAAAGAAATTTTTTCATATTTTGCCCCAAAAAACAGAACTTCTCATGGTCATGACAGACCACAAAGAAGGCAGAGGATCAATCGAAGACTGGGTTAGTCTCCACAAGACCCTCGAAGAAAACCACATCCTTGTGCCAAAAATTCTAAAAAATTTTCCTCAAGAAAAAGCTCTTCTCTTAGAAGATTGTGGAGACAACACCTTGCAGAAAAATTTTTCTTCTCTGGAAAACAGAAAACACCTACAAGAGGCTCAAGAAAAAGCTCTTTGTATTTTAAAAAAAACAAGGAAAATTAACACAACTTCTCTCCACTTAAAACTAGATGAAAAAGAATTAAAAAGAGATAGAAACTTATTCCTTGAGTACCACATAGAACCAAGAAGAAAATTTTTACCTTCTTTCGAAGAAAATCTGTTCATCACAGAAAGCCTCTCTCTTGAAAAGTTTCTAGCCCAAGCGCATCCTGTCTTTACACACAGAGACTTCCACTCTGGAAATCTTATTTTAAAAGATCAAGATCTTTATTTAATTGATTTCCAAGACGCTTGCTTAGGTCCAAACTCTTACGATTTTGTTTCTT
Source organism: Zetaproteobacteria bacterium (assembly GCA_947445855.1). GTDB lineage: Bacteria > Bdellovibrionota_B > Oligoflexia > Oligoflexales > Bog-1112 > CANFEH01. The sequence goes on from CANFEH010000004.1 coordinate 19,408, forward strand.
TTGTCTTTGATCCTTACTTGCCTCTTTCTCTCAAAGAAAGAGAGGATAGCTTTCATTCTTCTCTTCATTTCTTTTTGAAAGATTTTTCTTCAGAAGAAGAAAATACTTTTTTAGACACACTAAAAGCCCAGAGCATTCAAAGACTCTATAAAATTCTAGGAAGCTACAATTACCTGTCATTTGAACTAAAAAAACAACAATACTCAGTCTTTATTAAACCTGTTGTAGAAATTCTCTACCACTTTGATCTTCATGATTCTAGGTGGCCTTACCTGACAAGCCTACTAGCAAAGGAACTTCTTAATGCAGAAGAAACAGAACAAGAACCTTAAAGCTTTCATTCTAGCTGCTGGGTATGGATCTCGACTTGGAGAAATTACAAAAGAGACCCCGAAACCACTTGTCCCTATTATGGGAACACCTCTTCTTTTGCATCTTTTAAAACAAGTAGAAAACACTGAAATTAAAGACATTGCAATCAACACCTACTACCAAAAAGAAAAAATAAAAGAAGCTCTTAAAAACTACTCTGGGCCTCTTAATATAACTCTCTTAGAAGAACCTCTTCTTCTAGGAACAGGTGGAGGGATTGCCAACACAAAAGAATGGAGAGAGGGGGCAGATCTTCTTGTTATGAATTCTGATCTAGTTCATACATTTTCTCTTAAAAAAATTATTCAAGAATATAGAAAAAATGAAGATGATCTTCTTTTTGCTCTTTGCACACCTGCTTACCCCCAAAAAACATTGCTTTGGTGTTCAAACAAACAACTAAAAAGTTTCCGAGAAAAGACAGCAGAAGAGCAAACCCCACACAGTTTTGCTTGTATCCATATAGCTCCTGATAGAATCTTAAAAAAGTTACCTGAGAAAAAAGAAAATTACGGGATTATGGGAATTTATGAAGAGTTGTTACGGAAAAAAGAATGCATTCACACCTACTCTGATAAAAATGCATTTTGGATCGATATTGGCACCCCAGAAGACTATCTAGAAGGACAATTACAACTTTACAAACTTATGAAGGAAGGTAAAAGCCTCGAACACCCAGCTTTTCTAACAAGAGAGTTCTCCATGAAGGCTTTTCAACAAACCTTAGAAGACTTAGAAAAGAAATTCCCAACTCTTATAAAACTAGAAGGCTACCTGTGACTAGTCACTCTTGTATAGGCGTTGTATAGGCGTTGTATAGGCAAAAAAAACTTGTGTCTTTTAAGATGTTTAAAAATCCATAAACACCTTAAAAGACACAAGTAAAGAGAGAACTTCTTTGTTTTCTATTGTGAGCTTTTAGAGTTATTAAATATTATTTAGCTAGTAAGCAAACTATATTTTATAACCTCTCAAAAGGACACACACACAGAAAGACTCTTTGTCTTAACCGAGAGTCTTCGCTATATTTCTACCCTTTGATCCAAGCAAAGAGCTTTTAGAAACCAAATCTTTTTGGAGATAAATTAAAGTCCCTACCTCAAGACTATCTGGGCTTTTCACATGACTATTGTTTTGCCAAATTCCAGTCCAACCTTGAGAAGAACCGTAGTATTCTTGTGCAATTTTTGAGAGTGTATCTCCTGACTTTACAACCATACTAAATTGCACAACTTCTTCTTTTTTAAGCTCAGCTTCTGCGTACACTAAACTTTCTTCATTTAATTGATAGTAAACAACCTCTCCAGGGTATACCAAGTTAGCATTTTTGATCCCACTGAGCTCTGCTATATCTTTCCACTTGCCAGAGTCCCCAAAAACCTTTTTTGCAACCATAGACAATGTGTCACCTGATTGAATCACATAAGGCATTTTTGAACCAAGCTCTGGGAGACCTATAGAAGCTGGTGTTCCTGCTTCCCCTCTTGATAACAAAGAAGTGGCCTCTTCATAGAGGGCGTCCGTTGCAGGAAGTGACACCACTTCTTCATCTGCAGGACTAATTTCTTCTTCTTCGAAATAAGGCACACTCTTCATTGTCTCATCTGCTGTAAGATCTTCTGTTTGTGCACTTGCTGGAAGATCTTCTGCTTCTGCCTTTACCGTATCATCATCTGGATCACTTAGAACAGTCTCAGTACCTTTTTCAGCCTCTAGATTAAGGGCCTCCTCTGAGACTCCCCCCCCCTCTTCCGCATCATTCCATTCGAGCCCAGCCATTTCGTTCTCTTCTCCAAGAAGAAGAGGGTCTTCTACGCTTTTGGAAGGACCTCTTGCACACCCCACAAAAAAAGCGCTTGTAACCAGTGCCATGAGCCACAAAGCTCTCCACCGAACACCTGTTTTCATAATTGACCTCCTATCAACTCTATCTCAAGAAAATAAAATAAATTTTCTTTTTCTACGCTTTAGATCGGAAGACCTCAAAAAAAACTTAAATATCTTTTTTTTAATTTTCAGAAAAAAAAGATAACCCAATAACACTCAAAGAAAAGTCTCTATGATTTTAAGAAATCCCAATTAAATCTTGACAGATGCTTGAAGTATTCCTAATTTCAGGCTAGTTATTTCAAAAAAATGAAGCGCTAAACAAATTAAATTCACAGGTTAACAATGACAACAGAATCAAAGGAATTTAAACATCTCAGTGTTTTAGCAAGAGAGCTTGCAGACAATCTTGAGCTTGGGCCGGGAGATCTTGTCATTGACTGCACTACTGGCGGAGGGGGTCACGCCTCTGAAATGCTTGCAAAAATTCTTCCTGGTGGAAAACTGTTAGCTTTCGATCAAGATCAAGATGCTATCTCTCATTTACAAAAAAGATTTGCCGACAACATTACAACTGGAGATATTTTGTTAGAAAACTCAAGTTTTTCTGCAATAAAATCTTTTTCAGAACGCCATGGATTCACGGGTAAAGTGTCAGCGATTATAGCAGACCTAGGGGTTTCAAGTCATCAAATTGATAAAGGCGAAAGAGGATTTTCTTTTCAACAAAACGGACCTCTTGACATGCGTATGAATCAAGAAGACAACCCCTTAACTGCAAAAGATGTGGTCAATAACTATGACGTTCAGGAGATAGCAGACATCCTCTATCACTACGGAGAAGAACGTGCGTCTCGTCGCATTGCTAGAGCGATTGTGAGAGCAAGAGAAATCACCCCAATAGAAACAACGACAGAGCTCGTAGATATTGTAAGAAAAAGCCTTCCCTACACACATAGTAAAAAAAACCCTGCAACCAAAACATTCCAAGCCCTGAGAATCTATGTCAACAAAGAACTAGACGAGTTAAAAGAGTTGCTCACTTCTTCCCTTGACCTCCTAAAAATAGGAGGACGCCTAGCTATCATCACATTCCACTCTCTTGAAGATAAACTTGTAAAAGAAACATTCACAGAACTTGCTGGTAAAAAATTTTTAAAAGATCTTCCTCGAGAAATTCCCCTAACACAAGAAGACATAACGAGTTATAATCTGACTAAAGGCAAAATCATAAAGCCTTTCCCGATTAAACCTTCAAGCTCAGAGGTCAACACCAACCCACGAGCAAGAAGCGCAAAACTTCGAATTTTTGAAAAAATCTAATGGAGAAACATGAATGAAAAAATGGGGAGCTGACTTTTTTTCACTTGTACTCTTTCTTTTTTCCTTCTCAGCCTGTCTCCTTTCCATTCATATACGCACCAAAACAACCATGCTAGGCTACGATATTGGAAAATTAAAATCAGAAGAAGCTGAGCTCTTAATTAATAATAGTCTCCTCAAAATGGAGCTTTCAAAAATCACCGCGAAACAGTGGCTTCTGAACTTTATCGGTTCAGAAGAAAAAAAAGAGTAATTCGCTCATGAGTTCTCAACCTAGCAATTTGAGAAAAAAAAATGTCTTCCAAAAGAAACGCTCTCGATTCTTTCAAGGGATAACTTTTGGTTTGTTTGTTTTTTTCATTTTTAGAGCTTCTTGGCTCTGTCTTTTTTCAGCAAATGATGAAAATCTTTCACGTATTAAAAAAAATCAATATGAAAAAACCTCAAACCTTGTTTCTTACCGAGGAACAATTTCTGATCACAAGAATATTCCTCTTGCTATCAGTATTAAACTCCCCTCTCTTGCTGTTAACCCTAAAATTTTTCGTCCTTCAAAAACACAGGTAAAAGATCTTAGCCTGCTTCTTGATATCCCCTCAGAAGAAATCACTGAGCTCTCTCACAAAAAAGGGTACTTCGCTTGGCTCAAAAGAAAAACAAGCTACGTTGTGTCTGAAAAAGTAAAAGAACTCTCTGTGGGTGGTATTTTTCATACTCTTGAACCATCTCGCTTTTATCCTGGAAACACTTCTGCTGCCCACCTCATAGGACTTGTGGGAACAGATAACACAGGCCTTCTAGGACTTGAAAGAGTTTACAACAGAACTCTCGCCGGAGAAAGCACTGAGGTTAAAAAACTAAGGGACGCAAGAGGACAATCTATCTTTACTCACTCTGCTTCTGTTGTGCCTCAAGAGCCTGGGCATAACATCTTTCTAACCTTAGATCATGTTATTCAAGAAATCACAGAAGAAGCCCTAGACAAGAAATACACCGAAAGCCTTGCAAGCTCTGCTTTTGCTATTGTAGCAGACCCTCACACAGGGCGCATTTTAGCCATAGCCAACAAGCCAGGATTTAATCCCAATAAGACTGAAGATCTCATCATGAAAAACACAACAAACATGAGCGTTACCTCTGTGTTTGAGCCAGGTTCTATTTCAAAATCTTTTGTCATAGCAGAAGCTCTAGAAACAGGAAAAACAACCCCAACAGTTCTTCATGATTGTGAAAGGTCAGGAGTTTATAAAATATCTCCCTCAGTTTCTATTCATGATGATTTTCCAAAGAATTATCCCATGACAACCTCTGAAGTCCTGATTTACTCAAGTAATATTTGTTCCTATAAAATTTCACAAAAAATTGGCAAAGAGGATCTCTACAAAACATTAAAGCGTTTTGGTATTGGTAAAAAAATAACAGGGGTATCACTCCCTGGTCTCACAACTGGTTTTGTGTCTCCGGCAGAAAGCTGGAAAGAGATACGGTTTGCAAACATTGCCTTTGGACAAGGGTACATAACCACGGGACTTGAGATGATCCGCGCCTATAGTGTGTTTGCCAATGGAGGGTTTCTTGTTGAACCCTATCTCATTGCAAGGGTTGAAACAGCAGAGGGCGAGCTTATAGAGGGACCAGTAAAATACCCTGAGAAACGAGTTTTATCAGGAAAAGTTGCCGAACAAATGCGAGAGATGCTAAGCCGCGTCGTAGGAGAGGGCTCAGGGCATAATGCCCAACTAGAAAGCTTTTCTGCTGCTGGAAAAACAGGAACTACAGAAAAAGTTGACCCTGAGACAAAAGCCTACTCCAGTGAAAAAAGGCTTGCCAGCTTCATTGGTTTTGCCCCTGCAATGAATCCACACCTTGTAGCCTATATTGTCATCGACGAGCCTCGCAAAAAACCGTACTATGGGGGAACGTGGGCAGCACCTGTTTTCAAAGAGATTATGGATAAGTCTTTAAAGTATCTTAATATTGCACCCGATGACGAGCCCCACTCAGCTAAAAAAAACGACTGAACCAAACAAAAACCAAGACAAATAAATAAACAAACTATGACACTAACCTATGCCCAGATTTTAGAAGAGTTAAAAAAAAGACGCTTACTCCTTCACACAAGAGAAGCTCTTCAAAAAAGAAGCTCTTTTCGTATTGACGCTTACGATGAAGAAGCTTCCGAGGAAAGCTGTTTCATTTTTTTTAAAGCTGTTAAACGTTCCTCCAGTGAACGTCTCAAAACTATTCTCTCTACCAAAGCAACTCTAATTCTTCTTGAGGAAGACTCTCTTTTAGAACAAATTCCACATGACAGAACTGTTTTACTTGTTACTTCTTGTCGTGAAGCTTGGTCCTACTTATCAGCAAGAAGTTTTAATAACCCACAAGACGACTTAAATATTATTGCCATCACAGGCACCAACGGAAAAACAAGCACTGCATGGATTATTTCTGAAATCCTGAATTCCAAAGGAGAGAAAGCTGCTTATATCGGAACACTCGGGAACTCCGTTTCAAAAGAAATAGTTTCTCCCCACACAACTCCAGATCCACCAGCTTTATTTGCCTTATTAGACTCTGCTAGAAAACAAAAAATCCGCTACATCGCTCTTGAAGTGTCGTCTCACAGCTTAGTACAAAAAAAAGTTTGTCCTATTCGTTTTGCAGCAGCTGTATTTACTTCATTTAGTAGGGATCACCTTGATTTTCATAGCTCAATGGAAGAGTACCTAAACACAAAGCTTACTCTTTTTACAAAAAAATATTTAAGAGAAGGAGCGCCTAGTTTTATTGCTTCTCAAGTAAAACCATTTTTAAGTCAAGAGTCTCTCGAGAGAATTTGTCCTATTTTTTATGGAAAAGAAAAACTTACACAAGATAAAACAAATGTTTTTGAAACAAAAAGAGAAGACCTCTCTGGTTTTGAAATTTCTTACACAGAAAATGGGAAAGTCTATAAAGCAGAAGCTCCTTACCTTGGAGAAAAAAACAAAGAAAATCTCTTTGTCGCAATGCTCTTAGCAAAATTTTTTCTTGGCCACTGGCCTGAGGTCTCGAAGAACACTCTTAGGCAAATTCCAGCTCGTCTAGAACGACTTTCTCTTAGTAAACAAAAATCTCTCATCTTTATTGACTACGCTCACACACCAGACGCTTTAAAAGACTCTCTTCTAGAGCTTGCAAAATACAAAGGAGACGCTAAACTATACGTTCTTTTTGGTTGTGGCGGAGATAGGGACCAAGGGAAAAGACCTTTAATGGGGGCTCATGCAGAAAATTTTGCTGATCACGTCACCGTCACAAGTGATAACCCTCGTAGTGAAGATCAAACAGAAATAATAAGAGCAATTCTCTCAGGCATGAAAAACCCTTCCTCTGCTCTTGTGGTTGAAGACAGAGAAACAGCTATCATAAAAACTTTAAGCGTTTTGCACGAAGGGGACTGCTTACTTCTAGCTGGCAAAGGACATGAAAATTATATCGAAGAAAAAGGCAAAAGACGCCCATTCTGTGAAAAAGAAATTGTACTTAACTTTTACAAAGAAAATGCATCATGACAAAATTGAGCTGGAAAAACTACAAAGCTGCACTTGAAAAAACTCTTGTGGAAGCACCTCCTGATGATGAGCCCTCTCCTTGTCCAAAAGACATTAAAATTGATACAAGAGAAAACATGAAAGGGAAGTGGTTTTTACCTCTTAAAGGATCTCACTTCGATGGGCATAATTTCATTGAAGAGGCCTTCAAAGGAGGAGCTCTTGGGGCTTTTTCAGAAATTACATATAAAGATAAGCTACCAAAAGAACTTCATAATAAAATTATTTTTGTCACTGACTGTCTTTGTGCTCTCCAAAAAATTGCAACCTATATAAGAGAACAAAACAAAGAAACTCTTGTTTTTGCTATCACAGGATCTATCGGAAAAACGAGTACAAAGAATTTACTTGCCTCTATTCTTGAAGAAACCGGGGAAAAAACGCTACTTGCACCAAAGAATTTTAACAATGAGCTCGGGCTTCCTCTCACACTTTTGCAACTAGAGAAGTCTCACAAGTATGCTGTCCTTGAAATGGGTGCTCGCAAAATTGGGGATATTAATTTTTTAAAAAAAATAGCAAAACCAGACATTAACCTTTGCCTCTGTGTTGGCTCTTCTCACATAGGAACCTTTGGATCCAAAGAAAATATCTACCAAGGAAAGCTAGAAATTCTAGAAAGAACAGTAAAAGAACAAAAAAACCTTGTTCTGAAAGATGATCCTTTGTTACTCGAGAAAGCTCTCAAGATAGATAGCAATTGCTACACTTATGGCACAAAAGAAGGAGCCGACGCACAACTTCTTGATAGCAAGTTCCTCGGTAAAGGAAAAGGCCAAGTCACTATCAAGCTTTTTGGAAGGATATTTTCAGCAACTCTAGCCACAGAACATCATGGTCTTATGAAAAATGCAGCAGCAGCTAGTCTACTAGCTTTCCTTGGAGGAGTTGCTACCGAACAAATAAAATCAGGCCTAGAAAAGTTTTATCCAACAGAGTCTCGGTTTAAAACAATTAAGAAAGAATCTTTTACTCTTATTGATGATAGTTATAATGCCAGCTTAGAAAGCATGAAAGCTGGCATTGACAGTGTGTTAAGGGCTTACCCAGACAAGAGAGTTACTTGCTTTTTAGGAGATATGCATGATCTCGGGTCTTTTTCTGAAACCTACCATTTTCAATTAGCTGAATTTTGTCTAGAAAAAAAACTAGCACTCATTGTCACTGTAGGTGAAAAAACAAGCGAGGCTTTTCAAAAAGTTTTCAAGGAAAGCGACACAGAAACAAAACTCCTTCATTTTAACTCTTCCGAGGAGTTTATAGATGAAGCAAGAAACCTAGACCCCTTTGGAGAAATTCTCTATTTCAAAGGAGCTCAATGTATGAATTTAAAAAAAATTATCACATACTTTCTCTCTCTATAAGGGTTCTGTAGTATGATTTATCATCTCTCTCTTCTCTTACAGGAGTATGCAAATTTCTTTAACATCGCAAAGTATTTAACTTCTCGTTCTATTTTAAGCCTCCTTTTTAGCCTCATTTTATGCCTTGTGTTCTACCCATTTTTTATTAGAAAAGTTCAAAAAAAACAGCTAGGGCAAGTCATTCGTAAAGAAGGACCTCAGTCACATTTAAAAAAAGCAGGCACCCCAACCATGGGAGGCCTTATGCTTGTTTTTGTCATCATTTTGTCTTCTCTCTTATGGTCAAAACTAACAAACCCCTATGTGTGGCTCTGCGTAGCTCTCCTTGTAGGCTACGGGTACTTAGGTTTTATAGACGATTACAAAAAAGTAACAAAAAATAATTCGAAAGGCCTTTCTGCTAGGCAAAAGCTCTTCTGGCAAAGCATCATTGCACTTGCTCTGTCTGCTTTTGCTTTTTATTCAGGAAACCACCCTGGGGAAATCGGAATCCCATTCACAAAAGGTGTTTCTCTTGCACTTGGGCCTTTTTACATTCCTCTTGGAGCTTTTGTTATTGTAGCAACAAGTAACGGTGTCAATCTCACAGACGGTCTAGATGGTCTTGCTATTGGGCCAATTATGATTGCTACAGCTTGTTACGCACTCATTTGCTATGTTTCAGGTAATTTTGAATTTGCTAACTATCTTAAATTTCAGTTTGTTCCACACGCAGGAGAACTCTCTATTATTGGTGCTTCTGTCGTTGGAGCTGGCCTTGGTTTTTTGTGGTACAACACATACCCTGCTCAAATCTTTATGGGAGATAGTGGGTCTCTTTCTCTTGGAGGGCTTCTTGGGCTTTTAGCAGTCCTCTCACAACATGAGCTTCTTCTTGTTATTATTGGAGGCGTTTTTGTCCTTGAGACAGTGTCTGTGATTACTCAAGTTGTGTCTTACAAAACCTCAGGAAAAAGAATTTTCCGAATGGCTCCTATTCATCATCACTTTGAACTCAAAGGGTGGGCAGAACCAAAAGTGATTGTCCGTTTTTGGATCATCTCAATTATTCTTGCTCTCATTGGTCTTTTAAGCTTAAAAATACGGTAGAAGCTTTCTTTTTGGCTTACGCTCGAAAGGTTTTTGATGAAATATCTCATATTAGGAGCAGGCTTAAGTGGTAGAAGCTTAGCTCATTATTTAAAAGATCAAAAAAAAATTTTTTATTTCTATGATGACCGTCTTTCTCCAAAAAACAAAGAAATTCATCAAACCAATACTCATAAAGAATTTCTTTCCTATGAAATGAGCCAAGAGTTTCTTTTAACAGAAAAAGCCACACTCCTTTTAAGCCCAGGGGTTCCGTCTTTCCACCCTCTTATTGTCTTTGCAGAAAAAGAAAAAGTGACACTCTTAAGCGAACTTGATTTTTCTCTCACAAAAATTAAAGCTCCTATTATTGCTGTCACAGGGACAAACGGAAAATCTACTGTGGTCTCTATGATTTACCATATACTAAAGAGTCTAAAATACAAAACAGCTTTGCTCGGGAATATTGGCATACCAGCTTCTTCTGTTCTCGGAAAAAGTGACATCTATGATTTTCTTGTACTAGAGGTCTCTTCCTATCAACTTGAACAGTTACTAGAAAATCCTTTTTATCGTTCTGTCTTTTTAAACTTTGCAGAAGATCACATAGAAAGACACGGCTCGCTAAAAAACTATTTTTTAGCAAAATATAAAATTTTTGAAACAACTAACAAAGAAAATAAGAGCTTCTGTTCACAGTCTGTCTTGGAACAGGCTCAAAATTTTGGTCTTAACACAAATCATTTACCAAGCCCTTTAAAAGTTTTTAACAGTAAAAATTTTGAAGCTTTTATTCCAAAAAAACTTCACTCCCCAAAACATAACCTAGAAAATGCAACGATTGCTCTAGAGGTTTGTGCTTCTTTTCTTGTTAGTCTTCCTCTTTCTAAAATAGGAGAGACTTTAGAAACTTTCAAAACAATCCCCCACCGATTTGAAACCTTTGCCACAAGGCGAGGTGTTTCTTTTATTGACGACAGCAAAGCAACCAATATGCACGCAACCCTTTCAGCGTTAGCCTCTTTAGAAAAAAAGACTTTATTGCTCCTGGGTGGCTTAAGTAAGGGAGAAAGCTTTAAACAGATCGCTTCTTTTAAAGAAAAACTTCCAAAAATTGTGAGCTTTGGTAAAGCTTCTGCTACAATCAAAAAAGAACTTGGAGGCGAAATTCTTGTTTTCTCTTTTAACTCTCTAAGAGAAGCAATAGAAAATCTTTTTCAACAATTGGATGAGGACAAGAGCCTTCAGTGTGTCTTACTTTCTCCTGCTTGTAGCAGTTTTGATGAATTTCAAAACTTCTCTGAAAGAGGAACTTACTTTCAAACAAGCATAAAATCACTCTTAGCTGAAGAGGAAAAAGAAAATGGAGACAAAAGAAAACCATAAAAAAAAACTTTCCTACAATCTGCTTATGACCACTTTTATCTTATGTTTTATTGGTATTCTAGCAAACTATTCCGCCTCTGCTTTAAAAAGCTATGATCTTTTTGGGTCCCCGTACTTATTTGTTTATAAGCAAATTTTTGGAGTAGCACTTGGTTTTTTCTTTATTTTTTTGATTCAAAAAACACCAACATCTCTTATTGAAAAGGCCCCTCTTCCCTTTTTTTGTCTTACAAGCTTGCTTCTAGCTCTTGTTTTTGTTCCTGGGGTTTACCATACTGTCGGAGGTGCTGCTCGTTGGATAAAATTTGGTCCTATATCCATTCAACCAGCAGAGCTTGCAAAAGTTTCTCTTGTTTTTTTACTTGCTAAAAATCTTAGTCGCCCCTCTTTTCGCATCAAACGTTTATCTGCAGTTTACTTAAGCCACTTGTTCATACTGAGCTTTCTTACTTTTTTCCTACTAAAACAACCAGACTTTGGCTCTACTTTTTTCCTTTTTGTGATCACTTTTTTTATGCTTTTTATTGCTGGACTTAACTTGTTCCATGTTATGGGAAGCTTTTTACTGATGCTACCAGTGACAGGGTGGGCTATTTACTCAGAACCTTACCGAATGAAACGCATCTTAAGTTTTTTAAACCCTTGGGACAATATGGATCACGGAGGCTTTCAAATTATTCAAAGCTACCTTGCTTTTAGTAATGGAGGGCTTCTCGGCTCTGGGTTTGGGAACTCCAAACAAAAGCTTTTCTACTTGCCAGAAGCACACACAGATTTTATACTTTCTGTCCTAGCAGAAGAACTTGGTTTTATTGGAGTTGTTTTCATTCTTTTGCTTTTTTTGTATTTTATCTTTATTTGTTTTTCTATTATGAATGCCTGTGAAGATCCCTATAAAAAACTACTGGCTTTTGGTTTAACCTCGCTTTTAACACTCCAAATTGTCGTTAATATCGGAGTGGTACTTGGCCTACTACCCACAAAAGGAAGCTCTCTACCCTTTCTTAGTAGTGGGGTCAGCTCTCTTCTTACTTGTATGCTCTGTGTGGGGATTCTTTCTCACTTAGCTTTAACAAAGGATGCACAAACTAGTCATGATATTGTTTGAAAAAAATAGTCGTTTCTTCTTTATTGGCATTGGCGGCTCTGGGATGTTTCCATTAGCATGCTTATTAAAAAAAAATGGCTACTTTTTAGGGGGAAGTGATCAAAAAAAAAGTCCCTATATCCAAAAATTAGAGCAACTTGGGATTCCTGTTTTTGTAACACATGCAAAAGAAAATATTGATACCTACGATATCATAGTTTATTCAAGTGCCATTTCCATAAAAAACCCTGAGCTCAGTGAAGCACAAGAAAAAAAGAAAAAAATACTTCATCGTTCAGACATCCTCAAATATTTTGTAAACAACCACCCTTCTGTTACTGTTGTTGGAACCCACGGGAAAACAACTTCCACATCTCTTGTTGAAGAAGCTTTAAATAGTTCTCCTCATGAAAAAAGCTCTATTGCTATTGTAGGAGGAACAAACTTATCGTCTCAAAATTATTCTGATCTAAAAAACTGTCGCTTTTTTATAGCTGAAGCAGATGAATCTGATGGCAGCTTTTTAAAATATGAACCTGACATCACACTCATCACCAATATAGAAAAAGATCACTTAGATTATTTCAAAAACTTCGATGCTATTTTGCACCACTTTGAAAAGCACATTTCAAAGTTAAAAGGTTTAAAAATACTTGTTTACAACAATGATGAACCTTCTTGTGCAACACTTGCAAGACGCTACCCTGGCGAAAAAATTTCCTTTGGCTTCACAAAAGAAGCTTCTATCCATGCGACAAACCTTGAGCCAAAAGGCAAAAACACACACTTCACACTAACAACCCCTGTAAACTCTTATAAAGTGACCCTCCCGTTGCTTGGAGAGCACAATGTGATGAACGCTCTAGGAGCTTTTTCTGTTGCCTATGCACTTAAACAAGACTTATCACATGTGTGTAGAGCTTTTGAAAAACTTCTTGGTATAAAAAGAAGACTAGAACTTATATACCAAAGAGATAACTGCTATTTTTATGATGACTATGCACACAACCCTGGAAAAATTCACGCTTGTCTAAGCGCTCTGAGAAAACACTTCCCAGACTATAAGCTTATTGCTCTTTTCGAACCACACAGATTTAGTCGGGTACGGTTTCTTTTTGATGAATTCGTACAGGCTTTCCATCACGCTGATTTTACTTTTGTTTTTCCTGTTTTTTGCGCAGGAGAAACACCAAGTCAAGAAGATCGAACAATAGAAGACTTAGTGCGCGAGATCAAAAATTATTGTCATAAACCTGCAGAAGCTGTGTATAATGGAAAAGAAGACTATCCAAAAGTGCTAAAAGAGATGACAGAAAAATCCATTGTTGTCTCACTTGGTGCAGGAGATATTAGTACAATTGCCTATCAAATAAGGGAACTATTAATATGCGAAACTTCCCTTTTTCAAAAGACTCCTTAATAAAGCAAAAGATAAAGAGAAGATCTAACAAGAAAAACCCTTGGAAAAAAATTCTTTTTTTCTTTATTTTGAGCCCTCTCTTTGTAGTGCTTTATTTTTATTTTATAACCCCTGTTAATAAAAAATTTGAACAAAAAACAGGACTCTCTCACCCAATCAAACCTTCTTGGGAGCTCACTCTAAAGTCAAACTCGCTCGTAACAGATAAAGAAAAAATAATTCGCACACTACCTAAAATTATCCAAGACGCAAAAACAACCCAAGAAGTTGCACAAAAAATTCAAAAATACTTCTCTTTTGCTAAAACAACCATTTTACAAACAGCTCCTGAAAAACTTATTATTTATATAGAAGATCGCGTTCCAGAATTTTCGACCTTAGCAGATAAGCAAAGGCTTGTTTCTATTGATCACGAGATTTATGGTGAGCTAAGTTCAGCCTACAAAAACTTACCTCGCTTGCAAAATATTCTTAAAAAAGGACGAAAAAATTACACTTTTAGCGAAAACGCATCTCTAGTTTTAGAAGAAGAAGAAAAAGAACGACTGCTTGAAGCTCAAATGATTTTACGACTGGCAGAACAAAACACTCTCAATGTGAAAGAAATTACTTTTGTTGAATACCGAGGGTTTAAGCTAAACTTTCGTCAGGATAAAACCGAGGTTTTTCTCGGAAGGAAACCTTTTGAAAAGAAATTTTTAAAACTCTTGCAAATAAAGAAGCAGTTTAAAAATGAAGATGGAGCCACACGACGTATAGAGCTTGACTATGATGGAAAAGCTTTTATTAAAACACTAAAAACAGGTGACGACGTTGATTCTTAGCAAAACACTAGCACTCGATCTTGGAACAACCAAGTTTTGCCTAGCTGCTATAAAAAAAGAAACACCTGAAAGCCTTCCGCAGCTAGAAATTATATCAATTCCTGCTCAGGGCATGTATAGAGGAATGCTTTCGAACCTAAAAGAAGCCACGGAAGCCTTGAAAGAACTCCTCACTGTTGCTGAGAAACAACTTGGAACAGATGTTTCAGAAGTTGTTGTTGGTGTTGCGGGCTCTCACCTAAGAAGCCAAAGAGTAATTGTAGAGCTTTACAACCCTCACCCTTCTCTCATTGGGGAGACAGTCTTACACCAACTTGAAGAGAAAGCAAAAATTCAAGGCTTTAAAGAAGATAAAGATATTCTGCATTTAGTGCCTATTAACTACACGATTGATGACCGTATCCATACAAAAAATCCAAACGGATTTTCCTTCAAAAAAATTGTTGGTGAGTTTTTTATACTCCAAGCAGATAAACTCTACTTAATTGATATTGTCAGAGTTTGTAACGAAGCTGGTCTTGAGGTTAAAAAACTTTACGCAGAGCCCTTTGCTTCTGCTTCTGTTATTTTAAGCCAAAAAGTAAAAGACCAAGGAGTTATTATTGCTGATATTGGAGGAGGCACAACAGATGCTCTCGTTTTTAAAAGAGGAGACCCTGTCGATGTCTTTACAATCAATATAGCTGGAAAGATTATGTCAAATGACCTTGCTATTGGTCTTGGCATCTCTTTTGACGTTGCAGAACAAATCAAAAGAACTTATGGCCTTCAACAAAGTCCCCCTTATTTTGTAGACGTTATTGACCTTTATAAGAGGCCTAAGAGAATTAGTGGAGAAATGATTTTTAATATTCTTTCTGCTCGAGTACGGGAACTAGCTGAGCTTATTAAACAAGCGTCTCATACACACACTGTCTCTTTGCGTAGTGGCCTCATCCTCACTGGTGGTGGCTCTGAAGTGCTTGGATTAACCTCTCTTCTGGAAAAATTTCTTTCCTATTCTGTGGGTAAAGCAAATCCACAGATCCCAACACATCTCTATAAAAATGTTTCCTACACCTCTTCTCTTTACGAACCAGAAGAGCATGAAACAAAATATGCTACCTCACTTGGTTTGTTGTATCTTGAAACAATAAGACAAGAAGCTAACAAAAAACCAGAAAACCTTAATAAAATAAATAAGTTCTTCAAAAGTTTTTTTGATTGGATGAAAGAGCTTTCCTAAAAATTTTTCAAAACTCCTCAAAAATTGACACAGCTCCTAGAAGGGTTCTATAATTAAACTACATAGTAGCCACCAAAATATGGAGTGAGTTATGACATTTGATCCGAACACAATCCCGACCCCTAGTGCAAAAATAAAGGTTATTGGCGTAGGAGGCGGTGGCACAAACGCTGTCAGCACAATGGTTAAAGAAAAAATAGCTGGTGTCGAATTTATTGCAGCTAACACAGATATTCAATCTCTTAAGTCTTCGTTAGCTCCGACTAAGATTCAAATTGGCAAAGAACTTACAAAAGGACTTGGAGCAGGAGCCAATCCAAGCATTGGACGAGACGCTGCTCTAGAAGATCGTTTTGAAATACAAGAAGCAATCGGTGATGCTGATATGGTTTTCATCACTGCAGGTATGGGTGGTGGAACAGGGACAGGAAGTGCTGCTATCATTTCACAAATCGCAAGAGAGATGGGAGCACTTACTGTTGGGGTTGTGACAAAACCATTTCACTTTGAAGGACAAAGAAGAAGACGTCACGCACAAATGGGTATCGACAGCTTAAAAGAACATGTAGACACACTGATCACGATCCCCAATCAAAAACTTCTTGAAATTGCTTCTCCAAACCTCAGTATGGTTGCAGCTTTTCAAATGGCAGACACAGTGCTTGTTAATGCTGTTAAAGGCATAAGTGACATCATAAACATTCCAGGGACTATCAACGTTGATTTCGCTGATGTTAAAACCATTATGTCAAACATGGGACAAGCTCTCATGGGAATTGGAAGAGCGAGCGGAGAAGGACGAGCTGTAGAAGCTGCTAAACAAGCGATTTCATCTCCTCTTTTAGAAGATGTGGATATTGAAGGAGCTACAGGCATTCTTATCAACATCACTGCAAGCCAAAATATTTCTCTCCTCGAAGTGAATGAAGCTTGTATGACAATTCAAGAAGCTGCCCACGAAGATGCAAACGTAATTTTTGGGGTCGTTATCGATGAAACCCTAGGAGATGAAATTAAAGTCACTGTGATAGCAACAGGCTTTCCTACTGAGGAAAAAGATGAGTTTACTCAAAAAGAAGAAGCTAAAAGTAAAATTCTTTCAGAAATTTCTAACTACAACTTAGATAGTCCCATTATTCCTCACAGAAAAAGATCTACTCCTCCACAACAAAGTCTTTTAGCTCAACGTCCACTCACAGCAAAAGCTGCTCCACCTGCTAAAGAACAACCTCTTATCAGCCCAAAACCTTTTGAAACAAGAGTTCTAGAAGAAGTACTTACTACTCCTATTGTTTCTTCCCCTGGAGGAAACCATGACTTCTTAGTTCCAAAATACGATGTCTATAACACGGTAAACACACAAACTTCTTTTCAAGAACCAAGAAGAATTGAAATACAAGAAGAGAGACTCTCACTGCAAAGTGAGCCAAAAATTGATATCCGCCCAGATGAAAAGACTCCCTATACTCTTAACGAATACACCCTTGCAGATGATATTGATAAAAAAATTGATGAGGCTCTTCAACTGGCTCAAAGAATTAAAGAAATTCCTGTCCATGAAGACGACCTTGATATCCCAACGTTCTTGAGACAAAACCTTGATAACCAAATAGAGAAGCCCTAGAGAGACTGGTAAATTCCTAGAACTTTTTTACCCACCTCGTCCCAACTAGGCAAGGGGTCGAGGGTTTGTTCTATGCTCCTAAAAAAAGTATTGCTCTGAAGAGGCAACTCTAGAGCTCTTGTGAGCCCATTTATCCATTCTGTCACAGAAGCTTTAGGCGAAAGGGCATAAGAAGAGCCTTCTTTAAGAAAATCAGAAAGAGCGTGTCCCTCTTGATACACAACAGGGATTCCGTAGCTAATAGCATCGATTGCAGGGAGACCATAACCTTCATACTCACTTGTACAAAGGTAAACGTCACTTTTTTTATATTCACTCTCTAAATCTTTTGCCCCAAGATTTTTGTAAAGACATAATCGATGTAGAACTCCTTTTTCTTTTCCTAAACGGGTCAAAAAAGAAATCCCTGAAGGGTTTGTCACAAAGGTCAAATGAAAAGAAGAGTTTCCTTTCAATATATCAAGAGCCTTTTCAAAACCCTTATAAGGCTCATAGCGAGACACACTTAAAAGCCTCACAGGAGTATTTCTTTTCAACTTAAGCTCGGGGGAAATTTTTTTATGTTTTGTGTAACCATTTAAAACAACCTCACACTTCTCTGAAAATTCTGGGTAAAGTTTGCCCAGGCATTTTTTTGTCCACGGAGAGACACAAATCACCCGATCAGCTCTTTCAAGAGAAGCTTTTAAGCAAAATTTAAATTGCAGATAAGAAAGAAACGAAACTTTATTTTTAGCAAGCAGAGGAATAACATCATGAACAGTTAACACTCGGTAAAAATTTCCTCGCAAAGGGTATAAAAAATCTGTGTTAATGTTAGCAAAAGAGTGAAATATATTTTTACCGTTTCTTTTTTTACAGGAACCTTGTCGCATAAGAAAAGAAGAGTAATGAGGGCATGTGATTTTAGAAAGAGGAAGAGCCAAAAGCTTTTCGTAAAAAAAATTATTTTTTCCTAGGAACTTTGGTTTGAGGCCTCTTGCAAGCAAGGCTTCTTCAAGGCTAGAGATATGTGTGTGAAGCCCACTGAAGGGCTTATGAGCTCCGAGATAATCCCAAAAGATAGAAAGTTCTTCTCGTGAGGTTTTCTTCAAAAAGAATCTCCTCAAGAAAGAATTTTTGATCTTCCAACTGCAGCTTGTCTGTCTTGTGCTCTTTTTAGGGAAGCAAGAGCTCTTACTATATCAGTAGAACTGTCCTTTGTGTTTGCAAGTCTTTCTTCAGCTCTTTTAGCAGAAGATTTTGCTCTTTCAATATCAATATGCTCACAAGCTTCTGCAATATCAGCAAGGAGAATAAGCTTATTTTCTTTTACTTGCGCGTAACCACCTGAGACAAAAAAGTTTTTCTCTCCCTTATCTGTCTTCATGGTCACAAGACCAGAAGTCATCTGAGTTAAAAACTCCGTATGGTTTTCTCTCAGATCTAGATAACCAGACTCTCCTGGCAAAACCACTGAGGATGCTTTTTCTTTAGCTACCACAGAAGAAGGAGAGACCAACATAACATCTAACATAGAACACTCTCCAAAGAAGTTTTTTTCTAGACACCATAAAGAGATTGCGATTTCTTCACAACATCTTCAATAGAGCCCACATAAAGAAACGCTTGCTCTGGGATAGAATCATGTTTCCCGTCAAGGATTTCCTTGAAACCTCTAATCGTATCTGAAAGCTCTGTAAAGACTCCAGGAGTGCCTGTAAACTGTTCAGCTACAAAGAATGGTTGACTAAAGAATCTTTCAATCTTACGCGCTCTTGACACAATCAACTTTTGCTCATCTGAGAGTTCATCCATCCCTAAAATAGCAATAATATCTTTCAAATCTTTGTAGCTTTGAATCACTTCTTGTACCCGTGAAGCTACTTCATAGTGTTCTTTGCCTACAATTTCAGGGTCTAAAATTCTAGAGCTACTAGCAAGTGGATCAACAGCAGGGTAGATACCAAGAGAAGCAATTGCTCTTTCTAATACAATAGAAGCATCTAAGTGAGCAAAAGTCGTCGCTGGAGCAGGGTCTGTGTAATCGTCTGCAGGCACATAAATTGCTTGAATAGAAGTAATCGAACCATTCTTTGTTGAAGTAATACGCTCTTGAAGCTCACCCATTTCAGAAGCTAGTGTTGGTTGGTACCCTACAGCAGAAGGAATACGCCCAAGAAGAGCTGACACCTCAGCACCTGCTTGAGTAAAACGAAAAATATTATCTATAAAAAGAAGTACGTCTTGTCTCTCTTCTTCTCTAAAATATTCAGCAACAGAAAGAGCACTCAAAGCAACTCTAGCACGCGCTCCTGGTGGTTCATTCATTTGTCCAAAAATCAAAGCAGTCTTATCAAGAACTCCAGAATCTTTCATTTCGTGATAAAGATCATTCCCTTCACGAGTTCTTTCTCCCACACCAGCAAAAACAGAGTACCCTCCATGATGCTTAGCAACGTTATGGATAAGTTCTTGAATCAAAACCGTTTTGCCCACACCAGCACCACCAAAAAGACCAATTTTTCCACCTTTTAAAAGAGGAGCCATCAAGTCTACAACCTTAATTCCTGTCGTAAGAACTTCTTGCTTAGCATCAAGGTTTATAAACTTAGGAGCAGGCCTATGGATCGGGTATCGTTTTTTTGTTTTTATAGGACCTGCTTCATCCACAGGATCACCTGTTACATTTAGAATACGCCCCAAAACCTCAGGCCCCACAGGCACTGTGATCTGTCCTCCTGTGTCTCTTACCTTAAAACCCCGAGCAACCCCTTCAGTTCCATCCATAGCAATTGTACGAACCTGATTGTCTCCAAGGTGCATCGCTACTTCTAGAGTGAGATTTTCTTCACCCCCTCCAAGTGAAGGGTTTGTCAGTTTCAGAGCATTATTAATTGCTGGAATTTTCCCCTCTGGAAACTCAACATCCAGAACAGGTCCCATCACTTGTGTTACTTTTCCAAAAACTTCAGACATTTCTAGGAATCCTTCTCCAAAACATATTTTATTTAAGAGCTTCAGCCCCGCTTGTTATTTCTATGAGCTCTTTTGTTATAGCTGCCTGTCTTGCTCTGTTGTACTGAAGTGTGAGCTCTTTAATAACTTTATTTGCGTTTGTTGTGGCACTATCCATAGCAGCTACTCGCGCAGCATGCTCTGCTGTAGCTGCCTCGAGTAAAAACTGATAAAGAGTCACAGCACCAAACTTGGTTAAAAGAGGAGTCACCATACGAGAAAGCTCGGGCTCAAACAGACAGATGCCTGCATTTAAATCAGTCTTCACTTTTCCAAGCCCTCGAGAAAGCGGCAGCAGCGGTTTTACAACAGCTGGCTGGGACAAAGCACTTTGAAAACTTGGGTAAGCCACAAATACCTCATCTAGCTTTCCAGAAAGAAACTCTTCTGCTAAACGCTCAAAAGCTTTTTTAGCAAAATGGTAATTCGGTCGTTCAATGACCTTTTCTTTTTTATCAAAAATTTCTTCAGAAAGAGTATTTCCAAAAAGAACAGATCGCCTCCCCCAAAGTTCTAATGACACTTTGCTCGCTACTTTCTTATCTTTAAGAAAACGACTAGCTACTTTCATCACAGAAGAATTCAAAGGGCCGCAAAGCCCTCTGTCTGAAGAAACAATGATGAGTCTCACTTTTTTAAGAGAGGAGACACTCTCTTCGAGCAAAGGCGAGGACACATCCCCGCTTGCAAGAGACTTCTCAACCAAATCAACAAAGCTTTTAAAGTATGGCCTCGCTTTTGCCAAGCTCACGTTCGCCTTCGCATACTTTGCAGAGGCCACAAGCTTCATGGCTCTTGTAATTTTTTGTGTGTTTTTTACACTACCAATCCGGCGTTTCGTGTCTTTTAAACTAGCCATTTTGAGAGAACCCTGCTTTTTGTTGTTTAATTGCTTCTAAGAGCTCGGCTTCAACATCTTTTAACTTAGCTCCGCTGCTAATTTTTTCCAAAAGAGAGGGGAAGCAGGCAAGAAGAAGACTATGGAACTCCCCTTCCCAACGAGACACAACTCCAATAACATATTCGTCCAAGTGTCCCTTCGTTGCTGCATATAAAGAAGCTACCTGCAGACTCACATCAAGAGGCTTATATTGACCTTGCTTCAATATCTCAACCAAGATGCTTCCTCTTTTCAGGGTCTTTTGTGTGGTTTCATCAAGATCAGAGCCGAATTGAGCAAAAGCCTTTAACTCGTTGTATTGAGCAAGCTCAAGACGAACAGTACCTGCAACAGATTTCATTGCTGGCAACTGAGCTGCACCACCTACTCTCGACACAGAAAGACCCGCATTCATTGCTGGACGAATACCACTAAAGAAAAGGTCTCCTTCGAGGAATATTTGCCCATCTGTAATAGAAATCACGTTTGTTGGAATATAAGCTGAAATGTCACCAGCTTGTGTTTCAATGATAGGAAACGCTGTGATAGATCCACCACCATGAAGATCACTCAACTTACAAGCTCTCTCAAGAAGACGCGAATGAAGATAGAAAACATCTCCAGGATAAGCCTCTCGTCCTGGGGGCCGTCTAAGAAGCAAAGAAAGCTCTCTATAGGCTGTAGCTTGCTTTGTTAAGTCATCATAGACAATACAAACAGCTTTTCCTTGATTACAAAAATATTCAGCCATCCGACAAGCCGAGTAGGGTGACAAGAATTGCATTGGAGCAGGGTCTGTAGCAGTAGCCGCAACGACAAGGCTATAGTTCATGGCTCCAGCTTGCTCAAGACGACTCACAATTTGGGCCACTGTTGATGCTTTTTGGCCAATAGCCACATAAATACAGATAACATCCTTACCCTTTTGGTTAATGATGGTATCAATAGCAATTGCAGTTTTCCCTGTTTGACGATCCCCAATAATAAGCTCTCTTTGCCCCCTTCCAATAGGAGTCATGGCGTCAATACATTTGAGACCTGTTTGCAGAGGCTCTGTCACAGATTTTCTCTTAATAATCCCAGGTGCCTTTACTTCTACAGAACCTCTTTCGTGACAATTGAGTGACCCTTTACCATCGATCGGCTCTCCAAGGGCGTCTACCACACGACCAAGAAGCCCCTCTCCTATAGGAACAGAGTTTATGTCTTTTAGACGACGAACAGTGCTGCCTTCTGTAATAGAGGCGCAACTACCAAGGATAGCGACACCAACATTATCCTCTTCAAGGTTTAGAACGACTCCTCTTAACCCTTGAGAGAACTCGACAAGCTCTCCTGACATCACATTCTCTAAGCCATAGACACGAGCGATACCATCACCCACACTGAGGACAGAGCCAACTTCTTCAAGTTCAGCTTTTTTTCCGTAGTTCTTAATTTTATCTGTAATAATGCGTCGAACTTCTTCAACTCTAATCTTTTCCATGAAACAACCCGTCTTCCTTAAAGAGCAACTTGTGCTGTTAACAAATCTAGCTTATGACGAAGGCTTAAATCCATTTGAGTATTCCCGTACTTCAAACAAATTCCACCAAGTAATTCTTTATCGACCCTTGCTGTCAAATGAACCTCTTTTCCTAGAAGCTGTGCAAGCTGACCTCGAACTTCATCCGTTTCATGCCCCGTAAGTACACATGAGCTCACAACAGTAGCCAACACAAGGTTATTGGCTTCGCAAATCATTTCATCATAATAACGAAAAAGATGAGGAAGGGTTCTCACCCTTTTTGCTTCTACTATCATCAAAAGAAAGGCCCGAAACTCTTGCGAATGCTTCACCTGTCTCAGAGCGTATTCTATCAAGTCCTTTTTAAGATCAAGAGGCATCACCTTGCTATATAAAATCTCTTTTGCTTCTAGCACATCAAAAAGCTCAGTAATCACTCGAAAGGACTCTTTATAGAGAGACCTGTTTTCTAGACTAATGCCTGTTATTTGCAAAAAAGCCTTCGCATACTTTTTAGCGACACTTTCATATTCCATAAACATAAACCCCAATTATTTCTCTGCGCTTTTGACATCTGCAAGTGAGGACCACATATATTCTTTTTGTTTTTTCACCGTAAACTCAGAACGAACACGGTCTAGAAGCTCTTCTTTTGCCTTTACCCAAAGCTCTTCTTGAAGAAGTTGTTTTGCTCGAGCCGCTTCTCTTCGTGCAATATTTTGCGCATCAGCCTCTAGAGCCTGGGATATTTTTTCAGCTTCCTGTAAAAGAAGGTCTGTTTGTTTCTTTGCCACTTCCTCAGCAGTTGCTTCTATACTTTTCATCTCTCTTTCAAGAGAGTTGTACTTAGACTTAAGAGACTCTAATCGTTCTTTAGCTTCGTTGTACTCTTTCGCTGATTTTTCGTAGAGATATTTATACTCGTTACTTCTTTTTTCAGCTGCAGCATGGGCAGGCTTCCTTGCTACGCGCCACAAGAGAAAAACAAACAAAATAAAATTTATATACGGGAATATAATTCCCGTTAGCCAGTTCACATCTGCCATAGGAACCCTCTCCAGAAATATAAGAAAAAAGAGACTACAATTATTCTTCTTTGGGAATTAAACACGAAGACAAAAACCCTGATAGCAAAGATGCTTCCAAGGCTATTTTCTGGCGCTCTTGTTTCAAAGACAAGTGAATTTCTTTTGTCACTTGGACCACGTGTTCATCGGAGCGCCTCTTGGCCTCAGATATAATTTTTTTGCAATCTTGCTGGGCTTTTTTTGATGCTTTTTCGCGAACAATTTTTGCCGCAGCGAAAGCTGTCATTAGACTAGCCTCTATCCTTTTTTCAAGCGCATCTGCATCCTTAAGAAAACTATGGGCCTGTGCGCTTGCATCCTCTGTCTCCTCAGCTCGCGCTTTTTTCAGAGCCAAATAAGGAGAGACAAGAAAATGTTTAACTATAAAGAAGTTGCTAACAAAAACACCAGCCTGAATAAGCATAAGGCGGATATCTGGTTGTAAATCAAGTGAAGCCACAACGCCTCTCCTATAAAAAACTTAGAGTTTCTGGTATAGCAAATCTTTATTTAGACTCAAAGCTTTGATTTATCTCAGATGAGGCAAGGGGAGGCAAGGGCTAAAAACAAGCCTTTTTCTTGGAGAAAATGGGCAGCTTAAAAATATTTGTCTTACCCTTCATACAAAAACATCGAAGCCATGCAAATTTTTTTGTCAATTTGATCTCAAGGATTAGTAGCTTTTATACACAATCCCTTAAAAAACCATCCATCTCTTGGAAAAAGAATGAACGCTTTTGTTGAGAAGCTGTTTGAAGGTTTCTGGGTTCAGACTATATAGTACGTTTGATAAGTGAAGTAACAACACAATTAACCTAAGGGGAAGGGAAAATTCTTTTAGAGAAGAGCTTAACTTTTTTCTGGTCTTAGTGTAAGGTTCACTTCTTTTGTATCAACTTTCATCATATTTCCTGTCAAAAGGTCGATCAAGAATCCAAGCGGACCGTTAAGAAGGTTTAAAAGAGTAATGGCTTGGAAAGAAGTTTTGACTTTTTGAGCTTCCGTTGCGTATCCGTCTTTTTCAACTTTAACCGTTGGAGGAGAGAAGGTTCCCATACCAGTGATATCGATATCCTTTGGAGCTTGGCCGTAGCTTTCACCGTCAACTTTGATATGACCATCAGGTACGTTTGATGTGACACGAACTGTTCGCTTATTGTCGCCAAACATGGTTGCGCAAGAGTGAAGCAGTGAAGATTGATCGAAGTTTAACTTTTAATTCACCTCTAATATTTTCTTTTTTTCCTTTTTCGGCTAACCTAATAGAAAGTTAAACAATAAAAAGGAAAAATTATGGACTCCGTTCTTTTAGTTTTCTTCTTTCTTTTTTTAAGTTCCTGCCAACCCACTGAACCAAAAACTCAAAAGCAAGCTGGGCAAGGCTTGATTGAAAATCAAGAGCCTGTTACAAATAATGAAATTGACCAAGAGCCTGATTCAAATAACGAGACAGAGCAAGAGGCTGATTCAAATAACGAGACAGAGCAAGAGGCTAATTCAAATAACGAGACAGAGCAAGAGGC
>CANFEH010000005.1 GCA_947445855.1 Zetaproteobacteria bacterium
AGCTCAGGATAAGACGTATTTTGAAACCCTGCCATTAAGCTTAGTTTTCCGTCCCAACACCACCCTGGATTTGGATTCACTTCAAGGAGCATTGGTTTTCCTTCAGCATTACAGCGAAAATCAAACCGAGCATAATCTCTACATTCAAAGCGTTCAAAGAGCTTTTTTGCGTAGTATTCAAGAGTTCTCACCATGTCATCAGGCACTCTTGCAGGTATATATTTAATGTCTGTCCAAAAAGGTGATCCTGGTACCCACTTAGATTCATAAGATAAGATTTTAGGTAAATTTTTTGGTAAGCCAGAGTAGTCAACTTCTAGAATTGGTAAAAACTCAAGGTTTTCTCTGTTCCCAATCACTCCAATGCTGTACTCAGGTCCACTTAAAAATTCTTGAATCAGTAAATCTTGTCCTGGAAGTGTCGTGTTTAAAAAACTTAGGTAACTAAGAAACTCTTCTGCAGAGTGAATAAGAGCATCTTTAGTAATCCCTACAGAGCCATCACCACAGTTTGGTTTAACAAGCACAGGAAACTCTGTTGGAATATTAGCAGCTGAATCAGAAACGCTATAAAAAATTTCTGCAGGCACAGGAATATCCATCGACTCTGCAATGCTTCGCACCATAGATTTACGGTAACAGATACCAAGACTAGCAGGGCCTGCACCTGTGTAAGGAATTCCAAGCATTTCAAACATAGCAGGCAAGTGCGGTTCTTTTAAAGGGTCGTTTCTAAAACCTTCGTCGCAAAGATTTAGAATGAGATCTGGACGTTTGCGTGTTGATAGTTTTTTGAAGAGATCATCATGATTGTCTAAAAATTCAAAGGAAGCTTCTTTCAAAGAGTTTAAAGCCTGTTTAAGTTTGCTGACTGTGTCGAGATCTTCTTGTGAAAATTTGCCTTCTCTTTTGACCTTATCTTCTAAGCGTGGGTCTCCAAGGAGCACTAAAACAGAAGCTGGTGCTCTTTTAATTTGGCTAGCTTTGGAGTAGTGCTTTTCAGGAGCTACAGCTGTGATGATAAGTCTGTTTGCCATCATCCCGAGGTCTTGATTTCTTGTAGATATGGATTCCAAATTTCCGTGGCTTTGTACATTCAAGAAGCCAAGTTGTTTTAGGAGATCACAAATTTCGTCTTTGGAGTAAAGGCGCTCTGCATAAAACTGATCTGCTAGGACTCCTTTCTCAGCGTGAACAATTACTTCTCTTGAGATGATTCGCTTACCGTCTTTTGCAAGTTCTCGCTCTCTATTGACAAAGTGATGCAGATCAATCCATTCCCAAGAACGTTTTTCGAAGTTTTTAGACATCCAGGAGCCATCTACAATGTCGAGAAAAAGTTTTCCACCCGTGCGAAGAACTTTTCTGACAGTGTTGAGCACTTCGATGTCGTCTTCTTCTTTGTTAAAGTAGCCGAAAGAGTTACCCATAATGATAACGAAATCTTTGCTGCTATGAGGAAGTCTGAGCTTTCTCGCGTCACCTTCTGAAAATTGTATTTTCATGCCAAGTCCAGCTGAGCGTTTACGAGCTAAGCGGATCAAATATTGAGATCTATCAATACCAGAGAGGTTGCTAAAGCCTCTTGAAGCAAGTTCCAGAGTGTGACGACCTTGTCCACAGCAAAGATCTAAAATTTGGTCTTCTGATTTGATGTCACAAAGCTTGATCACAAAGTCAATATCCTGGACTGTGTTCGCAGTATTTTCTACAACGTCTCCATCTGTCTTTAGATAGAGGCTGTTAAAAATGCTCTTCCACCAAGACATAGGTAGGTGCTGTTCTAGATTAGACACAGGGCCAATTGTCTTAAGTTTTTTAGGAGGGTTTTTTTTAGTCAATCTATCTTCTAGCATGTTCATTCCTTGTTTAGTTTTTAAGACAGAAGGGGGCAAACGGCGTATTAACTATTAGAATGACAGCTTAGCCGTTTTTTAAAGAAAAAAAGCATCGTACTGTTTCAGCATGAAAGCTCAAGTTCTACTGCAGTGGCGATATGTGTTTTTTTCTAGTACTTTATCTTATCAGTGAGTTTTGATAACTTTGAGATTCAAGAATCAGGCATAAAAATAGGTGATTGAGTTCTATATTCCCCCTTCGTGATCTCGAAACTCTTTTTTTTAGAGGTGAAATTTTTCTAAAAAAAAGAGATTCTTTAAATGCTTGGCAGGTATTCCAGAGAGATTTTTTATGACTTATCAATTTCTTTATGTTTTTGCCATCGTACTGCTTCCAGTCGTGTCTACGTTATTTATTATATTCAAAAATAACCATAGAGGTTTTTTTTATACTGTCTCACTAGCAGTTCCTTTAATTAATATTGGGATTTTGCTAAGTGTTGGTGTCATAGATTCACCAATTTTTGTTCCTCATCTCCCATTTTTTGTTTTCTCCCTCGACCGCTTCTCTTATATGATTACTCTTCTTATTAATTTAGCTCTTTTTTTGACAATTTTGTATAGCATGTCTTATCTTCGTTACAATTTTGAAAACAAAAAAAAAGAATTTTACTTCTATCTTTATTTAGCAACCAGCGCATCATTAGCAGCAGGTTTAGCTGGTAATATTGCCACTCTTTTCTTGTTCTATATGGTGAATATTCCAACTATTTACCCACTGATTCGTCTTCGAGGGTCAAAAGCTAGCAACAAAGCAGCTAGGATTTATGTAGCTTCCACATTTATTCCTGGACTTTTACTGATCATACCTCTTACCTGGTATTTTTCAGGCAATATTTCTCTACCATTTCAAGAGATTTCAATCCAAAAAATGGGGATCACAGATTTTCAAGCTTCTCTGTTACTGTTTTTTTTGATGATTGGTTTTTCAAAAACCTGTGTTGCTCCTTTTCACTATTGGCTTCCCATTACAAGCTGTGCTCCTGCACCAGTCAGTGGACTCATTCACACAGTAGGAGCAGTGCAAACTGCATGTATCGGTATCTTTAAAATAGCTTTCTACATATACGGGAGTGAGTATCTAGGGAAGCTGAACTCAAATTTTTTTCACACTGGTTGGTTGATTTATTTATGTGGTGGTACTGCTGTTTATACAGCCTATCGTGCGTATAAAACAAATGACCTCAAGGAGCGTTTCTCAAATTCAACTGTAGGACAGTTGTCTTATATTCTGTCTTCAATTTTAATTGGAAGCGAAGCGTCTTTTCTTGCAGCAACAATCCATATCGTGACTCACTCTATTGCTAAATTGAATCTGTTCTTTATTGCTGGAACTTTTTCAAGCCTCTTTAACACAACAAAGGCCTCTGAAGTTGCAAAGTTTGCACCTCACGCTAGGTTTCTTGTTTTGGCTACAGCAATTTGTGGTTTGTCTATTGCAGGGTTTCCTTTGTTTGTTGGACATATTAGTAAGGATCTTATGGTGACTGCAGACTTACAAAATCACAACTACGGTGCTCTCACCTGTCTTGTTATAGGGAGTCTTCTAAATTACATTTATATTTTTCCTATTATCAAAGCAGGAATCATGGAAAAAAAAATTCCAAACTATGTAGGGAAATCTATTCCTCTTTCAATGAAACTTGCTATATCTTTTTCCACGTTTTTGATTTTGATTACGTCCTATTATTCTTCATGGCTTGTCTCTTGGCTTAAGCTTTAATCTTTTCTTGATGAAATATTTTTAATTAGAAAAAAAGAGGAAAAAATGGAACGGGCTTCGAAAAATGATGTGATCTCTGGCTTTCTCATCTTCTTAATTGCGCTTCCTCTTTGTATGGGAATTGCTATGGCCAGTGGTTTTCCTCCTGTTGCTGGAATATTAACGGCAATTGTAGGGGGAGGGGTTAGTTTTTTAGGTTCGTCAAGACTCACAATAAAAGGTCCTGCTGCAGGACTTATTGTTATTACAGTAGCTGCTGTTTCTGAGCTTGGAATGGGAGACCCCTTGCTAGGGTATAAAAGATGCCTTGCTGTTTGTTTTATGGCAGCTCTTTTTCAGATTGCTTTTGCATTTCTTCGCTTAGGTAGATTTGCAGAGATTATGCCACCCTCTATCATTCATGGAATGCTTGCTGCTATTGGTGTTATCATTATGGCAAAACAAATTCATCTTCTCTTTGGGGTCAGTCCTGTAGGCACGAGTCCTTTTGCTCTCTTAGTAGAAATCCCAAACAGTATAAAAAATTTAAACCCTGAAATTTTTAGTATTGGTTTTTTAGCTCTCTTTATTCTGATAGGTTTGCCTTTGATTAACAAACCATGGGCAAAGAAAATACCTGCACCTCTTGTTGCTATTTTGATTGGAATGCCTTTAGCGATGATCTTTGATTTTGAGCATAGTCACCACTACAAACTATTTGAACATGATTATATTGTCGGTCCAGAGTATCTCGTTACTTTGCCTGAAAATTTATTATCAGCCATTATGTTCCCTGATTTTTCGCAAATATTGACTCTCTCATCCTTCAAATATGTGATTATGTTTGCTTTGGTTGGAACGGTGGAATCTCTTCTGACTGTTTCTGCTGTTGATTCCATCGATCCTGAACAAAATGTTTCAGATCTTGATAAAGATCTTCTGGCTATAGGGCTTGGTAATGCTATAGCTTCTCTTATTGGTGGGCTTCCCATGATATCAGAAATTGTGAGGAGTAAAGCAAACATTGATAATGGAGCAAAGAGCTACTGGGCTAATTTTTTTCACGGATTATTTCTACTTCTGTTTGTGGCTGCTTTTCCAAGAGTTCTTCACATGATTCCTCTTGCTATATTAGCAGCCATGCTCGTGTACACAGGCTCTAGGCTTGCAGCTCCAGCTGAGTTTTTGCATATGTACAGGGTTGGAAAAGATCAATTTTTTCTTTTTTTTAGCACTTTTATGATGACCCTCTTTACAGATCTTCTTGTTGGGGTGTGTGTTGGAATTGTTCTAAAAATTGTACTTCATCTTCTAAGAGGAGCTCCTCTCAAAACAGCTTTTAAACCAATACTTGCTGTCACCAATCAAGATGGAGATGTAAGGCTTGAAGTGTCTGGACCCAGTCTTTTTTCAAACTATCTTTCTATAAAGAGGGAAATTCTAAAAAGACAGACTACTGCTAGAAGTCTCACTATTGACTTTAATCAAAGTAGTATTGTCGACCACACAACTCAAATAAAAATTAAAGACCTTCAACGGAGAATAGGTGCTGATAATCTTTGTATCATAGGTCTTGAAAAGCATTCATCGGCTTCAAGGCATCCACATGCGACAAAGGTTCTTTTGTCTTCAAATAAACTACATCAGAAGAAGCTTTCTAAAGATCATTCTGTTATAACTCATAAAAATGGCTAAAAAAATGAAACAAGATTTTTTATATCTTTTCTCAGATGGTGCTTGTCAGAATAATCCTGGTAGAGGAGGCTGGGGCAGCCTTATTCTAGATTCCGATGGATTAGTAACAGAAATCGGTGGATTTGAAAATTTAACCACTAATAATAAAATGGAATTGAGAGCTATTTGTGAAGGGCTTTCTTTTGTTCTAAAATCTATAAGAAACAAAAAAGATCTTCATGTTTATACAGACTCTAAGTATGTAGTAGAGGGAGTGAATAAGTGGCTTCCTGCTTGGGTTAAAAGTGGGTGGATAACAGCTGCAAAGAAAGAGGTTCAAAATCAGGAGCTTTGGAAGAGGCTTCTTAGTTTGCTTGCAGATTTAAAAGAAGAAAGAAAAATTTTTTTCCATCATGTTCCTGCCCATGTGGGTCTTGTTCTAAATGAGCGTGTTGATAAGATAGCCTCAACATGTGCTGAGAAAGAAAAAAATTACTTCTATGAAAAAGAGCTTATCAACTATCCATACAAAGAATCTTTAAAAACTCTTGGCTCAGATATTGAAAAAGCAAAAGGCTTGAAATCAAAATTATCTGAACATAAGAAAAAAATTGCTTTTTCTTATGTGAGTTTGGTGGAAGGAAAAGTCGAAACTCATAAAACTTGGGCAGACTGTGAAGCCAGAGTCAAAGGAGCAGCTTTTGCTCGCTTTAAAAAAGCTTCTTCAAAAGAAGAAGAAGAAGAAATTATTCGAAACTTTAACAAGTCTTAAATATTTTTTCCAACAGGCGTGAGCACAAGTTTTTGATAATTTTGTTTTTTTATAAAATCAAAATCCATAATTTGTGGTCTATAGCCATCATGAAGATAAAGTTCAAATTGATCTTTGTAGTGCTTGTCAAAAAAGTATCCTGACTGTCCAGTTGGGTTAATTCCAAATGAGTGTCTCGTGTCTTCTAGATCAATGATTCTTCTTGTAGATGGGCCAGAGCGGATCTTGAAAGGAAGCTCTTTTGTGAGTGGAAACTTTTGATTGTTCACAACTTCGTATCCACCAGTCATACCTCTTGGTCCAATATTGAAAATAAGATTCAAAGGTTTTTTGTTCCCTATGGCATGAACTTGTTCAAGCGTATGAGCTTTTTCCCAGTGCCAATGCCTAGGGTCATTTCCTATAAAACTGACAAGTGATACCAAAGTGTTTTTCCAAGTTTCTTTGAGTACAGATTCTTGTGACTTATCTGTTTTATGATCATGCCACCAGACAGAATCACTTTTTTGTATAATGGATTCTAAAAAATTAGAAAGGTGATAGGTGAGAAGAAGAGAATCGTACATATCTTTTGATAATTTATCATGAAAAAAATAATGAATAAGATGACTGAGGAAGCTGTAGTAGATAGTTGGTCCAATATCGTCGAGTCTATGAGTTCCTCCCCAATTTTTTAGATAGCTAAGACTCTTTTTTGATAAATCATCTAGTTCCTCTTCTTCTAAGATTTTACTCAATTTTTCTATGAGCTCTGTTCTAATCTGTTCTTCATCATCTAACTGAATTTTTTTCATATCTTCTGCTGTTAGCTTGCCACCACTGAAAGAAATCAAGTTTTGAATTCTTCTAAATCTTTGATCATGACAGTAATAGCCCGGGAGTGGATAATCACTTTTTCCTGTTAGCTTTGGATCATTATTAGCTGAAACAAGGTAACCATTTTCTGGATCTATTTTATTTGGTTTTTCTTTTTGAGAAAGAAACTCACGAATATCATTTTCACTTTTTGAGCCATCAATAAAAGCTTTTGTATTAAAATCAGGAGGTAGTTTTGGAATTTTTGCTGTAGGCCACAAAGCAATATGCCCTTCTTTATCAGCGTATAAAATATTCAAACCAGGGGCATAAATAGATTCTAGGGCGTCTGGAATTTCTTCAAACTTAGTTTCATGAGACAAGGTATAAAAAGCTGTTGCGATATCATTTTCTTTCAAAGAAAAAGTCCACCACATGCTAATTGGTGCTTTTTTATCTTTATAACCATCTGTGATGCTATTGATTATGGGTCCATGTGGGCTTACTTTTACGTTAAGAATCTCATCTGCTTTGCCTTTAATTTTTATAATTTCTCTTCTTTCTTTTAATTCTACCCAAGATCCATCACGTTCTACTTGGTTTGGATTATTTGGGTTCATTTTTTCTTTGTAAAAGAAAATATCATCATTTTGCAACATGGTGATCCCCCAAGCCTTTTTTGGAGTGTGTCCAATAGGGGCGAAGGGGATGCCAGCTATGTAGTGACCATAGAGTTCTAAATCAGGTGTTTTTATATGAGCTTCATACCAGACAGAGGGGGAAGCAAAACCAATATGTGGATCATTAGCGAGTAAAGGGTAGCCTGATTTTGTTAGTTTTCCTGATATGACCCAAGCGTTACTTCCAATGAAAGTTGGGATTCCTGGAAGAAAACTACTAAGTGGGCTTGGAAGGTTGTTGAAAATTTTGCGGTTTGAGTCAAAAAAAGCATAAGATTTTTCTTCTTCTTTTTCTTGTAGCTTGGGCTCTAAATTCAAACTAAAGTCTTTGTAGTAGTCATAACCGATGTTTTTTTTGATGTGGTAGAGAAGGGGATCGACCTTAAAAGCCTGACTGAAAGACAGAGCCATATAACCTGATATCGCAATAGTGTCTTCTAGTGTAAAAGGCTTTGGAGTAATGTTTAGGATTTTAAACTCTATGGTTTTATTTTCTTCCATAAAGCGATTAATCCCAAGTATGTAGCTTCTCAAAGCTTTAAACTGAGGTTTTGAAAAATCCATTTGTGATACAACATTTTTTGAAATTTCTTTTAGGCCTAATGTTCTAAAAAAAAGATCAACTTTGAGAAGTTTATCTCCCAGTATTTCAGAAAGTTCTCCTTTAGCTACACGTCTTAGGAGCTCCATTTGAAAAAGTCGATCTCCTGCGTGAGCATAACCTAAAGCGTAGAAAGCATCTGTTTCATGACGAGCTTCAATATGAGGGATCCCGTATTTATCATAGTAAATAGTCGTGTCTGTGTTAAGGTGCTCAACAAAAAGAGTTCCCGATCTTTTTATGACAAAAGACTCAAGATAGAGGTAAATAAGTCCCCCTGAGAGGAGGGCAAGACCTCCTAAAATGTAGCTTATGCGTCTTATTTTCTTCATGAACACTCCTGGGGAAGAATTTTTGTAATTAAAAATGAATACTAGTTCCTAAAGAAAAATGACAGGCTCTTAATATAATTTTTTCTAGATCTCTTTCAAGAGGCTTTAGTAGCACACTTTGATTTTCATCTATTTGAGAGATTAAGCGTGTCACTTCAAACCGTTCCCAGTCGGATTCTAAGAAAAAAGTTGTTTTCTTAGAAATTTTAAATTCTAAGGATGTTCTCACTCCAAGACCTTTGCTTTGGTTTGAATGAGAAACTTTTTCCTTGTGAATACTTAAAAGATAGGAAGACCAAAAAGGAAGAAGAAGAGAGGCTCTAATTTTTAGAAAATGCCAACGAAAAGAACCACCCACTTGGTATCCTAATTTGTAGATACGTGTGACGAGGTGCAAGTTTTGAAATAGATTTGTTGAGAAGTGCAAGGTAGATTCTAAAGATGCTTCTAAGTTTTCTGTTAAATTAAATTGGTAGCTTGCGCCTGTTTCTAAATTATAACGTGTATGAGTGGCTGAAAAAATTTCTTGATCAGAATGTAGAGTGCTTGTATGGCTTACTTCTCCTGATAGTAAAAAAGAAAATTGATTTTTTATGAGAAGTCCTTTTAGACCTAGTTGAAAGTAAGGACCTATTTGGTGGGCGATTCTTTCTTGCATTTTAATGTGATCAATACCGATATGAGAACTTAAGGAGCTAGGAGGGGCTCCTGAGTAATCAAAAATGCCGACACCACTAGAAAGTCTTAGTTTTCCGCTTGGTTGCCAAGAGTAGGCTGCTTCTGTTTGACAAAGTATACAAACAACAATAAGGAAACATGAATAGCGCATTGAATTTTTCTCAAAAGTAGTTTAAGTTTTCTCGTCACCTAATATTTAAAGGATTGAGTCTTTTTGGTGTAGCGATTCTTCTTTATATTTCGCGTTACATCTAGAGAGTCAAAGTATGAACAAGGGTGCGTAAGTGCGGTTTTTTGGAAATCAAAGAGCCTTAAATCCCTGTTTTAGTATGTGTATATGAAAGGTTCTAAGCCAATGATTTTTGAAAGGAATAAGGTTCATATCGTTTCAACAGGTGGAACCATTGAAAAAATCTATGACGAGAGGAGCGGTTTTTTAGGCAACAGAGAGTCTGTTGTTGAGAAAATTATAGCCTCCGAACTCAGGCTTCCCTTTCTAAAAATAAAGTATCACCAACTTATGGCTAAAGACTCTCTAGATATGACAGAGAGAGATCGAGAGATAATTCTAGATTTTGTGAAGATTATATCGGCGAAGGAAGAGCCTGTGATTGTGTTGCATGGTACTGATACTCTCCAACGCACAGTCAGTTTTTTTGAAGAAAGTGGAGGAGTTGCTAAGAAAGCCCCTATCCTTTTCACAGGAGCTATGAAACCGATTGGATTTTTACAATCAGATGCTCTTCAAAACATAACAGAAGCTCTTACTTTAGCGAGAGTTCTTCCGCCTGGTTTATACGTCACTTTTCATAATCAAGTCTTAGAAGGTTCTCAATTTAAGAAGAATTACGAACTAGGAACTTTTGAAAAAATTTCCTAGAATGGCCCCCTAAATGAATCTAAAAAAACAAGGGGGATAGACGTTATGAATCCTTTAGAAATAAGTAAAGGAGCTGTTGTTTTGGGAGTCGCTAATAGTCGTTCTTTAGCTTCGTTTGTAGCAGAGAAGCTTCACCTAGAAGGGACTCGATTAGCGATTAGTTATCTTGCTGATGAAAAAGGGCGATCAAGACGCCGTGTTGAGGAAGCTTGTGAGAAGTTTCCGCCTACCTTTTTAAGTCCTTGTAATTTAAACCGCGAAGAAGAAGTGAAAGCTTTTTTTAAAGAAGCTTTCGTTTCTCTTGGTTCTTTAGACTATCTTGTGCACGCTGTAGCCTTTGCCCCTCTAGAAGATATCCGTTGTGACACAATGCAGGTGAGTCGTGAAGGTTTTTTGCAAGCTATGGAATCTAGTGTTTATAGTTTGATAGCGAGTGTGAGGGAGGCTTCTTCTTATATGAAAGAGGGAGGTTCAATTGTTACTTTAAGCTACTTTGGGTCTGAGAAAGTTGTGCCTGGGTACAATCTCATGGGTGTTTGCAAAAGTGCTCTTGAAAGCGCGGTTCGTTATTTAGCAAGAGAGCTAGGACCTCTTGGGATTAGGATTAACGCTGTGAGTGCAGGAGCATTGAAAACTCTAGCATCTTCTGCTATTCCTCACTTCAGTTCTATGTTAGAGGCACAAGAAAAAATATCTCCTCTTCGGACGAAGTTGCTCCCTGAAGATGTAGCAGAGAGTGTTCTGTATTTATTAAGTGACAGAGCTCGTGCTATTACAGGTGAAGTTCTTCACACTGATAATGGTTTTAATATTATGAGTGCCTCTTGATTCAAGCTTAACTTTTAAGATTAGAAAAAGGGGGAGTGTCGATGGATGTGTCATCACTCAGTTATGCCTACAAAGAAAAGAAAAAAAAGTTAGAACTTCTTTGGAGGTTACTTTGACCTCGAGAGTAAAAAAGTTCGTCTCTTAGAGTTAGAAGATGAAATTTTAGGAAATCCTTCTTTCTGGGACGACACTGATCTTTCTACCAAAATTTTAAAAGAAAAAAAATCTTTGGAAGAGGCTCTTTTTCAGGGGAAAAGTATTCGGGCTCTAGCTGAAGATATTGAAGCAGGGATAGAGCTTTCTGAAGAAGAAGAAGTTTTTGACGAAACTATTAAGCTTTTTCAAATTTTTTCTGACAAAGTAGAAGAGCTTGAAGTGGCAAGTCTTTTGAGTGACTCTAATGACAATAGTCATAGTCTCCTTACTATCAATGCAGGAGCAGGTGGCACTGAATCTTGTGATTGGGCTTCTATGCTACTTCGTATGTATATTCGGTATGCAGAGTCGAAAGGGTGGGAAGTTACTTTTCACGATATGCAAGAGGGAGATGAAGCAGGCATCAAGAGTGCCACAATAGAAATCTCAGGAGAAAAAGTTTACGGGCTACTAAAGGGAGAAAGTGGTGTTCATCGTCTTGTGCGTATTAGTCCTTTTGATTCTAATGCAAGAAGACACACAAGTTTTGCTTCCATTTATTTGTCTGCTGTAATTGATGATGCTATTGAAGTGTCTATCGATCCTTCGGATTTAAGAATTGATACTTACAGGGCGAGTGGAGCAGGTGGTCAGCACGTTAACAGAACAGATAGTGCTGTGCGTATCACTCATAAAACAAGTGGTATTGTAGTGCAATGTCAAAGTCAAAGATCTCAGCATCAAAACAAAGATACAGCTATGAAAATGTTGAGAAGTAAGCTTTATGAAAAAGAACTTGAAAAAAGAAAACAAGAACAAAGTGAGTTAGAAGCTGGAAAGTCTGAAATTGGTTTTGGGAGTCAAATTCGTAGTTACGTTTTGCATCCTTATAAAATGGTGAAAGACCATAGAACAAGTCTTGAAAGTCATGCTCCCCAAAAAGTTCTTGATGGGGATATCACAGAGTTTATTACAGCTTATCTTGTTCACTCAAGAAGGAAGAACCATTCCTAGTTTTTCTCTATATTTATTTATCTGATTGACAGAGCCATTAGAGTTCTCTTTAAAAGATATAACTTGTACCGGGAAGCTAGTTCAAATGGCTTACAAGTTTGTATCTATTGGGCCATAGTTAATTCTTAATAAGAGACATTTTTTAGCTTCAGGAGGTTTCTGTTGGACCTGTTTTCTTTAACTATCACTGTTTTAGCTCTTTTTTTCCTTGTGAGCTCATGTATTGAGGTTGGTAGTAATGATGCTACAAACTTGGTGAATGCTATTTATGGTGCTCGTGTTTTAGATCATAAGAAAGCGATTTTATTAGCTGGTGTGTTTGTTATTTTAGGAGCTTCTTTTTCAAGTCCTGTTATTGACACAGTGAGAAAAGAAATTTTTGATATCAAGCTTCTTGATTTAGATATGTCTTTATCTGTTTTTATCACATCTTATTTTGTTAGTGTTGTCCTTCTTTATATCTATTCTTTGTTTGGTCTGCCTGTGAGTACCACAGCAATTTTTGTGTTTTGCTTAGCAGGAGGAGCTTGTGGAGTACTTGGCAGCACAGAAGCTGTTAATTGGTCTAAGTTTTCTGAAATTGTAATGGCTATTATCATGTCTATCTTTGTGAGTGGTGTCTTTGCCTTTGTAGCCCAGAAGGTTTTTAGACGTTACATTGGTTATAACTTAGAAAAAAAAGAACTTATGGTTCGTCATGGTTCTTGGATTTCTGCTCTCATGCTCGTATTTTTGTTTTGGTTTATGCTTGTAGAAGGTATGAAAAATATAAATTTTGTGGAAACTTTTCACGAGAGTATGAGCCCATTTGGATTTTATTCTTTTCTTCTTTTTCTTTGGATTCTTTTTACTCTTGTAATTCGCTTCTTTTTAAAACGCTCTGACAAAAAAAATGTTGTTAATCTTTTTCGCTACATTGCTATTCTTGGAATGGTGAGTATGGCTTTTGCTTTTGGTCAAAATGATTTAGCCAACTGTGCTTCTCCTGGTGTGGCTATATATATGATGTGGAGCCAAGGGTTAGCGAGTAGTATGAGTTTGAGTGTACCCATTTGGGCTCTTTCTGTTTGTGGTTTTTTAATGTTTCTAGGCATGCTGACTAAGAGAGCTAAAAATGTCACTATGGCAGAAATAAAAACAGGTTCACAAAAAGAGAATGTAGTTATCTACTCTCCTCGTTGGTGTCAAAGCCTTGGAAAAATGCTTATTTTAAGAAAAAAAAGAAGTGCAAAGACACTGAATAAGATTCATCACCATTCTCTCGACAGTCACTCTGATTATGATGCTCTCAGAGCCTCTGTGATTCTTTCTGTGAGTGCTTGTGTGATTGCTTTTGCTTCTGGTCAAGGGCTTCCTATTTCGACTACTTATGTGGCTTTTGCTTCTGTTGTTGCTACTGGTTGGGGAGATGGTGTGTACATAGATGGAAATTCTGAAGTAAAAGTTGGGCGTATTGTTTGGGTTGTGTCTGGATGGTTTATGAGTGCCTTTCTTGCTTTTGTTATAAGCTTTATTGTGGCTTTGGTTATCTACCACGGTCGTTTAGTAGGATTATCTCTTTGTTTGATTGTGTTTTTTCTAACACGCGTCATGAGTCAAAGAATGGAAAAAAAACATACGAAGAAATACAATAAAACTGTCAAAAAAGAGCAAATTGAAGTCAAAAAGTTACAACATCAGGAAGCTTAAACTATGAGACGAGTTCTTGTTTTTTGTGCAAATTTATTTTTGTTTTCATCCTTTCTATTTGGGTTAGAGCCGCTAGGGTATGAAAGACCTTATAGTGAATTGGCTCGGGAATTTAGTTACCCTACGTATCAGCAACTTGAAAAAAAAGTTATGGATTTACCTCCTTCTGTTTTGCCACATGAAGTCAAGCTTCTTAGGATTGAAGTAGGTAAAACTCGTTTTTTATTAGATTTCTTTATTTTTGCTTACCCTCAGTATGATAAGGGAGATCTTGCTGTTAGTTTTAGACGAAATTTAGATGAAGGTTATGCTGTCTTAGGAGTTTTTAAAGATCTTTTTGATTTCCTTCGTATTCCTAAAGATAAAATCAAAGAAGAAGACTACAAGCCTCTTCTTCATAAAGTGGAAGAAAGAAGAAAAGCTGTTTTTAAATGGCAAGAAGACTTAGTTAGGTTTTCTAGTAGAAATTTTCTGCAGAATTATTTTGAAAATCCTTTGAAAGAAAAGATACAAAATCGAGATGAAAAAGATTTGTCTTCTTTTGTTTGGAAGTCTCTAAATCCTCCTCGTGTGTTAGAAGAAAATTTTCAGGAAATTTTAACAAGATTTCTTATTTCTTCTTTAGAAAGAGCAGAAAATCTCTATAAAAAAGTTTTGAAGATAGAAAATATTTTTGATCACTATGAGCAAGAAGTTTTTTTTCATGGATTTCGTAAGACTATTCGTTATGTGGTAAAAATAGATCAGTATTTTAAAGGTTTTTTACCAAAAGCTTTGGTTGAAGGAGAGAGTTTTAAAGTTCTTTCTGAGAGTGTGGACCGTTATGGTAGTTTGAATGATCTTTTCATGATAGAGCAAACTCTTCTTCATGAATTAGAAGGAGCTTCTCTTGAGGAGGCTAAAGCTTTGATGGAAAAACTAGAAGAAGTGAAAAAAGAGGCCCATGCTGCTTGGCTCGCCTTGAACATTTGGCAAGAAAATTCTAAGGTTTTTTGTCATATAGAGAAGTTTAAAAAAGAAATTTTGGGAACTTTCTAAAAATGAGAAATCATTTTGCTTGGGTCTTGAGAAGAGATAAAACATTCCTCTGATTTAAAATCATAGACAATCCAAGCTTTTTTCTCACGAATTTGTTTAAGCACAAGGGAGACTTTTTCTTCTAAAGAGTATTCTTCAGGGCCATAATCAGTTCCTTCTTGCAGCACATAGCTTTCAATAAGAGACTCTAGGGTTTCTTTCTTCAAGTCTTTTTCTTCAACGGTCAAAAATGTATTTTCGCTGTTATTTGTCATGCTAATCCTCTATAATGGTTTTATCAGTTTTCTCTAAAAAGGTTTATACAAGATGATTCATTCTTTCTTGAAGCCTCTTCATCAGCTTGGGACTTTTGTTCTTCAGTTGGGACACGGTCTAGGTGGCTATCTGATATTTACTTATAATGCTACAGTTCAAATTTTTTATCCTCGTTTTAGAGGAAAGCTTGTAGTGCAGCAAATGGAATTTATTGGCGCGAAAAGCTTTATGATTGTCACTTTAGCAAGCTTCATTGTTGGTGCTGTTTTTGGGATCCAGTTTGGTGATGTTTTTAGTTTGTTTGGAGCAGAGTCTTTGATTGGTGCTGCTGCTTCCTACACTTTGTCAAAAGAACTTGGCCCTGTGCTCACTTCTTTTCTTGTGGCTGGACGAGCTGGATCTGCTATGACAGCTGAGATTGCTACAATGAAAGTGAATGACCAGATTGATGCTCTTCGGGTATCAGCTGTAGATCCGATTGGCTATCTTGCTAGTCCAAGGCTTATAGCCTCCTGTCTTGTTATGCCTATTCTTGTTGGTTATTTTGTTTTTTTTGGAGTTTTATCGTCTTATTTGGTAAGTACTGCTCTCTTTGATATTGATCCAGGTGTGTTCTTCGAAAAAATCAGATGGTCCAATAAGTCTAAAAATATTATCGAAGGGTTGCAGAAAGCAGTCTTATTTGGGTTTCTTTTTTCTTCAGTGAGCTGCTACTTAGGATTTAGCACAGAAGGTGGAGCTAAAGGTGTGGGAAGGTCTACGACGACAGCTGTTGTGATTTCTCTTATTTTCACTCTTCTTCTAGATTTTTTTGTAAGCTATATTCAGGTGACTTACCTTTAAAAGAGCGGCTATTTTTTCCTCAATAAATTTTCTCAATAATTTCAGGCGGCAAAGAAGACTGGATGTTTTTCTGCTGTCTTTTCTGACACTTATGCTAGAGTCCCTCACTTCTATAAAAAATGTTAGCAGTCAGAGGGGTTATGGAACACAAAGGGAATTATAATTTCACAGATATCGAGGCAAAGTGGCAAACCTACTGGGCAGAACACAATACATTTGAAACAAAAGATGAAGGTTCAGGAAAACCTAAGTACTACATTCTTGATATGTTCCCTTACCCATCAGGAAACGGTCTGCATGTAGGGCATGTAGAAGGTTATACAGCTACAGATGTGATGGCACGTTACAAGCGTATGTGTGGTTTCAATGTTCTTCACCCTATGGGGTGGGATGCTTTTGGACTCCCAGCAGAACAGTATGCTATTAAAACAGGACAGCACCCTGAACTGACAACGGAGCAGAATATAGCAACGTTTAAAGAACAGCTTCAAAAGATTGGCTACTCGAGTGATTGGTCAAAAGAAATTAGTACAACAGATCCCGACTACTATAAATGGACCCAGTGGATTTTTCTTCAGATTTACAAAAAAGGATTAGCTTACGAGTCTTTTGCACCTGTGAACTGGTGTCCAGAGCTTGGTACTGTGCTTGCTAATGAAGAAGTCATAGATGGTCGTTCTGAGGTGGGTGGTTTTCCTGTTGAGAAAAAACCTTTGCGTCAGTGGGTGCTTAAAATCACAGAGTATGCTGATCGTCTGCTTGATGATCTCGAACT
Organism: Zetaproteobacteria bacterium; assembly: GCA_947445855.1. Lineage (GTDB taxonomy): Bacteria > Bdellovibrionota_B > Oligoflexia > Oligoflexales > Bog-1112 > CANFEH01. Next base: position 16,590 of record CANFEH010000005.1, read on the forward strand.
TTTAGATTGGCCAGAGTCCACAAAAGAAATGCAACGCAACTGGATCGGTAGAAGCACAGGAGCTGAGATTACTTTTAAAGTGGATGGTACAGACCACACATTTGATGTTTTTTCTACACGGGCTGATACTTTGTTTGGGGCTACTTTTTGTGTGTTAGCTCCTGAACATCCTCTTGTGTCAGAAATTGTGACCTTAGATGAAAAAGATCGTGTTGAAGACTACTGTGAAGCAGCAAAAGATAAGTCTGAGGTCACAAGAACAGATGTAAAACGGGAGAAAACAGGAGTTGCTACAGGAGCTTTTGCAATCAACCCAGTGAACGGTGAGAGACTTCCTATTTTTGTAGCAGACTATGTTCTTATGGGTTATGGCTCAGGAGCTATTATGGCTGTTCCTGGTCATGATGAAAGAGATCACATTTTTGCTAAAAAATACAATTTGCCTATTAAACGTGTACTTTCTCCAAAATCTTCTCACGAGTCTCTTATTTCAATTGAAGAAGAAGCTTTTCTTGGAGAGGGAATTCTTGTTCACTCTGATTTTCTTAATGGACTTGAAAAAGCAGAAGCTCTTGCAAGGATGCATCATGAAATAGAAAAAAGAGGTTTTGGTAAGAGAAAAGTGAATTACCGGTTAAGAGACTGGATTTTTTCAAGACAACGCTACTGGGGAGAGCCGTTTCCTCTTGCTCATGATAAAGATGGGAAGGTTCATCTCGTAGATGAAAAAGATCTTCCTGTGACTCTTCCTGAAATGAGTGATTTTAAACCGTCTAAAACAGGTGAGCCTCCCCTTTCAAAAGCAAAAGAGTGGTGTGAGGTCATCCTAAATGGGGTTCAGTGCCAAAGAGAAAGCAATATTATGCCTCAGTGGGCTGGCTCTTGTTGGTATTACTTACGCTATATTGATTCTCAAAATAGCAAAGAAGCATGGGGAAAAGAAAAAGAACGCTACTGGCTTCCTGTTGATCTTTATGTGGGAGGAGTGGAGCACGCTAACCTTCATCTTCTCTACGCTCGTTTTTGGCATAAAATTCTCTATGATTTAGGACTTGTTTCTACAAAAGAGCCCTTCAAAAAACTCATTCACCCAGGGATGATCTTAGGGCCGAATGGAGAAAAAATGTCAAAAAGTAGAGGTAACGTGATCAATCCAAATGATGTGATCAGAGAGTGGGGAGCAGATAGTCTTCGTCTTTTTGAAATGTTTCTTGGGCCTATTGATCAACCTAAAGCTTGGCAGACTCAAGGAATTTCTGGGACTCATCGTTTCTTAAAAAGAGTGTGGCGTCTTCTTGTTGAAGAAGATGGAACTCTTTCTTCTAAGATTTCACATAAAGAAGAGGATCTTGAAACAAAAAAATTGCTTCATAAAACCATCAAAAAAGTGACAGAAGACACAGAAAATTTTTCTTTTAACACTGCAATTGCAGCTATGATGGAGCTTCTTAATTTTTGTTACAAGAAAGAGAGCCTTTCTTTTACGACAGCAAAAAGCTTTGTTCTTTTATTAGCACCTTATGCTCCTCACATAGCTGAAGAACTTTGGTTAAAGCTTGGCAATAAAAAATCCGTATCTGATGTTTCTTGGCCTTCTTATGAAGAAGGGCTTATAAAAGAAAAGACAGTAAAGCTTGCTGTTATGTTTTCAGGAAAAGCACGAGGTACAGTAGATGCGTCAGTAGAAGCTTCTCAAGAAGAAGTGATTTCTCTTGTTTCTTTTGATGAGAAACTAAGTAAATATCTTGAAGGTGAAAAACCTAAAAAAATTATTTACGTTCCTGGGAAAGTTATTAATTTTGTGATTTAGTTCCTTTTGACTTATATGGAGTTGCAAGAAAATGTATTTGTATCTGAAAAGTTTTCATGTGGTAGCTGTTATTTCTTGGATGGCAGGACTTCTCTATCTTTTTCGTTTGTTTGTTTATCATGCACAGTATGGACAAACTAGTCGTGATAAAGCTGAGCTTTTAGAGCTTATGGAAGCGAAGCTTTATAAAATTATCACAATACCTGCTATGCTATTTTCTTGGGCTCTTGGTTTGAGTTTGATTCACTTCAACACGACTGTGTTTTCTCAAGGTTGGTTTCACACAAAACTTTTTGCTTTGATTCTTCTGACTGGAGTTACTCACTATGGTGGAGCTTTGATCAAAAAATTTAAGAAAGATATTTCCTTAGCTCCTAGTCATAAAACTCTTCGTATGATTAATGAGATCCCAACAGTTTTGATGATCATTATTGTGATCATGGTGATTGTTCGACCTTTTTGATATTTAAGGGGTCAACCCCTTGTAGTTCTAGATTTTTTCATTATTTTCTTTTAATACTGAGTTCTTTCAGAGTATAATCCTCAAATTATATATGAATCATTTCTAGGGGCTTCCCCCCTAACTAGAATGTAAGGAATCTTTAATAGATGGCACTTGTCATATTGCTTTATGCATTGTTTGCTAGTTTATTTGGTCTCGCTAAGGCTACTTTAGAGTACGGGGAAGCATTTTTTCTGATTGGCTCAAGAATGGCTTTTGCTGGTTTAGCTATGTTCTTGTTTCAATTAGCAAGAAATCCTAAAGCTCTTAGAGTTTCACCTAAGAAGGTTTATCTTGTTTTCTTGATGGGGTTTTTTGCGATTTATCTCACAAATATTGCAGAAATTTGGGGACTTAGTCACATGATTTCTGCGAAAGCTTGTTTGATCTATTCGCTTTCTCCTTTTTTGTCTGCTCTTTTTTCTTTCTTTCTCTTTAAAGAGTCTCTTAGTTTTCGTCAAATACTAGCTCTTTGTGTTGGTTTCCTTGGGCTTGGTCCTTGTTTCTTTAGTGATTTGTCTTCTGTTTTCAGAGGAAAAGTTTCTTTCTCCCTTGCTGAGCTTGTGCTCTTAGTGGCTGTTGTGAGTAGCGTTTATGGTTGGATTGTTTTGAAGAAGCTTGTTTGGGAAGGGGAAGAAGAAGAAAAATGTTCTCCTATCACAGCTAATGCTTATGGGATGATGTTAGGTGGTGTTTTGGCACTCATTCATTCTTATTTAGCAGGAGAAAGCTGGACCCCACTTCCTGTGAGTCAGCCTTATTTTTTCATCCGAAATACAATTCTTCTTTGTTTGATTTCGAATATTATTTGCTACAATCTTTACGGTTATTTGTTGAAAAGATTTTCTGCAACTTTGATATCTTTTGCTGGGCTTGTCACTCCGCTCTTTGCTTCTCTCTTTGGTTGGTTTTTCCTAGGAGAGTCTGTAAATGGAAACTTCTTCCTTTCTCTTGCGCTTTTTAGCCTTGGTCTTTTTTTGTTTCATCAAGAAGAGCTTAAAATTTCTCGATCAGGGCGATAGACGGCTTTGTTGCCAAGATTTTGAACCCTCTTTTTTTGTGTAAACAATTCGGTCGTGCAGTCTGTATAGACCTCCTTGCCAAAACTCAAACTCCTCAGGCACAAGAAGATATCCACCCCAAAATTCTGGGTAGGGTATTTTTTCTTTTTCCTTGAACTCTTCTTTATAATCTAAAAATTGTTTTACAAGTTCTCTTTTACTTTCGATTTGCCTACTTTGTTTGGAGGCCCAAGCTGCAATTTGTGAATTCCTTGGCCGTTCATGGAAGTAAGTTTCAGAGTCTTTTTTTGAAAGAATTTTTGCTTTAGCTTTGATTCTTATTTGTTTTTCGAGAGTGCTCCAGTAGAAGAGGCAAGAGACCTGAGGATTTTCTTGAATATTTTTAGCTTTGACACTTGTGTAATTTGTAAAAAAGCTAAGTCCTTTTTCATTAAAATCTTTGAGCAGAACCACTCGAGAGCTGGGTGTTCCTTGAGCAGTTGCTGTAGAAAGAACAAAGCAATTAGCATCATCTCTGTAGAGTTTTCTGGCTTCTTGAAACCAGAGTTGAAAGGTTTCAAAAGGACTCTCTGGAAGCTCTAGTTCTTCATCTAGTTGACTTCCAAACTCTTTTCTCATGTCATGGAGTTTCATCAGGTTTCTCCTTTGTGTTTTGAGGTAAGTGTTATTTTAAGAGAAACCTGAAAAGATGAAAAGATAGATTTCTTGGACTTCTATTTAGACTCTAGACATTTCTCAGTATAGATTTTATATAGGGATCTTTGAAAAATCTATATGACTTGATCAGAATGGTGAGAAATGAAAAGTGTTCCTAAAACAAAATTTAAAAAAGTTGCTGTGCTTAATCTTATTTATCTGCTCTTTGTGATTTGTTTTGGAGCTTATGTGCGCATGACTGGTTCTGGCGCAGGGTGTGGTAGTCACTGGCCACTTTGCAATGGAGTTATTATTCCAAGGGCTCCTGTTTGGCAGACAATCATCGAGTTTACTCACCGTTTGACAAGTGGAGGCCTTCTTCTCCTTGCTTTTTATCTTGTTTATTTAGCGGTTAAATATTTTGAAAAAAAAGAGTTAATTAGATATCTTTCTTTCATCTATTTAGGTCTTCTTTTTCTAGAAGCTCTTCTTGGAGCTTTTCTTGTTAAATATGAACATGTGGCAGAAAATAAATCTGTGTATAGAGGCTTTTCTGTTTCTATTCATCTTGTTAATACTTTTTTACTTGTTCTCGTTGCTAGTGGAATTCTCTTTTTTTTATCGAGAAAACCTATTGGTTTAAGAGCTCTGTCTTTTTTCAAAAAAACAAGTTTAGCTTTTGGTTTTTTTTTGATTGTCATTGTTGGTTTGAGTGGGGCTATTACAGCTCTTGGAGATACTCTTTTTCCTGTTCAAAATATGCGGGAAGCTTTTTTAAGAAGTGGTAATCAGGCAGAACATCTTTTTGTACGCTTAAGAGTTCTTCATCCTTTTCTTGCTGTTTTCAGTGCTTTTTATTTGATAGCTGTTTGTTTTTACCAAAAAAAAGAAGAGATCTTGCTCTCCTCTTTTTGGTCTTCTCTTACCATTGGAATTTTTGCTTTTCAGTTACTTCTTGGCTACCTTAATGTGTATTTTCACGCACCTCAAGGGTTACAGTTACTCCATCTTCTTGTCGCTCTCCTTGGTTTTCTGTCGTATAGTATTTTTTGTGCTGTTATTTGCTTGAGAAATAAGTAAATTAAAAAAAATCAAGAAGTCATTATGGTTAAAAATTTAAAAATTCTTCTTATTGATAATAATGTAAGAGATCTTGAATCATTTGATGAAACTATTAGGAAGCATAATTTGAATGCTTCAGAAAATAATGTCTATCATCTTGTTACAAAAAGAAATCTTGTAGAAGCTTTTCAGTTCTTAGAGACCAAAGAAGGACAGTTTTTTGATGTTGTCGTTCTTGATCTGAGTCTTCCAGATAGCTGTGGCCTTAGGGGAGTAAAAATATTCCGAGAAAAAATTCCATTTAAAGCTCTTATTGTTTTTACTTCAGCTTCGGATGAAGATTTAGCGCTCTCTGCTCTTAATGAAGGTGCCCAAGAGGTACTCTTGAAAGGGAATTATAATGTTTTTTTACTTAAACTTTCTTTAAATCATGCTATCACAAAAGCTAATCTTACTTATGAAATAAATAAAAAAAATTTAGAATTAGAAACATTGAATAAGAAATTAGAGAAAGCTTCTAAAGCAAAATCTTCTTTTTTAGCGAGTATGAGTCATGAAATGAGAACGCCTCTTAATTCAATTTTAGGTATTGCTCAAATCCTAAAAGAAAATGTAAAAAGAAAAGAAAATATTGATTATATTGATATAATTATGCGTGCAGGTGACAATTTACTCGAACTTATTAGTGATATTTTGGATTTATCAAAAATTGAAGCAGGTGAAGTTAAAATCGAAAACACTCTTTTCAATCTAGAAGAGGTGATTGAAAAAAGTGTTGAAATGATGGGAGTAAAAGCTTCTCAGAAAGACTTGGATTTAATTCTTAATTTAAAAAAACTTTCAAGTAAATTTGTCATTGGTGACAAAGGAAAAATTCAACAAATTCTTTTAAATCTTATGAGCAATGCCATTAAGTTTACACAAGAAGGGGAAGTGGTTCTTAAAGTTGAGTCATATCAAGATTCAACTTCCCATAGTCATATTTTTTTTTCTATATCGGACACTGGAATTGGAATTCCTGAAGATAAGCAAGAGCTTGTTTTTGAAAACTTTACTCAAGCTGATAGTAGTATTACCAGACGTTTTGGAGGTACTGGGCTTGGGCTTTCTATTTCAAGGAATTTAGCAGAGCTTATGGGAGGGGCTTTAAAGCTCGAATCAATTGAAGGTCAAGGGTCTGTTTTTTCTTTTGATATTCCTTTTGAAGTAAATTATTCTTTAGACGCTTCTAGATCTTGTAGTGAAAATTTTTCGGCAGGTAAAAAAGTTCTTATTGTTGAAAAAAATAGAACCCAAATAAAAGCTTTAGAAGAAATTCTAGAAGAAAGTCTTTTAATTACTACATCTTTTCAGTCTGCCGAAGCTGCTACTCAATATTTAGACAAAACAGATCATTCTGAAATTGATATAATCTTGTTAGATGTTCGTTTTATTGAAGGAGATATTAAGTCTCAATTTGAAAAATTAAAAAAATATTCTAATCTTTCTTCTAAGCTTATTGTCATGTTGAGGTCAGATTATCAAGCTGAACATTTAAAAATGATTCGCTATTTTGGAGCAAAAAGGTATTTAATTAAGCCTCTATTGAAAAGTCATGTTAGAAAGTCTATTCAGAATATTTTGAAAATAAATCCTTTGATTGAAGAAGAAAAAAAAGAGCAAATAGTAGATGAGAAACCTCTTCGTCTTTTGTATGCAGAAGATTGTGATGTAAATCGAATGTTATTTCGTCTTTTTTTGAAATCAACCACACACACACTTCATTTCGCTGAGAATGGAAAAGAGGCTGTGGAAAAAACAGTAAATGGTAATTATGATATTGTTTTTTTAGATGTTCAAATGCCTGTGAAAGATGGTCTGACAGCGGCTAGAGAGATAAGAAAGTGGGAAGAAAAAAACAACAAAGAACCTGTTCCTATTTTTTCTCTAACAGCCCATGCTATGAAAGAAGATATTAAAAAAAGTTTAGACGCTGGGTGTAATCATCATATTACAAAACCAGTTAAAAAAGATGTTCTTTTAAATTATATTAGAAAATATTCAAGAGACTGTTGATTAAAATCAATTTACTTAATAGGTGTATATGACTCAGGTAATTATTTTTGGATCTTCCCGCAGTTTTGGTCATACGAGAAAAGTTATAGATGATATTTTAGGGTCGCGAGGGATAAACTTATTTGACCTGAATAACTTTGATATCAGCCCTTTTGATTATGAACATCGAAATAGCAATGATGACTTTATTCCCTTAATAGAGAAACTTATTGAATATGATACCTGGATTATTGCGACACCTGTGTATTGGTACAATATGAGCACGCAACATAAAATATTTTTTGATAGATTTAGTGACTTGCTTAAGATTAGGAAAGATCTAGGTCGTAAATTGCATGGTAAAAAGTTGTTTGTTATAGCAAGTTTTGGAGATTCTTATCCTAAAGGTTTTGAAGATACTTTTGAGCAAATATGCAAATATCTTGGTATGGAGTATCTAGGCTCTAGTTTTATTTATAGTGGAACTGTACACGAAAAATACTTTGAAAAAAATAAAACTGAAGCTGATAAAGCAAAATTAAAATTGGGAATAATTGAATAAAAAAGGAATAAGGGTAATCAAAGTTAAAGGCACTAACCAACTAAATAAAAAGGATTAATTATTTTTTTACAGATAGTTCTTCTCCATTGAAAGAGAGTATTTTTTTTTGATCTCCAACAACGGTTTCTATATGGACTGGTTTCTTCCAAATTTTATAAAGCCTTTTTAATGTTTCAAAGCTTTTTCCTTGATGAAGAAGTGTTCCATCATAAGAATGCTTTAATAAAAGCTCTCCTTTCGAATGGAAATTATTGTCAATTACTTTTATGATAGGCCATCCACAGTTTGTAAGAGCACTGAGAATTTGAGGTTTTATGTCTTTAAATTTTCGATCTGTTAAGATGTGTTCTCTTTTTTGTGGATCGTAGTCATAAAGAAACATTTTAGTTTCATGACAAAAATCTTCATCTAAAAAGTTATCAAGAAAACTCAAATCATTGTGAATTTTTCTGACTTCAAAAATTTTTTCAGTGCCGTTATGTGACTTCTCATCCCATTTTTTATGAATGTTTTTAAAGAGTTCAAGACCAAGTCGGTAGGGGTTAATATGTCCTCCTTTGTTTTCAACAATGGAGGAGTATTGACAGCAGTAGTCAATAATTTCAGAAATATCAAGAGGGCATATTTCTGTCATCATTTTGCTATGCCAGTAAGTAGCCCAGCCTTCATTTAAAATTTTTGTCTGTCTTTGAGGAAGGAAATAGTAAGCTTCGCTTCTTATTATATCTAAAATTTTGGATTGCCATATATTGATTTCAGCGTGTGAAGAAAGGAACTTTAAAATATCACGTTCTTCATTGAAAATTTGTTTTTCTACTTTTTGAATCTCAACATTTGTTTGAATCTTTTTGTCTTTTAAGAAAGTTTCTAAATAACTTTTTGAAGGAACAGGAGGTATCTCTTTTTTTTCATCTCTATTTTTTTCTTTTGCAAAAGAGTAAGAAAAAAGTTCTCCTGGATCTATTAAGTTTTCAAGAGATAAACAAGTGTCTATGAAATCTTCTACTTCAGAGTAGCTTACTGTTTGAATAATTTCTCTGATAATACTAGCGTTGTTAGCTGATTGATCTAGCATTTTTCGGTTTGTTTTTGAGAACCAAATATTATTTTTAAAAAAATCACTATGCCCATAAACATGAGCAATGACAGTTTTTTGAGTGCTTAGATGATTAGACTCTAACAGATAGGCATAACAAGGGTCATTGTTTATAACCATTTCATAAATAGTAGCTAGACCATACTCATAATTTTTCATGAGTTTGTCATATTCCATTCCCCATCGCCAGTGAGGGTAACGTTTAGGAAGCCCTCCATAAGCAGCAACTTCATGAAGTTTTTTATAATCTACAAGCTCAAATATGGTTGTAAAAAAATCCAAACCAACTTCTCGCGATTTTTTTTCCAAATCAGTGATTATTTTTTCCAAGTTTTCTGGGAGAGTTTTTTGTTTTGACATTTTAGCGCCCCCGTCCTAGGAAAATTTTTAAGGAATCTATTATTGCATTGCGATCTTTGATTGCAGCTAGTGCTATTTTTTCTTGGGATTCACCAAATTTTTTGACTAATTCTCTTAAAAACTGTCCAGAGCCATAGCGAGATTCTACTTGACCATAACAAAACAGGTTGACGACATTTATCATTTTTTCTTCGATAAGCTTGAGACATTCAAGAGTGTCGTTACCGGACCAGTTGTCTCCATCAGAGAAATGAAAAAGATAAACATTCCAGTCATCGTTTTGATAATTTTTTCTGATGATCTCAAGAGCTAACTTATAAGCTGAGCTGATAAGTGTTCCGCCAGATTCTTTTGTCCTGTAAAAAACATTTGAGTCTACTTCTTTTGCTGTTGCATCATGTATAATGTAGCGTTTTGCAAGGCCTTTGTAATATTTTGATAACCAAGTATCGATCCAAAAACTTGTGAGTCGAACGATTTCTTTTTGTTCATCTCCCATTGAGCCTGAAACATCCATCATGTAGATAATTGCTGCATTGCTGCATTGTTTAAATGTTTCTTTTGCTGTTAAAAATCTCCTATCTTCTTTAATAGGAATTATTTTTGGATTTTGAGCATTGTATTCACCTGAGCTGATAGATCTTTTGAGAGCTTTTAAATAAGTTTGTCTGAAAATATTAAGTGAATTGGGCCCTTCTTTATGAACACTCGTGTAGCGATAACTTTTGTTACTAGCTTCTCCGTAACCACTTGATCGGATGTTGGGAAGCTCTAATTCTTCGCCTAGGATATCAGCTAGTTCTTCTAATGGCACATCCATTTCAAGGGAGTGCTCACCTTCTTCTTCTCCTGCGCCAGTAGATTTTCCTTTTTGTCCGGAATCTTTTTCTGATTTATTTCCACTTGAATTTTTTGAGGCTCCTCCTTCTCCAGATTTTTCTTCGTCTCCAAAAGAAAAAGTTGGGATTTCAATACTAGGCATTGGGATAGTTATATTTTTCCCAGATTTTCTTAAGATTATCCCACCATTTGAGATAAATTGACGGAGTTCTTCTTTTATTTTTCCACGGATAATTTCTTTGAAACGTCTGAGATCAGATTCCATTTATTTTGACCTCTTTTTTTTATTTTAATCTTTTTTGCTCAGAGTTTTTTTAAGAATTTTTTGCAGGATTGTGAAGAGAGTCACCTCTTGCAAAAATACTTGCGACAAAGCTTAGTACGTCACTTGCACAAGTTTCACAATACCCATGGTTTTTGATAAGTCTATTTTTAACAACATTGATTTTTTCTTCAGTGTTACGGTCTACTACTTTTGAAACAAGAGTTGTTAGTTTTATAGAGTCTTTTTGATCTTCAAAAAGTTTCAGCTCAAGAGCTTTGTGGAGTCTTTCATTTGCTTTGAAATCAAAGTTTCTACCATCAAGAGCAAGCGCTCCAATGTAATTCATTATTTCACGCCTAAAATCTTCTTTTCTGTTTTCAGAGATATCAATTTTTTCTTCGATAGATCTCATGAGGCGTTCGTCAGCTTCTTCAGCAAGTCCTGTGTAATGGTTTTTAATTTTGTCTTTTTGTACAAAAGCTTTTACATTGTCAATGTAGTTTGCGCATATTTTTTCTATAGCACCTTCATCAGCTGATATAGCTTGTTGTACTTCGTATTTGACTATATCTTCGTACTCTTTTTTTACAATAGAAATGAGTTCTATGTATTTTCTTTTTGTTTCTGTGTCAGTTATTAGAGAGTGGTGTTTTAAGCCGCTTTCTAATTCATTAAGAAGAATGAATACGTTTAAGCAACCTTCTCCTTTGTTGACAATAAGAGCGTGAGAAATTTTGTCTTGTACATAACGAGGACTGATCCCGTGAAGCCCTTCTCTTAAGGACTCTTTTCTTAGTTCTTTAACACTATCCTCTGTGTAGTTTTGATTTGTTTTTCCGTTATAAAGTTTAAGCTTTTGAAGAAGGGATAAATTTGATTTTTTAGGTTCTTCAAGTCTTGTTAAAATAGACCACATAGAAACCATTTCTAATGTATGTGGTGCTATATGAATATCTCCAACTGTTTTTTTATTGTAGTCTTTTTCGTAAATACGAACTTCATCTTTTAGTTTTGTGATATAAGGTATGTCTATTTTTATTGTACGATCGCGGAGAGCTTCCATGTATTCATTATTTTGAAGTTTTCTGTATTCAGGTTCATTTGTATGACCAATAATGACCAGGTCAATGTCGCTTTGGGCATATTTTTTTGGTTTAATCTTGTGTTCTTGACTGGCTGTTAGAAGATCATAGAGAAAAGCAACATCAAGTTTAAGAACCTCTACAAATTCAATGAGTCCTCTATTAGCAACATGGAACTCACCGTCAAAGTTGAAAGCTCTTGGGTCTGAATCTGAACCATATTCAGCAATTTTTCTGTAGTTGATGTCACCTGTTAGCTCTGTCGAGTCTTGATTTTTTTCATCTTTTGGTTGGAATGTGCCAATACCAATTCTGTCTTTTTCTGAAATTAAGACACGGTGAACTTTAATATGTTCTGTGATGATTTTTTCCCAATTACCTTGGTAATGTTCCATAAGATTTTTATACATGAAACGACAAGCAGGGCAAAGGTCTCCTTCTATATGAAGGTGCTTTTCTTTAGGAAGTTTCTCGTTCAAAGTTTCCATGAAAAGATTTCTTTTTTCCTGAGGAATGAGATGGAGAGGGTCCTCGTTAATAGGACATTTCATTACATTTTCCATGGAAAGAATTTTTCCGACATGAGTCCAACTGTAAGAGTAGAGTGCTCCTTCATTTGTGCGTGAATAGTTTTCAATCCCTTTTTTTAGAAGACGAACAATTGTTGATTTAGAAGAGCCTACAGGCCCATGAAGAAGGATCAGTCTTTTTTCAGGGCCGTAGCGATAAGCAGCTGCTTTTAGAATGTTCATAAGCTTCATGAGGCTTATATCAAGGCCAAAGACTGCATCTTTTCCATTGTCTAAAGGGTCACTAAAAAATTTCCACCGGATGATTTTTTTCTTATTGTCAATATAGGTTTCAAAGCCATGGGAGGCTACCATGTCATATATTCGCTTAAAAGCTGTTCCGGTCACCTCAGGGTGCTCAAGCACTATATCTAAATAGTCTTTGAAGCTACCTTGCCAGTAATTTTTAGCATCAGCTTCGCTTAATTTTTTTTGAGATAATAGGTCGAAGATATGATCTGAGTTCATTTTTCTACCTCTTGATTTTTTTGTTGATCTAAAAAAATCGTTTCCGAAGAATTTTTCTTCCCAGTATTAAACTCTTAAAACCCTCACTGTGATTAGGAGATTTAAATAATAAATCATCAGGTTTTTGTATTTATATCTTCTTCTATTATAGCATAAAAAATGAAAAAGCGACTTTTTGTTTAGATGACTAAGGATTTGAATTTTTAGAAGAGGATTTGCACTCGTTTTTTGAAAAGAAAAAAAATCTTTTAGAGATGACAGAAAGGAGCCCTATTCGCTGACCTCAAGGACAACATCTCCTTTGACTTTACATTGGCAAGCTAGTCGTTCATCTGCCTCAGCAGCCATGGTTTCTAAGAAGTCTCTTTCATCTTCACCCATGGGGCTTAGGTTTTCCATGCCTTCTTTAACTCTGATCATGCAAGCACCACAGGCACCATCACGGCAGCCAAATAAAATGGATGTGTCATAATCTTCACACATATCGATAAGCGGGTAGTTTTTTTTAACCTCGACTGTGAGGTTATCTGTTGTAATTGTAACTTTTGGCATAATGGTAAAAACCTATTTAAAAATTCTTAATTCATGATATCTGAATATTTTTTCTATAGTTGATAAGGTTATTCAAGAACTGGGTAAAAACGAACAAACTTCTCAGTTTATGAGACGATTAAGACTTACTATCACAGACGGCGAGGTTAACATAAAGCCGCTTTAAGGTAAAGCTTAAATCAAGCACCCTCTAAGTGTTAGAGCTGCCTTCTTCTTCTGTTTCGCTATTTTCAAAAACATTAGAAATATGGCGAATAGAATAGAACCATCCTGAAAGCATAGGAATGAGTAAAACAAGAAAGAAAGGTGCCATGGCAGAAACTGTTGGTAAGAAAAGGACAAGCACTTGTACAGCAATAGCTCCCCCTGATTTTCCAAGTCTTGAACCTACTCCATCAATTACAGCTTTAGCTTTAATTTTATCATCCTTTGACAAGGGGATAAATGCGAGCTCTTTTGTAGTGTCAAAGAAAGTAAACTTTGCTGAACGACAAAGGCTATTTTGAATACCCCCTGTGAAAACAACCACAGCTAAAGGAGTTAAACCCGATAAACCGATTGTGTCAAAAAAAGATGAGTACCCAAAGTAATGAAGGAAAAAAGCAAAGAAAAACAAAATAGAAGTTAAAGATAGAATAATAGGGGTGAATAGAGCTGTGTTTTTCCACTTAAATATTTGTAAGAAAGTTGAAATAGCAAGACCAAATATGATTGAAAAGACTCCAAGTAGCATAGCTATATAACTCATATAATTATGATAGTCTGAAACTTTTGGGTAAAGAACATTGGTTTGATCTTTCCAGAGAATTTCTAGAATATTCATACTCAGGTTGTAAGCTAACACTATAAAAGCGATAGAAAAAATATATTTAGACTGAAAGCATTTAGCAAAAGCTTCACGCATTCCCATGTGTGAACTTTTTTGTTCATCTGAAACAAAAGTGACTTCATTAGGGGATGGAAATTTCTTGTACGTAAAGTGAAAGATTCCTAGAATAAGAATGCTTGAAATAATAATAAGAGCCATTAAACCATAAAGCGTGTGATCCCAAGCACAACAAGCGTTGAAGACTAGATTGTCTTGGCTATAAGTATTAAAGTAGTAAGAAACCATCCCTGCAACAAAACCTGAAACATTTCCAAGGAGATTGATAACACCGTAGAATCTCTTTGCTTGATAAAGAGGAGTTATATGGTTAGCAAATCCCCAGAAGAGAACAGAAAGAACAATGCTACTCCACAGTTCTGCCATCACATAAAAAGTGGAGAGAGGCCAGTAGTACAAAAGAATGAAAAATGTTCTAAAAAAAGCAGAGTAGTTCAACCATGAATCTTTGCTTGCAGAAGGATTTTCTAAGAGGAGAGCTTGACTACCTAAATAGATTGAATCTTTGTTTGGATAAAGAATGAATGTGAAGAGGATAAAGTAAGCAAGAAAAAAAGAAATAAGAACATAAAAAGTTTTTTGGAAACCGAATCGGTTGCAGAGCCAAGTGAAAAGAGTTGCTCCAATTAAAGCAGAAGGAAGAACAGCCCAGGTTTTTAAGAAGGGGAGAACAAGAGCTGTCGAGTTTTCTGCTGTTATAATGAGAGGGTCTTTTAAAGCCTTTAATATTGTGTAGTTAAAGGAAATAAGAAAGACAAGAGCAATAAGTAAGAGACACTTTAGTGTTTCCTCCGGCTCAATTGGCCATAGAAAATTTGAAAGTGACTTCAAGTAAGAACTCTTTTTTTTTATTGGCATATTAAGCAAGCCTCTGCCATACTAGCGAATTACAGACGAGCTCATCCAACACTAGCATCTCACCAGTGTGAGTATGACCGCAAAATGTGTAGATGAAGACCTAGCCCTAGTTTTGTACCTGACAGATACCATCTTTTCAAGTGTGAAAAAATAAGCTAGTGTTATTATTTGTTTTTTAAAAAATATACCTAATATATTGAGTTTTTTGGGGCACTATTTTTGTGTTTAAAAGAGGAAAAGCCATGAGAGGGAAGAAACCTTTTATTATAGCTATATCTGGGGGCTCAGGTTCAGGAAAATCCACTGTAACAAATCTTCTTCTAGCTAAACTGGGGCAAGACAAAGCCTCTGTTATTCACCAGGACTCTTATTACGAAGATCTTTCCTACATGCTTCTAGAGGAGAGAAAAAAAGTAAATTTTGATGCTCCTAGTTCTATTGATAAAGATCTTCTCATAAAGCATGTGAAAACTCTTGTCCAAGGTCATCCTATTGAAAAACCTTGCTATGATTTTATTAGTTGTACGAGGATGAAGAAGACAGAAAAAGTGGAGCCCACAGAGTATCTTATATTAGAAGGGCTTTTTAGTCTTTGTTTTGAGGAACTCATCCCTATCTTTAATTTAAAACTCTTTGTTGATGTTCCTGATGATTTAAGACTTCTTAGGCGTATTGATAGAGATACGAAGGTGAGGGGGCATACTTTAGAAAGTGTTATTCAACAATATCAAGAAACAGTAAGGCCCATGCATCATAAGCATATTGAGCCTTGTCGTAATGTGGCTGACTTTGTTGTTCCTTGGATTCATATTGACGATAAACTTATAAGTGGACTTGCAAGCTATATCGTTTCGTTGGTTTGATTTTTTTAAGAAGTAGATAAGGATTCAAGGCCTTTATTCCGTGTTTTTTTCTTTAGAGGAGAGTTTTTAAGGAGAAGAAATGCTAGTAAAACAAATGCTAGGAATGAAAAAATTCCACCAGAGAGAAAAATAAATTTAATTCCAAAACGATCAGATAATGATCCTGCTAAAATATTTCCAAAAAAAATGCAAACACCTGTCACAAGATAGAAGAGTGCAAAGCTCGTTCCTCTTAAGTCTTTTGGAATATTCTCAGCTAGTACTGATTTGATAAGGCCTTGGGTGAGCCCCATATGAATCCCTACAAGAGCAAAGCCGATAAAAACTTCTACAAGAGTATCTGAAGTGTAAAACCAGATATTGTTGAAGACGAGTAAGAATAGGCCAAAAAGAAGAATTTTTTTTGGTTCATAAATATCAGTTAATCTCCCAGAATAAGCAGCAATTCCAGCATGAAAGAGATCCATAATAATAATAATGAGAGGAAGCAGTGTGTGGGGACAACCAAATTCTTTAGCATATAAAGTGAGAAACGCTTCGCTAAAACGAGCTACCATGAGGAAGCTTAAGACGCCTAAAAACTTCCAAAAAAATGGGGGTAGTTTTTTAAAATCTTTTATATTTAAGCTATAGGTTTTTTTTGCTGGAAAAAAAACTTCTTTAGATTTTCCAAGGAATATAAAAAAAATTAGGATAGCTAAAATATTAGGGATGATAGAAAGCCAAAAAATAAGTCGTAAGTCGTTTTTATTAAAGTAGAGTACTATCATAGAGCACATGGCTCCAAAAACTGCTCCTAGGGTATAAAGGCTTTGGCGAAGAGAAAAACTTTTTGAATACTCGTGTTGTAAACTAATATCAGCAATGAAAGCATCTGTTGGTGCCGAGCGCACTCCTTTGCTCATGCGGTCCATAAAGCGAGCGAGTAGAATAAAAGAAAGGCTTGAAGCAAGCGCAAACATCGGCTTACTTAACATGCTTAAAAAGCTACCAAGTAAAATGAAAGGTTTTCTTTTTCTGAAGTAATCGCTCAGGATGCCTGAGAATACTTTTGTTATAAAGGAAGAACTTATAGCAAGGCCTTCAATCATGCCAATTTGGGTATGAGAAATACCAAGTTCTTCTGAAAGAAAAACAGGAAGAACAGCAAAAACCATTAAGCTAGCCGAGGACCAGAAAAAACTAATCCAAGAAATGGCCTTGATTTCTTTTCCATTTTTAAAACAATTAAACAAAGCCATAAGCGAGGTCTCCTCTGCTTTTTGCACAACTATCTGATGTCCAACTGAGAGCTTTTAAAAGATCTTGTTCGCGTACTTTTGAACAAAGATCTAAATCACTCAGAGTTCTCGCTACTCTCAAGACCTTCAGCACAGAACGGTTCGAGAGCTTATCGAGATTAAACTGCGAAAGCAATAACTTAAATTCATGCGTGCTTAGCTCAGTGGCTTCAATAAGGTGCTCTGTTTTAAGTTCAGCGTTAGAGTTTATTCCCCACTTTTTATTTCGCATAGCGCTAAACTCTCTTCCCTGAGCGATAATTTCATACAGATTTCGTGAGGTTTGCGGTTGGCTATTCTTACGACGATCAAGAGAGTCAAGGAGATAGGAGCTTTTTGTTTGGCGTTCATCGATATTGATATGGATATCTATACGATCAAGAATTGGCCCAGAAAGCCTTCGTTTGTAGTGAATAATTTTGCTGCTTGGGCATGAGCAGCGGCGTATTGAGCTACCAAGCCAACCACAAGGGCAATTATTTGCTGCGATCACAAGGATGAATTTAGATTTCCAGGACACTTTTGTTTTTGATCTCGATACTGTGATATTGCCTGTTTCAAGAGGTTCTCTGAGAGATTCAATCACATCTTTTCTGAACTCAGGAAACTCATCAAGAAAAAGGAGCCCATTATGAGCTAGAGAAATTTCACCTGGGCTATATTCCGAACCAAGGATAGCGCTTGCACTACTGCTGTGGTGGGGAGAGCGAAACGGAGGGGCTCCTTCCAAGATATGTCGTTCAATTTTTCCTGAAAAAGAACTATGGATTTTTAAAACTTCTAATTTTTCATACTGAGTTATTTTTGGAAGAACACTTGCAATACGATGAGAAAACATAGATTTTCCAGTCCCTGGAGCTCCGCTTATAAAAAGATTGTGCCTCCCACAACCAATAGATGCAGCTACTTCTGTGAGAAGTGGGTTGAGACACATATCATCAAAGTTTAGTTGATCAATCTTTTTATATTCTTGTTGAACAGTAGGTATAAGTTCGATTTTTTCGAAACTTTTTCCACTATCTTTTTGTCTGATCCACAAGAGAACTTCTGCGAGATCTTTAAATTTTAGGATTTGAAAATCATCACAGGCGAGCCCTTCTACTTTTGTTAGTTCTTTTAATTCTGCAAAGTTTTCTTCGCTTACAACAATCCCCTGGAGTTTCTCTTCCATCGCAGCTAAAGCAAAATTGATAGCACCTTTTACTCCGTTTAGTTTACCGTCTAAGCTTAATTCAGAAGCAAATAGCCACTGGTCAAGATCAGTTCTCAGATTTTCTCCTGCTTCTTTTGCTTGAGTGAGATAAAAAAGGCAGACGGCAAAGGCTAGGTCAAATTGATTCCCTTCTTTTTTGTGACCGGCTGGAAAAAGACTAACGATAATTTTCCGTTGGGGAATTTTGATCTCACAGGCTTCTAGAGAGGCTTCTGCTCTTAGGAGGCCTCCTCGGCAAACATCAGAACTGCTACCAATAAGACTTAACCCACTGAAACCTCTCATAAAACTAGATTCAATAGAGACTATTTGGCTATTTGTTGAGCCTAATTGAGCGCTTTTGACTTGAACAGATGTCATAGAGTGATCTTTCTTTTGTGAGTTTTTATTTTTGCATGAGCCATTAAGTATTCTTTATTTAAAGGGAAGAAGCCAATGACAAGAAGTTTCATTTTTGGTAAGTATTAGGTTCTAATTATCACAATGAATTTATTGTTAGGAAGTAAACACAATGACAAAGCATGAAGACATAAAGATCCCTTTTACAAGCTTTGATTCTGTAAAAACAAAACTTGGATCTTTGTTGATGAGAGCCTTTGAAGAGCTTTCTAAAAATATAAATTTAAAAGACGAAGAACTTTCTTTAGAAGATTTAGTGAACATTTTAGAGCGCCCTCCTGAAAGCTCTCTTGGTGATTATGCTTTTCCTTGTTTTCGTTTCGCTAAAGTTTTAAGGAAAAAACCTCAAGCTATTGCTGAAGAATTAAAAGGAAATCTTTTATCTCTTCAAAGTTCTCTTGTGAAAGAGGTGAAAGTTGTAGGGGCTTTTTTAAATATTTTTATTTCTCACTCAGAAGTAGCAGAAAAGTTTTTACCTGAAATTTTTTCGAGAGAGTACTTTAAAATTTTAAGCTCTAATGAGAAAAGATCAAAAACAAAGACGATGATTGAATTTTCTCAACCTAATACTCACAAAGAATTTCACGTTGGACATGGACGTAATGTTTGTTTGGGAGATTCTATTTGTCGTATTTATCAGTACTGTGGATTTGATCTCATTCGTGCAAATTATTTAGGAGACGAAGGAACTCATGTGGCTAAAGCTCTTTGGGAGATTAAAAAAGCTGGTAGTGTTCCAAAAGGATTGAGTCCAGTTGAATTTTATGGATCTTGTTATACAAGAGCTAGTGAATATTTAAGAGAATCCTCAGAAGAAGATAAAAAAAATGCAGAACAAGAAATTTCTGAAATTCTAGCAAATCTAGAGAAGCAATCTGGAGAAGATTACACTCTTTGGCAAAAAACAAGAAAAGAGTGTTTAGATGACTTTGACAGCATATACAAGTGGCTTGATGTGTCTTTTGATAAGGTTTATTATGAGTCAGAAGTTTCAGAAGAAAGCCAAAAGATTGTCGATGAGTACGTAGCAAAGGGACTGTTTAAAGAGTCTGAAGGAGCTATTGGGCTTGATTTAGAGGATGTTAATTTAGGTTTTTTTATGGCAAGAAAATCTGATGGAACAACTCCTTATATCACAAAAGATCTAGCTTTAGCGCAAGAAAAGTTTAGAGATTCTCACATTGATCGTTCTATTTATGTAGTGGGGAGCGAACAGAAGTTTCATTTTGAGCAACTTTTTGAAGCTTTAAAGAGAATGGGTTTTGAGCAAGCTTCAAGATGTTATCATTTGAGTTATGCTCATGTTGTTCTTCCTGAAGGGAAAATGTCTTCTAGGAAAGGAAATACTTTTACTTTTAAACAGCTCATCTCGATTATGGAAGAAGAAATCTATAAAAAACTTGACCGTTACAAAGAGACTTGGGATGAAAAAGAAATAGCAGAAACGGCTCATAGACTCTCTTTAGGAGCTATCAAATATGGTATGCTGTCTTCTGATCCCAATAAAGAAATTATTTTTGATCCTGAACTTTGGACAAGCTTTGAAGGGAATACAGGCCCCTATCTGATGTATAGCTACGCAAGAACTCGGTCTATTTTAACGAAAGCGGGTACTTGTGCTTTAACTTTAGAAAAAAAATCTTTTGATTCTCTTAGCAAAACAGAAGAGTATGATCTCCTCTCAAAAATGTATGATTTTAATGATGCTGTGAGACATTCTATTGAGCAGCATAAGCCATCTGTTCTTGCTCACTATCTGTATGAGTTGTCTAAGTGTTTTAATCGCTTTTATGTGAATGTATCAGTGCTCAAAGCTGAAACTGAAGATCTTAAACGTGCTCGTCTTAATTTGTTAGAGGGGTTTTCAATCGTTTTAAAAGAAGGGCTTCGTCTTCTTGGAATTACTCCACCAGAGAGAATGTAGATGTGTTGAGAGGTTTATTCTTTTTTCTCAGTAAATTCTCTTTTTTCGTTTTTTATTTTAGAAATAGCTTCTTGAGCAATTGATCTATAGAGTTTAAGAAAAGCTTGTTTTGCATCAGTTCTGAATTCATCTGTTATTTTTAAATTTTTCCTTATAGAGGCAATTATTTTTTGTCTTGTGAGTGGTAGGAGGTTTAAAAAATCTTTTTCTTTTTCATTCCCAAGAGCTGATAAACAAGCAATGACAATATTGTTATCTAGTTCAGTTAAAACTTTTTTAACTTCTTTAATATTTTCTGCTTTTATAGCTTTTTCAAAGGTAATTGTGAAGACACTATAATTTTCACCTAGATTTATTTTGTGATCAGATTTTGCCACTTCTAAAGTCAAAGCAACTTCTTTATCATTGTTAAGCATGAGGTCTAGAGAATTTTTTTGTGAATTTTTATCATAACCAACTTTTGATTTTTCTTCATCATAGAGACCTCTTAATTTAACCTCAAGTTCTGTGATCATCTGAGCTTTACCGTCAAAAAAATCTTCTTTTGTCAGAATTGATAAAATTTCCGCTTTTTTTCCAATCCCCATAATACTTAAAAGTTGTTTCACTTGGCTATCACTGAGAAAACTGATAACAAGAGCCAGCTCTTCTTTTGAATCTTTTAATTTATCGTAGATGACTTCTGCATCTAAGCGGTTTAAAAAACCAAAAGGAGTGCTCAAAGAAACATTATGAAGAGCTACATAATCATTAAGATTTTGTGTCAGTTTTTCTATGGTGTTTTTTTCAAAACTTTCATTTTCTAAATCACTTGAAATAACAATGTCAGAATATTTTGTAATTTGATCATAAAAAATAGAGTCTAGCATAGACTTTGCTATAATTTTTATATTTTTTTCGTTTAATCCTTTTATGAAGCTTCTTAAAGAATCGTTATCTTTTTTATAGGCAATGAGAATAGATCTGCGGAGATTTTCTAAAGTTTCTTCGATTGTCACTTCTTTTTCTGCATTTTTAGCAGGTGAAAATTCTCTTGGAGTTGTTGATTCCTCTGATTTAGAGGCTTTTTTGCGCCGATTTAGCTTAAAAAAAAAGAGTGCAAGAATCAGGATGACCCCTATAAGAAGATAGAGAAGTTGTAGAAGATTTTTTTGTAAAAAATTGCTCCAATAACTTCCTGTTAAGATTGGGTCATAAGCAAGAAGGTCTGAAATTTCTGTACGAAGACTTGCTTTTGTGTCAAAGTTTTTTTCCATTTTGCTTGTCAATGCATTTTTTGCAAGAATTTGTAAGGATTCTGGAAGAGTTTTTTCAAGCACTAGAAAAAATTCAACTGATTCAAGTTTGATTTCGTTTTGTACCGCAAAATCTTCTTCAGACGAATTGTCTTTTTCTGGGGTGTTTGGAACAGTAAGAGCACTCTCAAAGCCAGGTCTTGATTTAGTTATCGTTTCATCTTGAGATTCTTGTTTTTTAATTTTTTTACCAATTAAAACATCAACTTTTTCAACTGATAGTTGAACGTTGACAACAAGGCTAAAAGTTTTTTCTGGTAGAATTTTCTTTAAAACGCTATTAAATCTTTCGTGAATTTGGTTTTCATACTTAACTCGTGTGTCTTCAGGGTCATTGTTTTTAGTTTCAGGTAAAAGGTTAAGAGAATGTAAGAGTAAAATAGAGATTAAAGTTAACTTTAATAAGTTCATTCTTTTTTCTCCGTCCTTTCTTTTGTGATCTTGTTGATTTCGATTTTAAGATCATCTTGTTCAGGGTTGTTTTTTAAAGACTCTTGGTAAAACTGAAGACCAAGTTCTTTGTTGCCTTGTTCCATATAAACAGAGCCAATCATTTTGTTTATGAGTGCTGAGTTTGGTTCTGTTTCTTTAGCTTGCCTCAGGTATTCAAGTGCATTTGATAAATCACCTGCGATATAGCTTCCCTTGGCTTTTTCAAGTAGAAGAAGAACCATTTTGTTTTCAGAGCTGTCACCCAGGTTCTTTTTGTTTTCTTCTTTTTCTTTTGCCAATTTTTCTTCTTTTTCTTTTTCTTCTGCTTTTTCCTCTAGTTCTTGTTCATGTTGTTCTTCAAAATCTTCTGGAAGTGGAAGCTTTATAATGACACCAGGGGCATAACTATTGAAATTTTTTAAGCGATAACTTTTAGAAAATCTTTTGTCATAAACAACAATATCATTTCCTACTATTTGGTAATCATAATAGTCCACTGTGTTTGCTATAAGAAAATATGAAAAGAAAATAAGGGATAAATAAAAAATAGTTTTAGTTTTTTTTATTTTAGCCAACATCGATACCGACTCCTAAAAGAATTGAATAAGGAAATTTTCCGTTAAAATTAAGAGCATCCGTGTTGTTAGCTGTTTTTGCTGCGGATCCACCGATTAAGTTAATGTAGAACCTAGCTTCTGATAGTAAATAAAAAAATGTTCCAAGCTTTAGCTTCAAACCAAGACCTGTGTGGATATGAGTGGAAATAAGAGAAGTCGAAATCCCTGCTTTTAGAAGTCCATGAA
>CANFEH010000006.1 GCA_947445855.1 Zetaproteobacteria bacterium
ATTTTGCTGTGAAGCTCGTGCGAGGTGCTTATCTTGTGAAAGAAAAAAAATGGGCTGCCGAAAAAGGTTGTGAGAGTGTCCTCTTTCGTTCGAAAGAAGAAACTGATATTGCTTATAATAATGCCTTGAAATTTTGTTTTGAAAATAGTGAAAAAGTAGCTTTGTTTGCTGGAAGCCATAATGCAACTTCCATGGAGATTGGTGCAAAACTTTTCGAAAATACAGGTCGAACGTCTTTTTTTATGACAAGTCAGCTACAAGGAATGTGTGATTATATTACATTTAACTTGGCGTCTGCTAATATTCCTGCAAGTAAATATATACCTTTTGGTCCAGCAGATAAAGCTTTACCTTATTTAATTAGACGAGCTGAAGAGAACAGTTCTATTCTTGGAGAAACTAAAAAAGAGCTCACATTAATTGAGGAAGAAATAAAAAGAAGAGAAAAAGTTTCTTGAGTATTTTTTAGGAAAGACTTTGACAAGCTTTTCCTAAGGTTTCAAAAAGAGCTCCAATGGATTCTTTTTCGATACAGCTAAAAGCAATTCGCACGTCAGAGCTCCCCAAACTAATCACTCCTGTTTCATATTTTTCAAGAAGATGTAGTCTAAGCTTTTCAGAATTCATATTGTTTTTCAATCGAATACACATGAAGTAACCTGAGTTAAAAGGGTAAACATCCCAGAATTCTTTGTAAGCATTTTTATAGACGTGTTTCTTTGTTTCTTTGTAGCGTTCTTTAAGGATAATTTCTTTTGCTTTAGCTTCTTCTTCTATGTTAGGGCTCTCAAAAAGTTCTTTTACAAGTTCTTGGCTATGATGATTGACGTTAGAAATATTCCCTCGCAATGCAGCAGATGCTTTTTGTTCTAGAGCCTTGTAGGCCTCTTCTGAAAGTCCCTTTGAACCAAAGGTGATGAAACCTATTCGCATTCCCCAGAGGAAAAATTCTTTTGTACATCCATCTATTTTGACAGCAAGGATATTTTCATGAAGCTCGCAAAGGTCAGCAAAGAGACTCTCTCGTTTTAGGCCTTTTTCAAAAGTGAGTCCAAAATAAGCGTCATCGCAAAGGGCTACTATTTTTTTTCCTCGTTCTGCAAATTTTTTCAAAGATTGACAAAGAGCTTTAGATTCTTCTTGTGTGAGAGAGTAGCCTGTTGGGTTATGAGGAAAATTTAGAGCTAGGAAAATTTTTTCTGAAGGTACTTTTTCAAGAGTTTCTTCGAAACCTTTAAGATTAAATTTTTCGAGTTTTTGATCAAAAAAAGGAAAAGAAAAAAACTGAGCCTCTCCTTTTATTTGCCAGATAAGTTTGTAATTTCCCCAAAACATGTCAGGAAGGACAAGAGAGTCTCCTGGGTCCAAAAAAAGTTCTCCTGCTAAGCTGAGTCCATGAGTGAGTCCTGAGGTAACAATAGGTAGACTGCTTTTTTTTAAAGAAGGATTAGATTTTTTTTGTCTTTCTTGCCAAAGACGTCTTAGTTCTGGAAGACCTGCAGAAGGCGCGTAGGGTAATACTTTATAGGCAGGAGTTTTTAGATGAATAAAATCCTCCAAAGACGGCAGCATCATGGCATGCCCATGTTCTTTTGCAATTCCTATAGTGGCATCAAAAACTTTTGCTTTCTGAGCAGCTTCAGCAGATTGAGAAACAATTCCTTTTGGAAAGAAAAGTCGTTTGCCATAAGAAGATAGAAGCTCTAGAGTCGTTTTATTACTTCTTAAAATGGCTTGATTTAATTCTTCAGCTAAAGGAGAGATGGGTTGATTCATTGTGAAACCTCATATTTAAAATTTGTAGAAAAGTAACAAAAAATTTAATAAAAATCTAAGGATTTTAAATAAATACAAAAGAATTAAATCTGAGAAATGTCTTGGCAACAAAAAAGAATATCTTGTTTTCTTTTCAAGCAAGAGATTTTTGTTAGAATAGAGTCAGTCTTTAAGAGAGAATAGAATAAAGTAGAGGTGAAAGTCGTATGAAAAAATTTCCTTTGATTGCACGAATTGTATTAGGTAGTATTTTCAGTATTTTTGGTCTCGCTGGGCTTCTTCAAATGATGCCACCTCCTGCCAATATGCCAATAGGGATGGAAACTTTTTTAAAGGGCTTGATGGCTTCTAAGTACTTCTTTCCTCTTTTGAAAATTACGGAAACTGTTTGTGGGCTTTTATTATTATCAGGTTTTTTCGTGCCATTAGCGCTAGTGATATTGGCGCCTATTATTGTTCATATTTTCTTTGTTCATATATTCCTCATGCCTGATGGTCTGATGATGGCTCTTGTTATTTGTATTCTTGAACTTTATCTTTGTGTTTTTGCAAAACCTTACAGTATTACAGTGAGAAAACTTTTTTCTGCAAAGTAAAATGTCTCTCATAGAGAAATTTATTTTTTGATATATTTTCCTAGGATCTCTTCTCATTATGAAAAAAAAAGGTCTTGCTATTTTTCTTTGTGCTAATGATTTTCGCTTACGAGACAACGAAGCTTTAACAGAAGCTTCTTTTTATGAAGAGTGTCTTCCTCTTTTTTTGTACAACAAATCAAGCAAAGCTCTTGGGGGAGCTAGTCGTTCTTGGTTGCATTATAGCCTTAAAACTTTCCAAGAAACCTTAGAAAAAGAAAATTCAAAACTCCTCATCTTAGAAGGAGATTTTTTAGAGTCTCTTCGTGTTTTGTTTGATTCTATCTCTGTAGCTTCTGTTTTTTGGAATGAAAATTATAATCCTCTCAAAAAGAAATTTTTTGAAAGCTTAAAAATTTTATTAGAAGAAAAAAAAATTCCTTACTCCTCTTGTCATGGCTATCTTCTTAGTACTCCAGAAGAGTTACTTAAAAAAGACGGGACCCCTTACTTGGTTTATACGGCATTTTGGAAAAACTTTGTTTGCAAGTATAGGCCTAAAACTTTAGAAAAAGTAAAACTATCCCCTTACCCAAAAGATTTTAAAATAAAATCTCACTCTGTAGAATCTCTTGAGCTTTTGCCTAGCATTTCTTGGGACAAAGAATTCTATAAAGCGGGTAAACCAGGAGAAGAAAATGCTCTGAAAGCATTGCAAGTTTTTTTTAAAAAAAGCGCAGATGCTTATCACGACAAAAGAGATGTCCCATCTCTGCTTGGAACTTCAAGGTTAAGTCCTTATCTTCATTTTGGAGAAATTCATCCCCAAAGAATTTTACAATCCCTTGAGTCAGAGTTTGGTTCTCTTGTTAAAACATCTTCTCAGGGAGTTCTTCAGTTTGCTAAAGAGGTTGTGTGGAGAGAATTTTCTCATCATCTACTTTGGCATTTTCCTTTTATGGTTAATAAACCACTAAGAAGTGCTTTTGAAAATTTTCCCTGGAAGAAAAATAAAAAACTATTAAGACTTTGGCAAAAAGGTCTTACTGGTTATCCTATTGTAGATGCTGGAATGCGTGAGCTGTGGGAAACAGGGTGGATGCATAATCGTGTGAGAATGGTTGTAGCCTCTTTTCTTGTAAAAAATTTAGGTATCCCCTGGCAAGAAGGTGCTTTATGGTTTCATGATACGCTTTTAGATGCAAGTCTTGCAAATAATACAGCTTCTTGGCAATGGGTTGCTGGTTGTGGAGCAGATGCTGCTCCTTTTTTCAGAATTTTTAGCCCTAGAACCCAAGGAGAAAAGTTTGATCCAGAAGGAGTCTATGTTAAAAAATGGTGCCCAGAACTTGCAAAACTTCCTAAAAAATGGATTCATGCTCCTTCTGAAGCACCTGAGGCAACTCTTCAAGCTGCTGGGATTACTCTCGGAAAAAATTATCCAAAGCCTATCGTGAACTATAAAGAGTCAAGAGAAAAAGCCCTTCAAAATTATGATTGGATGAAAAAATTCTAATCGTTTTCATCGTCAATACAAACTATTTTATGCTTACCTTTGAGACCTGAAGTAATTTCTACAGACCTTTGAGCAACCTTAAAATGTTTAGCAAGAAGTTTGCAAATAGATTTATTTGCTTTGCCCTCAATGGGAGAAGCTTTTACATGAACTTCAAGTTCTTTTGGTCCGAGCTCTTTTACAGTTTCTAATTTTGCGTTGGTCTTTACTTTTAAATTATATTTTTTTAGCATAGGATAAAGTCTATATTCTAGACGACTCGAATTTTTTTCCACTGACCTTGTGAGAAACGAATCCCCAGTAAAATAGTTTGAAAAAATAGATTAGCAGAAAAAACACCCCAAGTAAAAGTTGGATCAAAGCCTTTTATTTTAATCATGTAGTAAGCTATGAAGAGCATAGCCCAGTCCCCAATAAGAGCTATATACATAACAGCTTTTGTGTCTCCTGCTGCTCTTAGGGCTCCACTCAGCACCAAATTCACTCCATTTGCCAAACAGTAGAAACATATAAGCTTTAGCATCGTAGAAGCTAAAGGCATAATGGTACTGTAAGTAACAGTATTTTTATCAGGCAAGAAAATATGAATAAGATACTCTGTTTGAGTTATGAAGATAAAACAAGCGAATAACATAGTTCCTAGAGAAAGAAGGGTTGCAGATATGATACTTCTTTTTGCATTTTCTAATTCTCCTGCTCCCATGTATTTACCTACTAGACTCATGAGTCCAATACTCACCCCAAAAGTGGGTAAAAAAGCTATAATTTCCCAATTAAGAACAATCGTTGCTGAAAGAGCTTCATTTGGCCCGTAGGAGTGAAAAAGAGCTACAAAAGTAGAAAATGTTGCAAACACAAGAGTCATTTCAAAGCCAGTAGCTGAGCCAAAATGAATGAGTTTAGCAACAAGTTGGGAGTTCCATTTTAAATATAAATTAGTACCAAAATCTTCTTTGTATTCTTTTTGCAAAAAAACCATTGAGAAAATAACACACATGAGGAGAGAAGAAAGTATACTTCCAAGAGCAGCCCCTTCTATTGGTGTAAAACTAGATTCAGCCTCGGCCCATTTGATCAAAGTATAGCTCAGAGGAAAATTAACAATCATTCCAAAAAGATTTACTTTCATGATGACAGACGTTTTTCCAATTCCAGAAAAAAAACTAGCAAAAATTATATTCATCAGGACAAAGAGATCGCCTGTGTTCATAATATTGAAGTAGAGAGTTGCAAGTTCTTTTTGTTTTTGAGAAACCCCTGTCCACTCAAAGTAAAGTGAAGCAAAAAATTCTCCAAAAAAAAGAATAAAAGGGTAACACAAAAGAGAAATTATAATTCCTCCATGAACAAGCCCTGTTATTTTTTCTTTTTGTTTTGCACCGAGAAGTTGGCCTGTCAAAGGAGTGATGTAACTTAAAAGCCCACAGAAAAAAACGATGAAAAGATAAGAAGTAAAACCTCCTAACATAGAAGCAGCAGGAGGTTCTTTGCCGAATGGAGTCAAAAGAAGTCTATCAGTGAACATCATTAAACTAAAGCATGCTTGTGAAATTCCTGCAGGAATTGCTAACTTTAAGAGCTCTCGAAGACCTCCAGGTTTTAACCAAAAAGCTTTGAGGGAATGGGAAGTCGGAAAAGAAGACAACATAGGCCACCTATTAGAAAAATACGTAAATTTAGAATGAGAAAGAGTTTAGCTAAGCAAAGAGTAGCTAAACCATTCTGACTGTTTCCGTAGTTTCCATAATCTGTGTGCCTATCAAAAAAAAGTTAGGAAATTTCCTGTGAAGTTACGGTAGATTTATCAATTTTTTTAGCGATAAGCAAGCTAAGATATAGAGACTAGAAAGATTTTTCAGATTTTTTTTTCTATCAATGTACTATAGTTAGGAAATATCCTAAAAAAGTGGATAAAAGCATTTAAGAAAAAATAATTTTAGATGGGTAAGAGGAAAGGTTTATGAAAAATGTAGTCATAACTGGTGCTGGGGAAGTGGGGCGTTATGCTGCTCAAATTGCTAAGAAAGATGGTTTGAGAGTGACCATTGTTGAAACCTGTTGGGAAGCTATATCCCAGGTGGAAAACACCCTAGATGCAAGGATTGTTGAAGGCTCTGCCTGTGATGCTGAGGTGTTGAGACGAGCTGAAGTGGAGACTTGCGACATACTTATGGCAGCAACAAGCCTTGATGAAGTCAACCTCCTTACTGCTGCCATTGCAAAACGTATGGGTGCTAAAAAAGTAATGGCACGAATTCATAACCCAGTTTATTTTGACTCTCATTTTGACTATAGAGAATCTTTTGGTGTCGATTATTTTATTTGCCCAGAGCAACTAACAGCAAAAGCTATAGCCTCTGATTTAGATTTAACAGAACCAAATGCAACTAAAATTCCTCGTTTTGCACAAAATGAAATTGAAGTTCGTAATATCATTGTGAGCCCAAAGAGTGAAGCCATTCAAGTTGAACTAAAAGATTTAGATTTACCATCAGGGGTTCGTATTGTTCTCATTAAAAGAGATGGTGAAGGTATCGCTCCTGATGCTCATAGTGTTTTAAAACCTCTTGATAAAATTTCTATCATTGGACCAGCAGAGTCTTTTAAAAGTATTTATGCTCTTTTTGGACAAGAAGACTTTCGCGTAAGAAATATCGCAATATCAGGTGCTGGGCCTATTAGTGAATGGCTCCTAAAAAAACTTGATCACACCAGGTATCAAATTAAACTTTTTGAAAAAGATCTCACGTTAGCTGAAAAAATTGCTGAAAAAAATAGAGGCATCACAGTGATTAATGCAGATCCTATGGAAGGAGATTTGTTTCAAGGAGAACATTTAGAAAAGTGTAGTTCTTACTTAGCTCTTGGTAAGAATCAAGAGCATAATATTTTAGAAGCGATGCATGCTAAAACAAGAGGTGTTCCTAACACAATAGCTCTTATTCAAAGTATGAACTTTCTTCACATATTGAAAGACACAAGGATTGATCATCTTTACAGTCCTCGTTTAGAAGCTGCCAAAACATTAAGACAAGTCACTGATGCAGCTCCGATTCGTGTTTTAGCTCGTCTTGATTTTAAAGTATCTCTTGTCTATCAAGTGCGTGTCAAAACAGGTTCTTGGGGAATAGGTAGAGAGTTGATTGAACTTGGATTTCCAAAAACTTCTTTTATTGCTGCTATTGAACGAGATGGTTATGTTCTTTATCCGTCAGCAAAAGATTCTGTTCAAAAAGGAGATATTCTTGTGATTATTGGCCCTAGTGGTATCAAAGAGTTTTTAAAAGAAACCTTTATAGATCAGAGGGGGTAGCTATGTCTTTACGTCCTTCTCTCTATGTTCTTGGAATTCTTTTGATTCTTTTGAGTGGATCTATGGGTATTGTTCTTTTGTGGAATCTCTATGAGGTGTTAGTGTATGGGGGTCTTGTCCACTACCAATCTTTTCAAGCAACCTTTTGTGCCTTAGTTGTTGGTTTAGTGATTTCTATGAATCTTATTTTTCTTGGGGATAAAAATTTAGAGGCTTTAGGTTTAAGAGAATCTTTTTTTATTGTAACTTTTGCTTGGTTTCTTGGAGGAGCTGTTGGAGCACTTCCATTTTTTTTCTGGGCTCATTTTTCTGGGAATATCGAGCATGAGTTTAGTAATTATGTGAATTGTTATTTTGAAATCATGAGTGGCTTAACCACATCAGGAGTTTCTGTTCTATCTGCACCGGCTTCTCTTCCACAAAGTATTTTATTTTGGAGAGCTTTAGTTCAGTGGTTAGGAGGTCTTGGAATTGTTGTTCTTTTCGTCGCTGTGATACCAATGATTGCTGCAGCTAGCAAAAAAATTCTGAGTGCAGAAACAAGTGGTATAGGTGGTCATCAAGACACTCCAAGTCTCCAAGAAACAGCTCAAATTCTTTGGATTATCTATGCTGTTTTAACCATTCTGCAAATTCTTGTAATGAAAGTATCTGATTTTAATTTACCGTGGTTTACTTGTTTAACATTTGCTTTATCCACAACACCTACTTCTGGTCTTAGTATTTTAAATGACAGTGCAGGGAGTCTTACTGTTTTGACACAGTGGGTTGTCATTTTTTTTATGTTTATATCAGGAATTAATTACGCTCTTTTTTACCATCTAGTACGAGGTAAATGGAGAATTTTTTGGACTAACTCAGAGTTTAGAGTTTATCTAGGAACTGTTTTTTTAGCTTCTCTTGTCGTTGGTTTAAATTTAAAAGGAACTCCTTACTTATCGATGGCAGGTGAACCTATTGCAGATCAGTCTTTTTCTCAGATTGCTCTTGATAGTTTTTTTCAAGTGGTTTCAGCTCAAACAACCACAGGATTTTCTAATGTAGACTCAAACAGCTGGCCCGATATGTCTAGGTATATTATATTGGCTCTTATGTTTGTTGGAGGGTGTGCAGGTTCTACAGCAGGTGGAGTTAAGATTGTTCGTATTATTGCTTTCTTCAAAATGCTTTTCGTTGAACTTGAAAGATCTTTTCGCCCGAACATAGTTAGACCTTGTAGCATTGATGGAGTAACTCTTTCGCCTGCACAGAAACATTCTATTTTGCTTCATATTATTGTTTGTTTTTTCCTTGTTGGATTTGGATCTCTTTTACTTTTTTTCTTAGAAAGTGGAAGGCTTGATTTTGCAACAGCTATCTCATCGCTTATCACATGTTTTAGCAATGTGGGTTTCGGATTTTCTAAAGTGGGAGCTACGAGTAATTTTGGTTTTTATTCAGATGGCTCTAAGCTTTTCCTTCTTTTTATAATGGTGGTAGGTCGTCTTGAAATTTTCACTGTCTTAGCTCTTTTTTCTAAACGTTTTTGGAAGTTTTAAGCTAGTAGCTTTTTTGAAGTCCCATAGTGATGCTCATAGTGAGAAGCTCATCGCGGGAATATTTTCCTCCACTTGATCTTTCAGTTTTAGAAGTTCCAATAGCTCCACCACCTAAGAATCTAAGATTTGCAAAAGCACTAAAACCTTTTCGTATTTCATAAGTGGGAACAAACTCAAATTCATAGATCCAACCATTAATATCTGTGCTTCCACCATTTAAATATTTGATAGGAGCCCAAAAACCTGTAGCTGCCATATAAAAAGAAAAAGCAGATTTTGTGCGAAAGGTTGAAGCTAAATTGATCAAAGGAACAGGTCCTATGTTTGCTGTCCTAAAAGCATTTTTACTATTTAAATCTTTAAATCTAATATCTGCATTTCTGATTTGAAGGCCTCCTCCTAACCAGAAATCAAAAAACTGAGAGTGACTGAGAAGATACCAGTAGCTTGCTCTGTAGAATGGGAAATTGTAAGTGGTACTAAGGTTAGTATTTTTTGGAAAAATAACATTATCGACTGTTAACTCTTCACTTAAAATCACTTCTGTTTGAATAAAGATTGGTTGATACAGAAAACTAAGTTTGTGTTTTTTAGAAAAAATCCAACCAGCTTCAATTCTCCAGTTTGGAAAAAGAACGTCTTGTCCTCCATTTTTTGTGTAATTAAATTCAGTGCCACTTTCTCCCCATTTTGATTTATGAAGAAGAGTTGCTAAAAAACCATATTCAAACCGTCCAAAGATTTCGTTCTTTTTTTCATGAGCTCCTAAGCTTATGCTTAATGAGAAGAGAATGAGACAACTAAAGAGTTTCATAACATTTGCCTTTTTTCTTGAAATGATTTTTTCACATACATAAAATTTATATGTTTAGATTTTTTTTTGAAATAGAAAAAAATTTTTGTGAGGGAATTTTTGATGGATAACTACTAGAAGTTTAAGCGTTTATAATTGGCTCAAGGACTCTTTGTATACCGATGACTTCTCCGATCACTTGAAAATTTGGATTCAGCTCATCTGCTCGAATAATTTCATGACTTGTGTTCTCTGGTCTTAGGTACCAACCGTCACGATCTTTCATGATTCGGTAGAGACCAGAAGTTTCTCCCACTTTAACACAAGCAATACGACCAGGTTCAACTTCGCTAGAGTAGCTTATAATGGCCCAGTCTCCATTTAAGATCCCTGCATCAATCATGCTATTACCAAATTGTTTTAGAGCAAAAAGCTTTTCAGGAGCAGGGTAAGGTCTTGGGAACATCGAAATAGACATACGAAGTGTTTCGACTCTATCTTCAACATTATCAAGAGGGTTAATGAGAGACACATCCTCAAAACAAGGAACTATAAAAGTTGTGTCCGTACTTTGATGAGTGGGCTCGTGGAGAGCAATCGCTTTAGGAGTTAGAACAAGAGAACGAGCAGATTGTTTATCTGGAGTGTGCAAAAAACCTTTGCGTCTAAGAGCAGCTACCAAATCTTGTGCAGAACCAATCGCAGAGTAACTCATGAACGCACAAAGCTCTCTTAGTGTCGGTGCTGTCCCTGATCTTTCAAGGGAAGAACGGATGAATTCTAGAGCTTTGGCCTGAATCTTAGTTAACTTCGGAGGAGCCTTAGTCATAATTTCCTCGTCCATAATTAGATGTTGCTCTTAACTTATCTCTTGAATGAGGTAAGCAAAAATTCTAACAAGTTTTCATCTACCCGAAATCTTGGCGGAGATCTAGTAAATAACACCCAAAAAATACAAGGAATTACTTAAAGCAAAAATAATTACCTCTTCATCCCTTGCGAGACAAAGAGACGAAGAGTTTTTTTAGTATGAAAAATAAACGAGAGGGCGATGTTCTTTTAAGGAAAGGTAAAAAGAAGTTTAGAATTTTTTAGAGAGAAAATTTAATAGCTTCTAGTCTTTCTAAAAGAGGAGGGTGAGAATAGTGGACAAGGGAATAAAGAGGATGAGCAATGGGCATCGAATGATTACTTTTGCTTAAATTGATAAGAGCTTCTCCTAAGTCTTTTTCATTACCAGTCACATTAACGGCAAAAGCATCTGCTTCAAATTCATTTTGCCTTGAAAGAAAACTCATAAAAGGAGAAATAACAAAGTTTACAAAAGAGAACCACATAGAAAAAACCACAAGACCTGCGTAGTTACTGACTTTTGAAAACCCAAAAGCCGTATAAAAATCTTCCATAGGTAAACATAAAGAAAGCACATAAAAAAGAGCAAGAGACATTAAAAGGCTTCTTATTAAAGCATAACGAACATGCTTTAATTTGAAATGTCCAAGCTCGTGAGCTAGAACAGCAACGAGTTGATTTGAATTCAAATTTTTTATAAGAGTGTCGAAGAGAACAATTCTTTTTTCTCCAAAAACACCTGTGAAATAAGCATTTCCATGAGTGCTTCTTGTTGAAGCATCCATAATAAAAATTCCAGAAGTTTTAAAATCTACTTTTTCAGCTAAGTCAAAAATTCCTTTTTTTAACTTTTCATCTTCAATGGGAGAAAATTTATTGAAAAGAGGAGCTAACACACTTGGGTAAATCCAAGACGTAAGTAGAGTAAAAAGACTCAGTAAAGCCCAGGCAAAAAACCACCACAAAGAACCAAGAGTCATAGCTTTTAAAAGGAGACTGATAAGGACTCCTCCAAGGATAATTCCTAGAAGAGAACTTTTTATAAGATCAGAAAAAAAAGAAGCAGGAGATTGTTTGTTGAATCCATGCTTTTCTTCTAAGAAAAAAGTGAAGTAATAACTAAAAGGGATTGAAACAAGGGTCGAAAGAACAAAAAACAAAAAGAAGAAGAAAAGACCCTCTATTATTTGTTCGTTCAAAAAAAGAGTGTGTGAATATTTTCCTGAAAAATTAACAGCAAAGCTTTCAAGCAAACTAAAACCACCTAAGTAAATAAACCCAAGAAGAAGACCTAGGTTTATAAGACTAGAAAGGTTGCCAAAAGCACTCTTGTCTCTTGTGTAAGCAAGGGTTTTCTGAAAATCTGTTTTGTCAATTCCAAGCTTGTGACAAACTTTTTTTTGTTCTTCTTTATTTTCATAACTCGATTGGTTGAGTTTTTCTAAAATAAATTCAAAAACAAATTTAAAGCACATAAAAAATAAAAAAATTGCAAAAAGTTGATGCATAAATCTAATCCTTTTCGTTAAAGGGTAACGGGGGGCCTATTTTTTCCAAAAATCAAATGATTTTACCATAGTTCTATTCTTATAAAATAAAAATTATTCTGTAAGCATTTCTACCGTAGAAAATTACTTAAATTTATGAAGATTGCTATGAAATACTTATTGAATTCAACCGTGGGATTCTCTACTATCTGTCCATAATCACAAGGATAATTCCATCGACTGATACAAATATCTGGAGAGCACAATATGTCTGACTCTATCTCTGATAATGGTTATTACGCGCGTTCTAGTCAAACTTCTGGCCAACATGTCCAGGAAAATTACGCTACTTATGAAGCCAAGCAGAAGGCTATTAAGTTTCTGATTGTGGATGATTATGTCCTCTTGCGAGAAGGCCTTGTGGCTCTTCTTGATAAAGTGCCTGATATTCAAGTTGTAGGACGTTGCTCTGACACACGTTCTGGAATCTATATGATTGAAAAGCTTGAGCCTGATGTTATTCTTGTTGATATTTCTATGGCAGGCACTAGCCCGTTTGAGCTAGCTAGGAGAGCAAAAATTCTTCATCCAGCAAGTAAAGTGCTCTTCTTTGTTAAAGATATTACAGACAGTAGTATTGAGCAGGGTCTTCGTTGTGGAGCTTATGGTTTTATTACTAAATCTGAATCGATTGAAGGAATCATGAGTGCTATCAGAAAAGCTAAAGAAGGAACTAAATATTTTTCAGAGGAAATCAGAAATCGTATTATTGCAAATCATTCAATTGATCCAAACCATGACAACTATGCTCCAAGACGCTCTCTCTTAAGCCCAAGAGAAATAGAAGTACTCTGTTGTGTGGCTCGAGGAATGAAAGCAAAAGTAATTGGAAAAACTTTACACATCACTGCAAAAACTGTGGAAAGGCACAAGTCAAATATCATGGCAAAGCTAGGTCTACACTCTCAAGTAGATTTAGCAATCTATGCTATTAAAGAAGGTTACGTAACTTTGTAAACGGAGTCCCTCCGAGATTTAGCTCAAAGAATCTCCTCACTTGTTCCATCTCTTTTTTCCTGTTAAAATATTTCTTGAGTCTAAAATTTTTATAATCAAAATTAATTTTAAAGAAAGAATCTAAATTTATGATTCATCTTTTCTTTTGTTTTCTACTTTTTTTTCAGTCCTCGGTTCTTTTGTCCGACGAGATTCCTAAAAAAAACTTAGAAAAACCAGAGAAAAATGAAAAAGAGAAGATTCTTCGCGATTTGAAAATTCTTGGAGATCTACAACTGTCTCATCAGACCGGTGCATATGCACTTCTGACATTGGGTGAATTGTATGAGGCTCTTATTCCGCATAAAAAAAAAGGGTCTCAGGCAAATGATATTCTTATACGCTCAAGCCATATGCTTTTAGATACATTTCTTTATTTTCATTTTGCTTTGATTCAACAT
The DNA here is from genome assembly GCA_947445855.1 of Zetaproteobacteria bacterium. Classification (GTDB taxonomy): domain Bacteria; phylum Bdellovibrionota_B; class Oligoflexia; order Oligoflexales; family Bog-1112; genus CANFEH01. Next base: position 13,308 of record CANFEH010000006.1, read on the forward strand.
GAAATTTTAGGGCATGGAGCTCGTCTCAGAGAATATAACGCTACGAATATTAACTATAGATTTGGTCTCTTTCGCGGTTCGGCTCAGGGATTTTTTAAAAGAACACACCAAAAAGAAGCTGCTCTGTCAGCAGGGGGTATTGAAGCTTCTGATGTGATGGCTCATATCATTCATATGGAGTATCTTGAATCTTCCACGGTTAAACCTCATAGAGCTTTTGCTCATCTTTTTAGTTTTGGAAACCAAGGTTTTTATACTCATATGTTCCAAGATGTAAATTATCCAGGACATGATATTGCTGCTTATATTAAGTCTATTAATGCTTATGCAGGCTCATCTCTTTCTATTGAAACTATGAGACTTCTAGGGATCTTTGATTATTTAAATCCTTACTTATACTACAGCCTCTATAGTATTGGGAACTATATTGTGACAGGGGCAGATCAGTTTAAATACCCTATGATTTCAATTACTAAAGATCTTTTTTACCTTCCTGCGACGAGACTTGTCATGGGACCATATGGCCCAGAAATTCATCTTCTGAATTATTTTCGCTATCGTGAGTTTTCTGGACAAGTAAACTTTGGTTTTCAAGTAGATGGTGCTGGGAATGGGCTCACTTTGAATGTTCATTTAAATCCAGTTGTTTTTTTTCCACAGCTCTCTATTGGAGCACATTTTGCTTTGTGGCATCAACCTGAGATGACCCTAGGAAATAATCATAGTGGTGTGGGGTATGCAGGCATGCTTTTAAATTTAAAACCTTCTTTTCGTCTTCTAGAAAGATTTTTTATCGAGGGACAATTTGGTTATAAAACAGCAGGCTTTGTCCAAGGAGAGGTTCTTTCTTCTTCTCCTCTTATTCGTTTAGGTCTTCGGTATCAATTTTAAGCCTTTTCTAAGATTTTTTAGTCACATCTATTCTTTTCCTGCAATGCTCTTTACAAGAGAAGCCCTCTCATCTTATAATAAATTTATAAAGATCCATCTGAAAAATAAAAGTTGTGAGTATGTTTATGAGAAAAACTTGTACGATCTCGTTTTTTCTGTTTTTTAATTCTATTTTTTTCCATGGTTGTCTTCCTCTTAATAAAAATTCTACCAGCTATTCTACTATTACAAGAGGAGCTGTTATGGGAGTGAAAGATGTGCTCCTAGGTCTTTGGTCTACTCCTTGTGGATTTTTTAGTTCAGAAGAGTTTAGAAGATATGATCTGGAATTTTATCAAGGGAAGCTTTTTGCAAAATTATTTAGCTTTAAAGATGATAAGTGTGAGGAGGAGCTTTATAGTGAGCAATATACTTTTTCTTATGATCTTCAAACCCCTGAAGTCGCTAAAATTGCTTGGCTAAAAGGGATTGTTACAGTTTACTCTAGCGAGTTTGCATTGAAATTAAATGAAGACCAGTATCTTGGTTTCTCAGATTGGTCTCTTGGTGCAAAAGATGTGACAAAATCTTTGAAAGCAACGGATAGTCCTCTTCTTTTAGCAGGACAAGCAAAAGACTGTGCTTTTCAAGTCCTAACAAGTGAGGACGAACAAGAAAGCTTAAAAATCTGTCCTTTAGCAGATTCCATTGATACATCAGGACCATTTTTTAAAAAACCTGAGTTTTGCTGCCAAAGAATTAATTCCGAAGAAAAACCTTTTCTCAGTCCGTATCCTTGTGCAGAATTAAGGGTGGAGTGCTCTGGAAGTAGTTCTGATAATTGTTCACCCTCTCAGTTTTGCAAATGGGATGGAACAACTTGTGCTTTTGATACCACTCAAATAGCTGCAAAAGAAGTCAATACTTGTCCTTGAGTAAGGTTTAAAAAAACGGATGTGTCTTTCTTTTTAGTTCTATTCCGGAAGATAATCACAGAAGCTTGTTGGGGTTTCATAAAGACGAAGCCTTGTGAAGCGAAGATTCTGTGAGAATTCACTTCTCAGTTCTTTGTAGCACCAAGTGACTAAATTTTCAGATGTAGGAATGAACGGGACAAACAAAATTTTTAGTTCTTTTTCAAGAGTTCCTCGAAAAGCTTCTTTTAGAAGCTTGTCCCCTTCGTAGGCTAAAAACCTATGGTCGAGAATATTATGAATTTTTTCCCTTAGAATTTTTTTGAAAGCTACAAAATCAATAACCATACCTTCATCTGAGGCGTCTTTTATGGTTACAGAAGCTCCACTTAAGGTAACCTCTAGACGATACCTATGCCCGTGAGGATACTGGCACTGCCCATCATGATTTGGGATTCTGTGCCCCATATCCCATTCAACAGATTTTGTAACTTCTAGCATAGACGACTTCTTCTCTTTGGAAAGCTTCTGAGTACTTAAAAAAATAAAAGAGAAATAATCTAGCACTGCTAGAAGCTTTTTTCAAGAAGTAAAACTTGTGATGATAATCTAAGGGAAGCTAAGCCTTTAAAAATAAAGAGTTTATCAAAAAATATTGCGTTAATTTCAGGCTAGAATAGAAGGCATGTTATCTGATATTTTTCATTTCAGGTAAATCAGGTAAATATGTTGTGATCATTCCTACGTAAGTATTGTTCACATAAACTTCGTAGTTACCTGTTGTGATATTTGGTAGCTTATCACCTGTTTGCAATTTTATCTGACCTTTTCTTTTCCCCAAACCTCTGAAGCAAGGAGCACCTGTCTTTACTTCAAAAGTTACATCAATGCGTCCTATGATAGCTTCTTTTGGTTTTGCTTTTTTGAGAGTGAGAGCTGTTGCTTCAAGTGGGCAGAGAGATAAATTATCATCTTGTGTTTCAACATTGATGATAAGGTTGTTAAAATTTTGATAACAAGTGGCCTTGAGTTGACTCATTTCTGCTTGCAAAGATGCATAAGAGAAAAAAAGAGCAGAAAAAAAACTGAAATTTTTAAAACCCCATAATTTCATAAAGAATCCTTTTTAGTTAGAAAATCTAGTAAAAGATTCCTAAGCTGAAAAAGTTTAAGAAGCAAGTCTTTAAGAGTTTTTTTTTAAGAAGCTCTTTGTCTTTTTACTTCAAAAAGCAAAATAGCTGTAGCCACTGACACATTTAGGGAGTCTACACTTCCTTCCATGGGGATGATGATTTTTGAATGGGAGTTTTTTTGCCAAAAAGAACTGATCCCTTGGGCTTCACTTCCTAAAACAAGAGCTGTTTTTTTTGTATAGTTTTGGCTTGTGTAAGGACGAGATTTTTTTTCAATGAAGCTAGCATAGATCTCGACGTCTTCTTCAAGAAGCTTTTTGTGAAGAACTTCTGCATCTATTTCAAGAGTAGGAACACTAAAAGCAGCTCCCAAACTATTCCGAATAGTGTTTGGGTTATAAAGATCTGCTTTTGAATTCGTTAAAAAAACTTGAGTGACACCGCAAGCTTCTGATGTTCTTAAAATAGCTCCTAAATTTGCTGGTTTTTCTATGCCGTCAAGAATTAGGTAAAAAGAATTTTTGGAAGAAATAAACTTGTTGTTTTTCCTCTTGTTAAAAACAAAATAGAGACCAGAAGATTTTTTACGGACAATAAGTTTGTTGAAACAAGCTTCAGAAAAATCCAAAAGGAGATTTTTTTGAAAAGCTTGTTCTTTAATAAATTCATTTTCTTCTTCTGTCAGGTAGGCTTCACAAATGCATACTAGAGAAGGGGTGAAATTATTTTGTAAAGCTAATCTGATTTCTCTTAGGCCTTCTACTCCAAATTCCTCAGAATTTTTTCTTTTTCTGTTGTCTTGAAGCGACAAGATATCTTTAAAAATTTTATTTTGTAAACTTGAAATTATTTTTTTCATAAAACTTTATCTTTTTTTGTAAATAGCGCAAGACCCAGATGGTAGTAGTCTTCCAGATAACTCTTCTGTTACCGTCAACTCAAAAGCTTCTATGTTTTTTTTATCTTGCACATAATCTGATAAAAGATTTTTTAAAGCAAGAGGTGTGTGCCCAGGAGTATGAGAACTTAAGATAATAAAAGAGAAATCTTTTTTTAAAAGTTTCATCAAATCTTTCATAAGGAGCGGGAGGCTTTCTTCTATTTTCCAAACTTCTCCTTTTGTACCTCTGCCAAAAGTAGGTGGGTCGAGAATGACTCCGTCATACAGAGAGTTTCTTCTTTCTTCTCGTTGAACAAATTTAACCACATCATCAGCTATCCAACGAATAAAATTTGTATCGATTTTTGAAAGCTCAAGGTTCTCTTTGCCCCAATCAATACTTTTTTTAGAAGCATCTAAGTGAGTTACTTGGACGCCTAAATTGGCTAAAAAAAGTGAAAGTGCTCCTGTGTAGGCAAATAAATTAAGAACACGAAAATCTTTTTTTGATTTTTGTTTTGAAACAACTTCTTCTAAGAATTTTGTATGAACATGATGTTCTGGAAAAAAGCCAAGATGACCAAAATCTGTTAACTTTACTAAAGTTTTTTGAAAATGACCGAGATGAATGGGCCAGCTTGTAGGTTTTGTTTTACCTTTTTCAAGGGAACTCCAAAGAGTGGATCCATCTTTTTGTCTTTTGAATTCAAAGTGAGCTTTCTGCCACTCTTTTTCTTGAGAGGGGCTCCAGATAGCTTGAAGACAAGGACGAATGAGGAGGTATGGTCCTACTTTTTCTAATTTTCTAAAGTTTCCACTGTCTAGTAGAGCGTAATCGTACTTCATGAAAGTTCCATTTATAGAGGAGTTTGGCAGTATCTCAAGAATAGAGAAAAATGTATGTCTTGTCAAATGAGTTTATAGTCCCTAGTTACACAAATACGCCTATTCACACCGACACAAAAATCTACTAATTATTCCTATGAAACCAACCGGTTAAGTGAGTCATTATTTTTTATGTAAGAAAAAGGTTTGATATATGCTTAGACGATCTCCTTTTTTCTATAAAGTCTTTCTCCTGTTACTTTTAGTGTGTGGAGTATTTTCTCCGTTTTCTGCAGTCGCAGCCTCAAAAAATTTTTTGAAAGCTTTTTCTTCCTACAAATCTTCTCTCACAACAATTTTTCCTAATGACAGTGTGATTCCAAACAGCGTTTTTGAAGGGGCTTGTCAGTTTCCAAAGGGAAAAATTAAGTCGGTTAAAGAGTCTCTAGAAAAAGCTTTTGGTCATATTATTGTGAGTCAAAAAACAGTAGAAAACATTTTTAAAGCTGTGAAGTATTTATCAGAATTTCGTAGTCATTTTTTCAATAATAATGAATCCATCTATGTTTATAATCGCCCGGGTTTTTTTGCTTTTGACTTTCAAGTCTACATAGATGGAACTGTTTTTATTCATTTAGGAGAAAAAGATCCTAAAAAAGCCCATGGTGGGTTTAAAGAATTTTCTAGATCTCTTCGCTTAGAAGACAATAAACTCTTTGGAAGTTTGAGATTTTCTTTGTCTGATAAAAACAAAGTAGAAGATCTAAAAGAAGAGCTAAAAATTATGAGAGCAATGGAAAAAGTTCCTCATAATTTAGGTTTTGACTACTTTGGAATTTATGAAGTTTCTAGCACAGATAAAGAAAAATATTATGAAGGAATTTTTCAAACAGAACTTTATCAAAGTACTTTAGAGAAATACACTATCACAAAAACATCAATTAAAGATTTGATGACTCTTTTGTTACAAGCAGCTAAAGCTGTGGAAAATTTTCACAAAAAAGGCTATGCCCATATGGATATTAAGCAAGATAACTTTCTTGTGAATTCTTTCGGTATGGGGAAATATAATCTAACATTAGCAGATTATGGTTTGTCTGAAAAAGCAAGTTTAACACCTACAATCAACTCACTGCTTGGAACTAGAGCCTATAAAGATCCTTATTTTTGTGAGCTTGAAAGAATTGACACTCAGCATAAGCTTGGCTTTGGGGATAAGAAGAATGCAGATATTTTTTCTCTAGGCATGGTTTTCTATGGGATGATGTTTTATAATCATGAACTAAAAGATTTGAATCTAAGGCTGAATGTAGAAGCGAGAACAAAATTCAAAGGTTTTTACGAGACTCATTGTGATGAGATAGACTTGGAGAAACTAATAAAATTAGAAAGAAAGTGGATAGAAGAGAGAAATGAAGGAATTGCAAAAAATTATATCGCTTATTCAAAAGCACATGCCATTTTTCTAAAAAAAATAGAGCAGCATAAGAAAAATTCTGACATTATGTATAACTCTACCCCGGAAGAGTTGAAGAAGTTAATTTTAAAAATGATTTCTCCAATCCCAGAAGAAAGACCTAGTGTACGAAGAGTGATTCATGTACTAACAGGTTTTATGAAACGTTTATGAAGCTCTTCTAAAAAAGGCCTATAGAAATGAACTTTGATGGGAATAGGGTTTGTGAGCTTCTTGGTATTCGCTATCCGATTATTCAAGCAGGCATGGTGTGGGTTTCTGGAGCTAAGCTTGCTGCTGCAAGTGCTGAAGCAGGAATTTTAGGTGTTGTGGGTGCTGGTTCTATGAAACCAGATCTTTTAGCTCAGCATTTACAAAAAGCAAAAACTTTAACTTCAAAACAAGTGGCTGTGAATATTCCTCTTTTTTATAAGGATGCTTCTCAGCAAATTGAGGTAGCCCTTCGTCACGGAATTCGTATTTTTATCACATCAGCAGGAAATCCAAACACATTCACTTCTTTTCTTAAGTCTAAAGGCTGTACGGTTCTGCATGTTGTTTCTAATCCAAAATTTGCTTTGAAGGCAGAAGAAGCCGGTGTTGACATGGTGATAGCAGAGGGTTTTGAAGCAGGTGGTCACAATGGTGTTGATGAACTCACAAGCTTTTGTTTGATTCCTGAGGTGAAACAAGCTATTAAAATCCCAGTTATCGCAGCTGGAGGTGTTGCTAGAGGGTCACAAATAGCAGCAGCTTTTTGTTTGGGAGCTTCAGGGGTTCAGATAGGAACCAGGTTTGTAGCTACAGTGGAATCGAGTGCCCATGAAAATTTCAAGCAAGCTATTTTAGAGAGCTCTTATAATTCCACTGAGCTTTGTTTGAAAAAATTAACTCCTGTAAGGCTCTTAAAAAATAAATTTTATGAAAGAGTCGTGTCTCTTGAAAAAGAAGGGGGCACTGCGGAAGAGCTTAAAGCTCTACTTGGGAAAGGTCGAGCAAAGCTTGGTATGCTAGAGGGTGATCTAGAAGAAGGAGAGCTAGAAATTGGTCAAGCCTGCTCTCTTATTCGTAATATCCCAACAGTGAGTGATTGTATAAAAGAGTTGCTTGAAGATTATAAACAGTGCCTTGAAGCTTTAAGAAATTAATGGAAAGAGAATGGAAGAAAAAAAAACGCAAATAAAAAGAGTCAAACGAGGCTGGATGAATTTAAAGGTGACTCGCATTTTTTCTGACAATGCTAGTACAAAAACTTTGTATTTAGAAGATCCAGAAGAAGGTGGTGTGCAGTTTGACTATAATGCCGGTCAGTATATTACTTTTCGTTTTGACTCACTTGTAGAAAAACCTATCGTAAGATCTTATACTCTTTCTAGTTCTCCTTGTGAAAAAGACGCTATTGCTGTGACTGTGAGAGAAGTGGAAGATCCTTTTGTCAGTCGTTCTCTTTGTAGAGACTATAAGGTTGGAGATATTTTACGTGCAAGAGGACCTATTGGAAAATTTTGTTATGAAAAGGATAAAGATCATAATCACCTTGTCATGATAGCAGGAGGAAGTGGGGTGACTCCTTTTGTGAGCATTTTAAGAGAGTACGCTTTATGTCTTGGGCAGCAGGGAGCCCCAGAGAAAATGACTCTCTTTGTTACTTTTAGAAATGACAAAGAACTCATGTGCTGGAAGACCCTTGAAAATGTGTGCACAAAAAAAAATATTGAAGTGATCACAACCCTTTCTCGTCAGGAAATAATTCCTGAAGGAACTATGTTTATTCGTGGTCGTGTAAATGAATTTTTGATGGATAAAGTCTTAGAGGGCTCCTATGAAAACAAAACTTTTATGACCTGTGGGCCAACAGCTTTGATGAACATGGTTGTGAAACATTTGACTTCTAATGGGGTTGAAGAAAAACATATAAAAAAAGAGTCTTTTGAGTAACTTCAGTGCTTTTTCCTTCTTGCTTCAATAAGAAAAATCGATGGTATTCTTTTGGGATTTCAGGTAAACTCCTGCCTATTATTTTAAATTATTTAGAAATAAGATTTTTAAAAATCTAAGTTCTTGATAAATCAGTGCAATCTCAAAAGGATATGTTATGGAAACATCGAAGATTTCATTTCTTTCAGCTCTTCTTATCACTATGAATATTATGATTGGTGCTGGTATTTATATTAGCCCGCCAGACATGGCTATTGTGGCAGGGGCTTATAGTTATTGGGGATGGTTTGCAGCATTTCTTGTTCTACTTCCTGTGGTACTTTCTTTTTCAAAACTAGCAGCTTACTACCCAGGTGAAGGTGGTATTTACAATTATGTGAAAGACTCTCTTGGCGTGTTCTCTGGTTTTATTACTGCTTGGATTTATTTCCTTGGTTTTGTTGGAGCTCAGTGTATTCAGACCTTTGCTCTTCGCGAGCTTGTAGGTTACTCCATGAACTCTCAGTTTATTTTAGACACCCCATGGGTTTTTAACTTAGTCTTTCATGGTTCTCTTTTTCTTCTTTGTTGGTTTTCTATGACAGTGATTGCTAAGTGGCAAACACTCATTACAGTATTGAAGTTATCACCTCTCTTTTTTGTGGTTGGATATCTTCTTTTAAATCCTTTTAAAGGAGCATCGAGTGCCACAGAAATGATTAATGCAACAGCTTCTTCTATTCCACACCCTGAGACTTGGTCTGAGATTCTTTCTCTTGTTTGGAAAACTGTTCCTTATGCTATTTTTGGTTATTGGGGATTTGAAGCTTGTAGTAATATTAGCCATCGGATTTCAGGAAGCAAAAAAAATGCTTCTCGTGTGATTGTTCTTGGTTTCTTTATTGTTTGTAGTCTTTATAGTCTTTTTCACTTCGAAGTCATTAGATTGATGGGCGCTCAGGGACTGTATGAGCACAAGGTAGAAGGTTTCATGACTTATGCTGGATGGACTAATGTTACCATCCTAAGAGTAAGCTCTATAATTTTTATGTCTTGTCTCTCTATTTCTTATTTTAACGCAGTGTTCTCTGAATTTTTGTCTTATAGTTTTGTGATTAAAAATCTTGGTCAAGAAAAACTGTTTCTTTTCCCAGAGAGAATGAGAAGCTTTAATAAGAATGCACAACCTACTTATGCTATTTTTGTAAATGGGTTTCTATGCTTTTTAATTGCATCTCTTGTGAAAGATAAATCTTCTCTTTTAGCTATTGCTAATATTGGAATTATTATCTCCTTTGCTATGGCGCTTCTGGCTCTTCTTAAAATTTCTTTAAGAGAAAAAGATTATACCTACGTTGCGATTTCTTTGCTTGGTTTTGTTTCTTGTTATTTAATTACTATGTTTAGTCTTGGTATTTTAGAAGGAGATTTCTCAAAAATTTCTTTGCTTATCTTTCTAGTTATCATCGGTATTGGTATCTATTTTTATAGAATGAGCCGTTTGAAATTAGAGAAAAGTAATTAAGTCACTTTGCGCGAAAGAAAGACATTTTAAAAATGGAAAAAACAAAAGAAAAATGTCCTATGTGGGCAGAAGAACTTATTGAATATTTGAGAAAAATAGAGGTTTTTAGAGGCACTATTCCTGACAGACCAAACTGGCGCGATGAAACTCTGAAGTCTTTAGCTGGTCGCATTACTAGCGAAGAAATACCTGTGTTTGATGATGATAAGTTAGAATTTCTTTTTAAAAAGATTGCTACGAAACTTACAGAAGCAGGTTTCTCTTCTTCTGAAATTGCAAATTTTATCAATGAAAGAGTGAAGCTTGCTTATGGACCTCAGTATTGCAATGCAGATGAGGTCCTAACATCTTTAAACAGAAGCACCAAGATCAAAGATCGGTAAGTACATAGCAACGACAATAAAACCCACAGCTCCACCAATAATAATAAGCATAACAGGTTCAATCATAGACATTATTCCTCTCAAAGCTTCATCCACCTCATCTTCGTAAAACTCATTGACCTTACTGAGCATCTCGTCCATGGATCCTGTTGTTTCTCCTACTTGGATCATAGAAATTACCATTTCCGGAAAGTAGCCACCTTTGTCAAGAGCAGCGGAGAGTTTTTTCCCATCTTCTAGGTCTTTAATTACATCAGCTATAAATTTTTTCATGTCTCTTGAGCTTGTTCGTCCACAAATTTCAAGAGCTTCTAAAAGATCTACACCTGAATTTAGCATACTAGATAAGACTGCACTGAAGCGTCCAACACCTACTTTTTTAACAATCCCTCCAACGAGAGGAAGTTTTAGAATAAAACGGTCAATAAGATTAGCCCCATTTTCTGTTCTCTTGATCAGTATAAAAGAAATAAAAAGAGCAAATAGTATTACCGCTAGGAGAATCCAGTTAAGCATGATGAAGTCAGAAGCGTCTATTACAATTTGCGTTATAAATGGCAGCTCTTTTCCAGACTCTGCATATTGCTGAGCAAACGTAGGAACCACAAAAACCATGAGTCCAATCACAGTGAGCACTGTAAAAATCAAAATACTTACAGGATAAATGAGAGCAGATTTTACTTCGCCTTTGAGCTTTGCACTTTTTTCGATATAAACAGAAAGTCTTTTTAGAATATCATCTAGTTTTCCACTCTTTTCCCCAGCTTGAATGAGAGCTATATAAAAATTATCAAAAATATTTGGATGATCTGCTAGTGCTTTTGAGAGAGGCTTTCCTTCTTCTATTTCAAGTTGAATAGCATAGAGAACTCTAGAGAAGCCTCGTTTTTTTTGTTGTCTTCTTATGATTTCAAAAGCTTCTATAAGTTGAACACCGCTTGAAATCATGGTGGCAAGCTGTTTTGTAAAAACAGCAAGATCTTTTGCTGTTGGGTTCTCTGCACTAAGAGCGATTTGAGTCTTCCCGTGGTCATCTCTATAGATATAATTTGATAAAAAAGTTTGAGGGACTTCGCTTGGTTTTCGTGGAATCTTTTCTTTAGAAATTAAAATATTCTTAAGTTGTTGTTTCCTCAGGGCAGACTGAGCCCTGGCTTCATTTTTTTCTTTTATAGAACCCCAAGTGACTGTTTTATTTTTATCAAGAGCTTTGTAGAAAAAAGTTTCCATTTTTTTTCAGTACTTCCTCTCTAAATTATTTGTCGTCTGTTGTTCTTACCACTTCTGCCATAGAGGTAATTCCCTTTGCCATATTATTAAGAGCTGATTGTCTGAGAGAGTTCATTCCATTTTTCATAGCTATTTTTTTCATCTGATCTGTAGGAATTCCCTTGAGAATAGCCTCTCTTATATCATCATTGATCACAAGCACTTCGTGGATTGCCACACGTCCTTTATTGCCAGAATTTCCACAATGATCACACCCTCTTCCTCGCATAGCTTTTACTTTTGTAGAAAATTTTTCTGGGATACCTAAACTGATAAGAGTTTCTGGTGTAGCGTCAGGATCTTCTTCTTTGCAACGTTCACAAATTTTTTTCATAAGTCTTTGAGCTGTAATGCAGTTGAGAGAAGACACTAAGTTAAAGGGTGCTGCTCCCATGTTCAGAAGTCGAGATATCGTGTCTGTAGCACTGTTTGTGTGTAAAGTGGATAACACCATATGACCTGTAAGAGATGCTTTAATTGCTATTTCAGCTGTTTCTAGATCTCTAATCTCTCCCACCATGATGACATCAGGGTCTTGTCTTAGAAAAGATCTGAGCGCAGCAGCAAAGTTAAATCCAATGTCTGGTTTCATTTGAACTTGGTTAACACCTGAAAGACTATATTCTACTGGGTCTTCAGAAGTTGTAATGTTGAGATCTTCTTTGTTTAGTTCTTGAATTGCTGAGTAGAGGGTTGTTGTCTTACCAGAACCTGTAGGCCCAGTCACAAGAACAATTCCGTTTGGTTTTGCAATAGCGTTTTTGAATTCTGTCAGTTGTTTTATATCAAAACCTAGTTGGGTCATGTCTACTTGGAGGTTAGATTTATCAAGAATTCTCATCACAATTTTTTCACCAAAAACAGTGGGGCAAGAACTCACACGAAAATCAATCGGTTGGTTGTCGATAGTTATATTAATGGCTCCATCTTGAGGAATACGGGATTCAGCAATGTTAAGCTTTGCCATAATCTTGATTCTAGAGATGAGAGCCCCTTTCATGTCTCCAGAAGGACGTTTTATTTCTCGTAAGCTTCCGTCAATACGAAGTCTGATGCGAATAAAATTTTCGTACGGCTCTATGTGGATATCAGAAGCTCCTGTACGTTTACATTGAACAAGAACTTCGTTCACAAGTGTTATAATGGGAGCGTCATCGCCTTTTGCTGCTTCAGAGATGTCTGTTCGACCTTTTTTGCTTAGGTCTTTTGAAGAATTCATAGAAAGCCCCTTGTTTGAAAATGTTTCTTTTCTTTCTAGGGGTATCGGTATTTTAATTGGGTGACTTTACAGGGGATATTAATTCTGAGCGTAGGCCACAGCATTGTGAGCGTGAAGGCTTTCGTAATGGCAGACTTTTACAAGGAAAGAATGAAGATTTGTTTGAGTATTAAGAGCTTTTTTAATACGTCGAGCAGCATCTTCTGCAAACATAAGATTGCTTGCGTTGAGTTTAGCAAATTCTTTTTCGTCTTCTCTTTTTACAATACTTTGTACTGTGGTTTTTAAAGTGTTTTCAATAAGACAGATAAAATCTTCTACTTTATATTCCACTTCATTTTTTAACTCCAAAGTAACTATAGCTCTTGATCGTTGGCTATGTGGAGTAGCAGCCATGTTTTGTTCTTGACCAACCCACTCATGAAAAGTCTTAAAATCAAGAGTTTCAGTATTCTTAAAATCTTGAGAAAGTTTTTCCTGTAAAGCTTGTCTCGAAAGAGCAGCAGAACAAGGGCAGGTGCTTGAATAGAGAGTTTCTAGTGTGAGCGTAGTGTTAAAGTTTTCTTTTTTATCTAAGCTGAAGCTGTATTTAACAGGATAAGCTCTTAAGCTTTTTTGATTAGATGTGAGAGATTTTTGCCACATAGGATGCTCGTAAGAAATATTCAAAAAAGCTTTATCACTTAGTTCACTATGGCTATCTAAAAATTTTTCGAGAATTGTTTTAGCAGAAGATCTTGTAAAAATACTTGCGCCAAGCTCTTCTTGAAGCCTAATGAAGAGCCTTGACATGTGAATGCCTTTTGCTTCAGGCTGAACAAGATTTACATACGCGTCAGCTCTTCCCATTTGCAAAATAGATTCTTTGCTAGGGTGAAGTTCTAATCGTAGAGGGACCTCAATATCTTCCATGCCTACACGTTCAAGAGGAGAAGAAATTGGGCTTAAGGTTTTTTTTGCAATATCAGGGGTTAAGGGCGCCATAATCAGTGAAACCTTTTAAGAGCTTTAAAGTTAAAAAGTTAAGATTTTTGGATCCTACATGAGGTTAGCTTTTTAGTATAGAAAAAACTAGACATTTTCAACTAACCCCATGTTTTAAAAGATATTTTAGCATAGAAAAACAGAAGAAATCATTAATGAATAGAAGTTGGGTTTACTTTGGCTTCTGTTTGTGGTATAATGCGCCTGTAAAATCACATTAAAAATTCTAAAAAGGAATTCTTTATCATGCGTTTTCTTTATATCACTTTAGGAGCTTGTCTTCTTTTTACAAATCTTTCTTTGAAGGCTGCTATGACTCCTTCTCATCTTGCTCAACTTTCCTCTGAAAAACAGGGGATTTATCAGCAGTTAAAAGCAGATTTTCCTCATCTTTTTCAAAGAATATCTATGTACGACGAAGCCTTGAAAGCAAGGGATCAAGGTCTTTTGCATGTGGCATCCTATCTGAAAATTGAGGATGCCCTACGTCTTCGTTTGAGTGGTCTGGTGGATGCTTGGTCTCAGGTTCAAGATAAAGCAAGAGTTATTAGTAGGTTCTCTTCTTTTTATAGAGATTTGGATGCTTCTCAGCAATTGCACAGAGAGATTTGGAATATTCTAAATTCTCAAGTTGGAGGGGGAGCTGCTGCTGCGAGTGTTGTTGCTGACGGTGGTGGTGGTGATAGTAGTGCTAGTTTTAGCCATAGAGGATCGATTAGGCCAGTAGCTCATATTGAACAGAAGGGTTCGGATGATCATGATTTTGCAGGGGTATATCCTTTTCCAGAAAACAGATTTATTTCCGAGTTTGATCTTGTTCAAGCACTTCAAAATCTTATAAATCATTGGTACGATGGTGTTGCTTTACCTAATGAGGAGGAGAAAAGTACACTTGGAAGACTTTTCAGTAATACTTTTCGTAGAGCTAAGACTATGGTGAATGGTACTGGTCCAGATGAAGTTTTAAGAAGAAAGCTTTATATTTTAGCTGGAAATGCAGGTTCCCAAAATTATTTATCACTGGATGAAGTAGCAGGAAGAGATTTGTTTCTTAGCTTTCTTCTCTTTAAATCTGGAACAGAAAAAAGTAAAACAGGTAGAGACTGGCTTCCATCTTTTTCTAATGCTGTAGCCGTCTTTGCTGCTGATTTTCTTACTTCTAATAATCTAAATTTTGAATCAAAAAAGCATGTGCTTATGCTTTTACAAGATCCAAATATGCCAGCTAAGGCATCAGCTTTGAGGGTTGCTAAAGGAGTAAAATTTTGGCATGTCCAACTTTTTGCTGATCAACATGGTTTAGGAAATATAGATAATCTTCGAATTTTTGCAAGAAATGAGATTATGTCTAGGGATAGAGCTCGCGTAGAAAGAGCTTATGGGCTTCTTGATGAGACTCTTTTAGAGCGAGTTCCTGTTCATCTTATAGGTCGTTATAAAGACCTAGTAAAAGCAAGAGATCAAAAAGCTTTAAAAAACATTTTAGCTTACTCAAAAGAGCGTGATGCTACTTATAAAAAAGAAGGTTGCGGAAGCTGCTTTGGCACAAAATGGAAAGTGGCAAGAAGAAATCTTCGTTATTTGGTTGAGCAGTTTAATAAAAATCATGATAAGGTTAGGCCTCTTCAGGATCTTTTAAATACTTATCAAAAAAATGGAATTCAAGCTGCACTTGAAAGCCTTCAGTGGGGCTTCTGCAAAAATTCTTTTAGTCTTGGTTCTGATGTAAATGTCAGTGAAATTATTATTG
Organism: Zetaproteobacteria bacterium; assembly: GCA_947445855.1. GTDB lineage: Bacteria > Bdellovibrionota_B > Oligoflexia > Oligoflexales > Bog-1112 > CANFEH01. Next base: position 28,433 of record CANFEH010000006.1, read on the forward strand.
CAGACGCAATTTGGCACGAAAACTTGTTAAATAGAGAGGTTTCTTTATGAAATTTTTAAAAGAATGGTCATTGTTATTTGTTATTTTTTTTTCTTCTTTTCTTAAAGCTAGTGCTGATCAAGCTGCTGAAGTCACTCCTCAAGAAGAAGTAACAGTAGTAAGAGTAAAAGATATTTGGAATCAAGCTCAACTGATAAAGGATCTTTCTGAAGGTCATGAAAGTTTGCACAACGAAAAATTACAACTAGTAGATCTTTACACAAGATTTGTAGATCCTGCGAACCCAACAAATGTGCGCTTTCATGTTGGAGACTTATTAAAATTCTTTAGCAAGAGAGACTTAATGATATATGTCACTAAAGCTAGGAGATTGTCTAAAGAAAAAAGAGAAATAGAAGGTGCTTCACATTTGGCAATAGAAACAGAGTTTATAGGAGCAGAAGCACTACCACCTACAGGAAGAGAATAGCTTTAGGAAGAAGTCTCTAGGATTTTTTTCAGGTCTCCTCATTTATATTTTCTCCGTTTGCAGCTTCAAGGCGTTTACGCCAAAAACCTCTTAGGTAGAACTTTCCGCGGAAACGTTTATGTTTTGGGTTTTCCACAAGAAAGCCTTGCTGCCCTTCGTGCTCGCCCCAATTGACAAGACTGCCATCTACAAATTCGTGAGTTTTTTCGTCTGTGATCACAGTAATACTTTGTTCACCCTCTGAGACGAGGCAAGCAAGGTCTCCTTCTTCTTTTGGATCAAAAGAAAGTCCATAGAAGAAACCATCACAGCCTTTTCCATCGAGATAGAGGCGCAAAGGCATGTTCTGCCAGTTCTTGTTTTCTTCTTTGAGTCTAATAGCATTTTTTAGGGCTTCTTCTGAAAAACTTACATGTAGGGTTTTATTTTCTTCTTCCACTTGATTTTTGACCTCTTAAAAAAGAGCATAGCCGCTATTTTAAATAACTAAAATAATGGTTAACTCATATAACTTTTGCTTTTGAAAGTAATTTGCAGTATAAATTTCTACCTGCATATGGATATGGCTTTATCTCCGAGAAGCCAACAACAAGCATAAGAAAAGCCTTCAATCTCTTATAATAATTATATTTTTTATTTTTATAAGCCTTGGTTGGCTTCCTTTCTGGAGAAAGGATCAGATAAAAATGAGGTCTAAAGCTTATGTCTAGGAAGACAAAAAATGAATCATCTTTTAAGGAACAAGACTCCAAAAAGAGTGATTACAAATATGGTTTTTCCACAAATGTGGAAAGTGATGTGTTCCCGAAGGGAATTGATGAGGACGTGGTTCGTCGTCTGTCTCTACTTAAAAAGGAACCAGAGTTTCTTCTTGAATTCCGCTTAAAGGCCTTTCGTTATTGGCAAAAAATGACAGAGCCTCACTGGGCTCATCTCAAATACGAACCGATTAACTATCAAGATATCGCTTATCACTCTGCCCCAAAAGATACTGGAAGTGGCCCTAAAAGCTTGGAAGAAGTAGACGAGGAGATTCTAAAAACATTTGAGCGCCTTGGAATCCCCCTTGGCGAGCAGAAACGTTTGGCAGGGGTTGCTGTAGACGCTGTTTTTGACAGTGTGTCTGTTGGAACGACTCACAAAGCAGAGCTCGAAAAAGTTGGGGTTATTTTTTGTTCTTTTACAGAAGCTGTCGAGCGCTTTCCTGATCTTGTTAAAAAATATTTAGGTTCTGTTGTTCCGTACAAAGATAATTTTTTTGCAGCTCTAAACTCCGCAGCTTTTAGTGATGGCTCTTTTGTTTACATACCAAAAGGGGTCAGTTGTCCTCTTGATTTGTCTACCTATTTTAGAATTAACACTTCAGGCACTGGGCAATTTGAAAGAACCTTGATCATTGCAGACGAAGGAAGCTCTGTGAGTTATCTTGAAGGGTGCACTGCTCCTATGAGAGATGAAAACCAACTTCACGCAGCTGTTGTTGAACTCGTTGCTCTTGATCATGCAAACATAAAATACTCCACTGTTCAAAACTGGTATGCTGGTGACAAAGATGGAAAAGGTGGGATCTATAATTTTGTGACAAAGCGTGCTTTGTGTAAAGGGGATCATTCAAAAGTTTCTTGGACACAAGTGGAAACAGGATCTGCTATCACATGGAAATACCCGAGTGTTGTTTTAAAAGGAGACCACTCAAAAGGTGAGTTCTACTCAGTTGCTTTGACAAATAATCATATGCAAGCAGACACCGGCACAAAAATGATTCATCTTGGCAAGAACACAAGAAGCTATATTGTTTCAAAAGGAATTTCAGCAGATCAGTCTGTGAATAGTTATAGAGGACTTGTTTCTGTAGCTAAAACAGCTGAGAATGCAAGAAACTTCACTCAGTGTGACTCTATGCTTGTAGGCGCAAGATCAAAAGCTAATACTTTTCCTGTGATTGAGGTAAAAAACAAAACAGCTACTATTGAACACGAAGCTGCGACTTCAAAAATTAGTGCTGAAGAGTTGTTTTATTTTAAATCAAGAGGTATTGCTGAAGATCAAGCTCTCAGTCTTCTTTTGAATGGTTTTTGCAAAGAAGTTTTCAATCAGCTTCCTCTCGAATTTTCTGTGGAAGCTGTCAAGTTACTCGAAATGAAATTAGAAAACAGTGTGGGATAAGAAAACCTATGTTAAAAATAAAAAATCTGACAGTTAAAACTTCTGACAAAGAGATCCTTACAGGTCTTAATCTAGAAGTAAAAGAAGGCGAAGTACATGCTATCATGGGTCCAAACGGATCTGGGAAAAGCACACTTTCAAAAGTAATTGCAGGACACCCTGACTATGAAGTCACAGGTGGATCTATTAACTATGAAATTAATTTCAAAGAAAAAAATCTTTTAGAGCTTGATCCAACAGAGCGAGCTCGCGAAGGGATTTTCTTAGCCTATCAATACCCAATTGAAGTTCCAGGTGTGACAAACTTTGAATTCTTACGTGCTAGCTTTAATGCTATTACTGGTCATCAAGGTGGGGAAGAGCTGGACACGCTCGAGTTTAGTGAATTTATAAATGCTAAGCTTGAAGATCTTGGTATGTCTTCTCACATGCTAGAAAGACAACTTAACGTAGACTTTTCTGGTGGCGAAAAAAAACGAAATGAAATTTTACAGATGGCTGTTCTTTCTCCGCGTTTAGCTTTTCTTGATGAAACAGACTCAGGTCTTGATGTTGACTCTCTCAAAGCTGTAGGAGAAGGGGTTAATCGTTTAAAAAGTGAGTCCAATGCGATTGTTCTTGTGACTCACTACCAAAGACTTCTTGATTATATTGTTCCAGACTATGTTCATATTCTTTACAAAGGAAAAATAATTAAATCTGGAAATAAAAGCTTAGCAAAAGAAATCGAAAAAAATGGCTATGATACGTTCATAGCAGACTTTAAGTAGAAATGAGATTTTGCGCATGAATGCTCTTAAATTAAAAAATAAAGAAATCTACACAGCAGAAGAAAAATTTTTAGAAAGTCTCAGAAAAGAGTCGAGAAATCTTTTCGAGGCTATGTCTAGACCGAATATAAAAACACAAAGTTGGCAATACACAAGTACTCGTTGGCTTGAAGAAAATGAGTGGGATCATACTCCTGAAAAAGACATGGACGTATCGTCTTTGCTTGAAGCTGCTAGCAACAAAAAAAATCGTCTTGTCTTTTTAGATGGTGTGTTACGAGAGGATCTTTCTTTCTTAGAAGCAAAAAACATATCTATTTCATCTCTTCAAGAAGTTGCACTTAAGAAACCAAGTCTCTTAGAGGAGGTTCTTGCTCATTTTTCTTTTCAAGAAAAAAAATACTTCTCTCTTATGAATGATTCTTTTTTGAAAGAAGGTGCTTTCATTCATGTGTCTTCTTCTGAGGAAGAATTTCATTTAGATTTAACATTTCTTTGGAGTTCACAAGAAAAAGCAAAAGCTCTTTTTACAAAGAATTTTATGCTTGTTGAAAAAAGTTCATCTCTTGTTGTGAAAGAAACTCATAGAACTCTCATTGCTAGTTCAGACAAACAAGCAGAACTTTTTTCAAGCTCTGCTCTTGATATTCTTGTTAAAAAAAATGCTAAGATTCATTACAAAAAGATTTTTCATGCAGCCAAAAACCATAGGCACATAGCTGATTTAAGAGTAGCTGTTTTGGAGGGAGGGACTTTTACGAGCTTTATGGTGGCTCTTGGAGCTTCTACTTTTAGACAGGATACATATGTAGGCCTTGTTGAAAGTGGAGCTCACACGACCCTGAACGGTCTCTATCTTTCTCACAAAGAAAATACGACAGATTTCTTCTTTGATATTAGGCATGAAGCCCCAAAAACGACAAGTCACCAATATTTCAAAGGTTTTGCTTGTGACAAGGCAAAAGGAGTTTTCCAAGGAAATATCTCAGTCAGCGAAGATGCGACTTTAACGAGGTCTCGCCAGTTAAATAAGAATATTTTGCTAGGTCAACATGCTGAAATTTATACAAAACCTCAGCTTAAAATTGACACGGATGACGTAAAATGTTCTCATGGGGCCACAGTTAGCCAGGTGCGAGAAGACGAGCTTTTTTATCTGCAGACAAGGGGTCTCACAAGAGAAGCTGCTATAAGCTTTTTGATAAGTGCTTTTTTTTCCGAACTTTTAGAGCTAGAAAAGCAAAAAGACTCTGATTTTTGCGCAGATGAGATTAAGCAGACCATACGAGAGATTATCAAATAAAGTCTGTTCTTAGAGAGGGTATGAAATGGACGGAAGAGAAATCTATCAGCAAATGATCCTAGATCATAATAGAAAGCCAAAAAACTATGGGAAACTCGAGAACCCAACTCACCAGATAGAAGGCTTAAACCCACTTTGCGGTGATCATATTTGGGTTTATATAAATGTAGACGAAAATAAAAAAATTGACAAAATTACTTTCGACTGCACAGGCTGTGCCATTAGTAAAGCTTCTGCTTCTATGATGACAGTGTCTCTTAAAGGGAAAACTATCGAAGAAGCTCAGGAGATTTTTGGTGAGTTCACAACCCTTTTGAAAGGCCCTTCTCCCGAAGAACACAAGCTTGGACCTCTTAAGATTTTTTCAAATATTTGGCAGTATCCCTCTCGTGTAAAATGTGCTGCTCTTGCCTGGCATGCTATGTCAGGAGCCTTGAAAGAAAAAGAAAAGGTCTCAACAGAAGCAGGGGAAGAAAAAGCAGATGCTTAAGTATAAAATTCAAGGAACCCCAAATCCAAATGCAAGAAAATATATTCTGAGTGAAGAAGTAAAAGCTAAAGGGAAGGTGAGTTACAAAGAACAGTCTGAGTGTGCTCATATCCCGCTAGGGTATTATCTTCTTGGGATTGAAGGGATTAAGCAAGTTCACTTTTTTGAAAATGTGTTGACTCTTACACAAGACGGAGAAAGAAACTGGTCTGAACTCGATGAACGTATTCAAACAGTTCTTTTTAAGCAGATTGGAGGTCATGATATTTTCTTTGAAGAAAGTCTTGGAAAACCAGAACCACAAAGAAAAGCTTATGCAGGTGAGCTTCGTGTGATTGATGAGATTCTTGATAAAACTATTCGTCCTTCTTTGCAGCTTGATGGAGGAGATGTTCATTTGGTAGATTTAGAAGATAATATTCTTACGATTTCTTATGAAGGGGCCTGTAATGAGTGCCCAAGCTCAAAAGCTGGAACTCTAGCTGCTATTGAGCAAGTTCTAAGAGAAGGCTACTCACCTGATCTTCATATAGCTGTGGTATCGTAGCAAGATCATTCATTTTTTAAAAATCCTCTTTTCTTCTTGCTTCAATCTTGCTATAAATTTTCTTCAGTATCTCTAAAAAAAGTTAACTTTCATAAGTGCTTTTGTTCTTCTTCTAGAGGACTCTTTTTTTTTTGCTTAAACAATGCAAAGATAAGAGAGCTTAACTGTGAGTGTTTCAAGACTTCAACGATTTTTAATTGTCCTTAGTGGCTGTTTGCTTTATTTCTGTTTGTCTTTTATTTATAACGGTCTTCGTCCTCTCAAAATCACCCTAGTTACTTTAGCATCGTCTGCAGGCGCAGAAATTATTCCTTTTTTAAAAATTTGCGGTGTTTTACCTGGCGCATTCTTGTTTATGTATCTTTATACAAGACTTTGCAAGAGGCTCTCACGGAGTCAAATTTTCTATGTTTTTTTAGCTATTTTTCTTAGTTATTTTTTTCTGTTTGCTATTATTCTTTATCCGTTTACTCAATTTTTTGCTTTAAACTCACTGGCTCAGTTCTTGAGAATCTTCTTACCTTCTGGTTTTAGAGGGTTGATCGCTATGCTTGAGTATTGGCACCTCAGTCTCTTTTATGTCCTGTGTGAAGTCTGGTCGAGTGCTGTTATGTTTGTTCTTTTCTGGGGGTTCATGAATGAGACAAGCTCTATGGATGATGCGAGTCGGCACTACCCTTTTTATAATCTTTTTGGAAATCTAGCAGCAGCTGTTTCTGGTTATGTTATTCGAGAGCTTTCTTTTTTAGATTTTAATTTTATATTTTTATCTGAGTCCTCAAAAATTTATTGCTGCTACTTTGTGAACATTATGCTTTGCATTTTTGTAGGCATTATTTCATTGTTTCTTTTTAGCTTTCTTAGTAAAAAAAGGCAAATAATGCAACATGATGAGAATCTTAAAAAAGAAAAGAAAGAAGAAAAAAAGGAGTCCTACTCCATTTGGCAGTCTCTTCTTCTTGTCCTACGTTCTCGTTACCTTTTTTCTCTTCTTATTCTTTCCATCTCTTATAACGCAATTTTTACTTTGTTTGATACTCTCTGGAGTCAGTCTGTAAAAGATTATTTTGCTTCAGATCAAATTTCTATTGTAAGATTCTTGGCTAATGTTCAGATTTTAAAAGGTGTTTTATCAACGCTGTTAGCTTTTTCAGTTCCTGTTATTATTAAGTACGCAGGGTGGAAAAAAACAGCTCTTGTAACTCCTATTTTTTTACTTCTCTCGGCTATATCTTTATTTCCTCTTTTTTATTTTAAAGACCATCCTGACCTTGTGAGTTATCTTTTTGATTTCTTTGGTGTTGAAGTTATTTGGATTTTAGCCTATGTGGGTGCTCTGCAAAATGCTATTTCTAGAGGGTCTAAGTATTCTCTTTACGACACGACAAAAGAGATGGCATTTATCCCTTTGCCTCTAGAAGAAAAAAGAAAAGGAAAAACTGTTATTGATGGAGTGGCTTCACGCTTTGGAAAAGCAAGTGGTGCTATCCTTTTTATGACTCTTCTTCCTATTTGTGGAAGCCTAAGTGGTACTATACCTTATTTGATAGTTGTTTCTTTTTTTGTTCTAATCGCATGGATTTACGCAATCAATTATCTTAGTAGGTTTATGAAGAAAAAATCTTAGACTGCTTGAACAAAAATGTGTTTAACTATGAGCTTTCAGTGTTTTTTGTAATTGAAAAATAAAACAAGAAGAAATAATTCCAAGAGGGGTCCAAGACCCAATAACAATCGGAAGAGATCCAGTTAAGATAATAGCTCTAAAAAGACTAAACAAAAGCCAGTAGGAAAAGCCTAAGCCTAGAATTTTTATAAAAATAAAAACACTTTCTTTTCTTCTCTCTCTCAAAAATGCAAGAGGAAACCCTCCAAAGATAAAAACTAAACTGAGAGCTAGCTCAGAAAGTCTCGTGTGCCATGCTATTTTTATTTCTAAGAGATCCATTCCGCTTTCTTTGTTTCTTTCAAGGATTCCGTCGAGTTCTTCTAGAGAAAGTTCTTGCAAATGTCTTCTTTCAATATTCAGAAGATCTGGACTGATAGGAAGTGTTAGCTGCTTTTTGGGGGAGAATTTTTTTTCTATGTGAAATTTTTTTTCTTCGTGATGAAATATTTCTGTGTGAATATCTTGTAGGATCCAGATATTTTTATTTTCTTCATAGGATGCTCTTGCTATTTTTTCTACTTTTTCTAATCTAAAATTTTTGTTTAATGTTATGATTTTTAAATCCAAAAAAATTTTTGTATTAGGTATATAATGAGCATAGGAGTAAAAAGAGGAGTTATTGTGAGACCAATTTGTTTTATTAATATAACTACTTTTTTTTCCTTCAAAATGAACTTTTCTAATGTATTCAACTTCTTCTGAAGTTCTAGGAATAATAAATTCACTGAGAAGGCTCAGGAAAACTACTAAAATAAGCCCACAAACAAACAAGGGCCTAAGCAGAGATTTTGCGGAATAACCAAAGCTGAGCATGGCTGTCATTTCGTTTGATGTGCTAAGATTATAAAGACAGATCGATGAAGAAAAGAGTACAGCTAAAGGCGCACACTGGAGAATGATATAAGGAATTTGATAAATATAAAACCAGAAAATTGAGGTAGCATCTGCTGTTACTGTTGGGAAATAGTGTCTTGATTTATCTACAAAGTCCAAGAGGAGGAACAAGAAAGTACAAAAAATAAGAGTAATCGTAAAAAGGAAAAAGAAAGACTGCATAAGATAACGTGAAAAAATCACAGTAGAACCTTTTTTTTAAAAATAGCGTTCTTCGTAGGCTTTTAAAGTGTTTTCCATCAAACTAGCTACTGTCATGGGGCCAACCCCTCCAGGCACAGGAGAAATCTTAGAAGCTTTTTTAGAAGCTTTTTCAAAATTAACATCTCCTATGAGTTTACCCTCTTTGCTTTTGTGAATTCCGACATCAATTACAACGCAACCTTCTTTTAACCAAGTGTCATCGACTAGGTGAGGCACTCCTGCTGCAACAACAAGAATATCAGCTTCTTTTGTGTAGTCTTTTGGGTTTTTTGTATGACGGTGCACAAGGCTCACTGTGGCATTGTGTTGATTCAAAAGAAGAGCAATAGGAAGACCAACTAAGCGACTTCTACCGATCACACAAGCTTTTTTGCTATCAATAGCCACTCCTGCTGAGTGGATCATCGTGATGATCCCTTTTGGAGTGCACGGTTCAAAAGCAGAGCGACCTTGGCACAAGAGACCTTGATTAAAAGAAGTGAGCCCATCTACGTCTTTCTTTGGGTGTATTAGATCTAAGGCTTTATCTGAATTTAATTCTTTTGGCAGAGGAAGTTGGAGCAAAATTCCATCGACCTCGTCTGATTCATTTAGTTTTTTAATAAGATTATTTAATTTTTCTTGTGAGCTTGTAGCCGGTAGAGCAAAAAATTCACTTTTGAAACCGATAGTCTCACACTTTTTTCGTTTGTGAGCAACGTAAACAGTGCTAGCTGGATCATCTCCTACGAGAATAACAGCAAGGCATGGAGGTCGTTTGCCAAGGTTGATTATTTTATCTACTTTTTCTTTGATTTTTTGAATAATACTTTCTGCTAGTGTTTTTCCATCTATCAATTCAACCACAATGTTATTCTCCCAATTTATTTTCAACGCAGTAGCTCGCACAAGCCAGTACAGATTTTATAATATTTTCATCAGGTCTATAACTTGTACCATAAGATTCTCCACAAAAAAGAATATCTTCTTTGAAAAAATCGTAGTCAGAAAGTTTTTCAACATAAGAAGCCTCTTTGGTTTGCGCACTTTGCCCCCAGGCAATAGGATGCAGAGCAATAGATTCTTCTTCTAACTCGAGATCTGGGAAAGCACTTAGTAATTTAAGAGCTGATCGTCTTAAGGCTTTAATGGCTTTTGTGACTTCTGTCGTATTAATTGAAGACTCGTAATCGAGGCTATAGGTAAAACAAAGATTTCCACAAGAGTGAATCATGATAACTGACTCTGAAGCAATAATCATTTGATCACTGAGACCTTCACATTCTTTCTTGATGCGTTTTGTAAGACTAACAACACTGGTTGGTTTAGATCGCAGAGCCATTTGCAAAATTTTTTGAGGTAAATCTTTTCTGTCAAGCCAAATAAGAGCTTCCCAGGGTGAGTGGGCTACAATTAAACGTTTTGTTTTTAGCTGTTTTTTATTTGTTTTTATTTGCCAATAAGAATCTTTTTTCTGAGCTGTAAGAACTTGTTCTTCAAAAGCAAGAGTAAGGGAGCAGTCACTAGCTTCTCTAGAAAAAAGAGCTGCAAGATTTTTTAAAATATCTGAAGTCCCAAGGTTTTCTAAATACTCACAACGTTCTTCCATGGCTTTTGGATTGAGAGAAAGCCAAGAAGAAAGTCCACAAGTATAGCTGATTAGTTTCAGCGTGCTAGCAAGAGCATCTTTATGACTGATGTTGAGTGATTTAGAAAGAGGTTGCTCTTTTTCTTGCAGTGAACCAAACATTTTATCCCAAAGATTAAGCCATTGTTTTTGAGCTGCGAGCCCTCCTAAAATTTTAGGGATCTTACTTTCTTTTTGGCTAAGACTCTTGATAGGAATCATTTTATTTTGAATAAAAAAAGACAGATTTCCTGGCTTGAATGAAAAAGTTTCTTCTTGCCTAAGAGAAGGGTCAGATTGCAACAGGTTTGCTATGAAGTTATAAAGTTTTTCACTCACAAAGTTAGCATGTGG
>CANFEH010000007.1 GCA_947445855.1 Zetaproteobacteria bacterium
ATAATAGCAAAAAACTTGTGAGTAAAATGGAAGAACACATCCCTCTTGATTTTAACGAATGGCAATCTTACAATCCTACTATTTTTGAAGCTATCCGCACTGAACGTAAAATGATTGCTCTCATTGTAGCCCTTGTTACTTTTGTAGCGAGCTTTAATATCCTTACAACTATTTTTGTTCTTGTGATTCAAAAACAAAAAGACATATCAATTCTCAAAGCTTTAGGAGCAACCAATAGAGATATTCTCCTCATTTTCTTTAAACAAAGTACTTTCATGGGTATTCTTGGTGGTGCCTTAGGGTTAGCTCTTGCTCTTCTTATTTCTTTTGTTTTAGTTTATATACCCTTCATTGATATACCCGATGTGTACATGCTCTCTTACTTACCAGTAGAATTAAGTTGGAAGGTATACTTAGGTGCTGCTAGCCTAGGGGTTGTTATGTCCTCTCTAGCTGGTTTTTACCCTGCTCTAAGAGCTTCTCAAATTCTACCAACCCAAGGCATAACACAAAGACGAGCTGAGTAGGATTTTTATTATGTCTCTTCTTATTGTTGCTGCAGTAGAATTCGAAGTTTTACCTTTGACAAAAGAACTTCAAAAAAAAAAATTTCTTTTGATTTTTTTCCTGTCGGAATAGACCCTCTAAGTGCTGCTAGAGCTTCTGAAAAACTCGCTCGCAGGTGCCGAGGAAAAGATGTTCTCTATCTAGGTTCTTGTGGTTCTTTTGCTCCTTTTAAAAAACCATACTTAGTGAAAGTTAAAAAAACCCTGTGGATGCCAGCTGGTGTTCGTTCAGGAATCAGTGATATTGAACCATCATGGTACAAAGAAATTACATTTCCTGAAGGAAGGCTAGGAGGACAAACCCTAAGAGAAGCAACAGTCCTCACAAGCCCTGAGATTTCTCTCACAAAAACTATAACAAGGAAAAATCTCTTAGAAGAAGACCAGGAGACTCTTTATGAAAATATGGAGCTATACCCTGTTGCAGAAGCTTTAAAAAAAGCAAAAAATCTTGATGTTATCTTAGGAGTAACAAACGAAATTTGCGCAGATTCAAGAAAACAGTGGAAAGAAAACTTTCAGGAAGTGTCTTATCTTACGCGAGATTTCATTCTTTCAAGCTTAAAAGGGCTTTCTATAGCAACTGATTCGCAATGACATATCCTTCCATTATCCTATAAGCCTCTTTTTAATAACTTGTAATGATTCTGAACAAGCCCAAAAGCGAAAGCTTTCGAATTGACAAGTTCCCACTTCACATCACCTTTAGTCTCTCCAAAGAGAGGGATACCAGTGCCTAACAGGACTGGAAATTGTGTGAGCGTTAACTCATCCAATAATCCTTCTTGAATGAAACTTTGCACTGTTTTTCCACCATCAACATAAACACGTTTTTTACCCTTTGCTTTTAGGTCTTCCATTAATGAAGTCGGCGTGCCTTGAACAACAGTTAGCTTTGAAGATAGATGTTCAGGTACATCTTTTTGTTGCAATTTCGTGCTAGGGACAAAAACAGGAATATCTCCATAAACCCATTGGCCAATCTCTAAGATCTTTTGAAATGTAACCCTCCCCATAATCATAGCATCGATACTTAGCAAGAAGTCTTTAAATCCACAATCATCTCCACCCGTGTCAATATCGAGCCAATCCAGGCCTCCATCTTTTCGAGCAATGAAGCCGTCTAAAGAAATAGCAATATAACCTATACATTTCATGATTTGCCTTATAAGCACCCGTTAAATCTTCAATAAAACGCTAAATCAGAAGATTCTAACCAACCTTTTTTCCCATCAGAAAGTTCCACCTTTATCCAATTTTCTTTTGAATCTTTCCAGAGAAGGGGAGCTCCTTCATGAAGTTCAAACAGTGTTGTGTTAGATTGAAAAGGCCCTGAGTGCACACTTACTAACTCACTTGTCACAGCTCCCCATCTTTCAAAAGAAGCTGACTTCCAAAAAAATATCAAAGAAAAAACAGAGAAAAATAACGTTAGCGAGAGAAAAAGAGGCCTAAAAGAAGAAAAAATCCCTAAAACATGAGAAAACAAAAGTACAACAATAAAGATAATCCAAAACACAACACTAAAAAAAACAAGTTCTTCCCAAGTAAAATTTTTAGACCAAGCAGTAAGAACACTCAAGAAATCAGTTTGACTTTCTGCTGTAAGTTTATCTTTTGAAAATGACTCTACGTACTTCAAATTTTTTGTAATATCAGGATCTCTTGGTGAAAGTCGTTTAGCTCCGAGATACGCAGCTATAGCTTTTCCTTTTTTACCAAGACGAAAATAAGTGTTTCCTAAATTAAATAAAATTTCTCCGGAAGACCCTTCTTCTTCTAAAATTTTTTCATAAATTTTAGCAGCATCTTCGTAGTTTTGAGCATCATAAAAGGTCTCTGCTTGGGATAATAAACTCTTAGAACTATCAAGAGATCCAAATGAAGTGAGTCCATAAAAAAAACAGAATATACAAAAAAGAATATTTTTAAACATAATGATCCACTTTCTTAACAAGCTCATCCACTTCTTGGAATGCTTTCTCTACAAAATCTTTTTTTGAACCTTCTTGACTAAAGAACGCTTTTTCTAAACTTCCAAAAAACTCGACCACATGAGTTCTTGTTTTTTCATCAAGTTTTACTTCTCCAAGAGCTTGATCTAGCTCTTTTTTAGTTAAACTAGAGGCATTCAACTGAAACTTGTCACCCAAAAATCCTCTAAAAAGTGAGAAAATCTCTTCAAGAGAAGGTTCTTTATTTATCTTCTGTTTCTTTAGTTTATAGTTTTTATAAGCCAAAGTTTTTCTCTTTTTGTCAGAACTCTTTGGATTAAAAGCATAAGGAAATAATCTTAATCCTGCGTAAAGAAAGCTAAGAGCTAAAGCCAAATAGAGAAGATAAGAGGATAGTCCTTCTTTCTTCTTCACAGAAGACACCAAAATTCCTCTTTTAATGTCAATTAAATCATGAGCAAGAGACTTCACCTGCTCTTTCATAAGTTCTTTTTCGTTTAAAGTATTTAAACTTGCAGCTGAAACTGTTTCGTCCTCTCCACTTCCCTCCACTTTGAGAGTTCCAAGAACAGCTTTTAAGTCTACAAACTTTCCTTTTTGAGTATCAAAAACACTCTCTTTATAAGAGCCTAAATCAATGTTGCCTCCTCGTGTAGGCACAAGAGCAAACTTAAAAACCTTCTGGGAAACAAGACCTGTCTTTGGACTCATTTCTTCTTTAAGCTCAGGCTTATCGGCATAGACTTTTATATGTTTTGGCAAATTAAGATCAGGCTCACTGTAGCTGTCGAGAGAACCTTGACCTTTCATGGTTATGGTAAGTGTTGAGGTCTCACCTACTTTCACATCCTCGTCACTCAAAACAGCACTAAGAGTAAAGTCACCCACAAGACCGCGATAATTTTTTGGTCGCCCGTCTTCGGGAATAGGCTTCACAACAAGAGTATCTTTTTCTGTAGCAAAAGATTTATTCTCAACAGAGTAACCACCCCCAAAAAAATCATCAAAAAAACTAGATCGCCTTCCTCTTTCTTCTCTTTTCAAAATTTCAGCAGTTAAGCGGTAGCGATCCATTTCATGTTTGCCTGATTTAATAGGCAAAAGAACAGTTTTCAAAGTCACAACATTATAAAGCCTACCTTTATACTCTTCTTTTTCTTCCGTAGGTTTAAAATCTAAATAACGAAAAGCATCAGAACGTGTAAATTGCGGAACAAGATTCTGAAGTTTTACAGCATAATAAAACTTAATTGTGGAGAGGACAGACTCCCCTACATAGATTTCTTTTTTAGAAAACTTTCTTGTGATGAAAATATCTGCAAGATCTTGTGAGTTCTCTTCAGATTCCTCTTCTTTTTCGTCTTCAAAAAAATCTTCTGCTCCAGTATTTTTTTGTGTTTTATACTGACTTGATGGAGCGGTTATGGTTATTTTTAAAAGTTTTGTTGCTACTTGTTTTCCATTCAAATCGAATGTAATAGCTGGAATTTCAAAAACCCCTTCTTTTGTACTCACAAGCTGGTAAGAATAAGTCGTCTCTTTTGAGAAAGATCCATTCACATAAGACACTTGAGTAGAAGAGCTACGACCAACCACATCAGCAAAATCAAATCCGCTGATATCAATGCTCGGACTTCCTCCTTCGACACTCAAAGAAAGAACAAAAGATTCCCCTAAAGCAACTTCTGTGCGATCAAGAAAAGCCTGAACAGAAGCAAACAAAGAGCTTGTGAAACACAAAAAGCTCAAGAAATAAATGTACCAAAAACCTACTCTCATCATTAAACCCTACCAGTCCTTGTTTAGTTTCTTTTCTTGCTGAGGAACTTTTGGAGGAACCCCGTAGACTTTCTGCATATTATCAATGGTTCTCAGAAGTCTTTCTATTTCGTCTTTTGTAGCTTTTTTTTCCTGTTCTTCTTTGTCTTTTGAAGAAGACTCACCTTTGTTAGGTTTTTCTTCTTCTTTTTTATCTTTATTTTCTTCAGAATCTTCTTTTTGATCCTGCTTGTCTTTTTGATCTTTATTTTCTTCAGAATCTTCTTTTTGATCCTGCTTGTCTTTTTGATCTTTGTTTTCTTCAGAATCTTTTTTTTGATCCTGCTTATCTTTTTGATCTTTGTTTTCTTCAGAATCTTTTTTTTGATCCTGCTTATCTTGTTCATCCTGCTTGTCTTTTTTATCTTTATTTTCTTCAGAATCTTTTTTTTGATCTTGTTTTTCTTTTTGTTCTTTAATTTTTTTCTCAATCCAAGATTTATTTTCCTCTGCTTCTTTACTTTTTGGATCTATTTTTAGATACTCATCAAAAGCTTTAAGAGAATCTTCCAAAGCCCCTTTGCCATAAAGCGCGTGACCCAAGTTAAAAAGAGAATCTTTTTTTAGACCCTCATCTTTTGACTGAGAAGCTTTTGTAAAAGCTTCTGTAGCTGATTCATAATTTTTATTTCTAAGCTCAGTCACACCTCTATTGTAAGCATGTTCTAGCTGAGAAGGCTCATCAATTTCTGCATTTAAAAAAGCTTCTGAAGATTCTTTAAATTTTTCTTCTTGAAAAAGTTTTTCCCCACGCCTAGCTTCATCACCAAACAAGGAAAAAGATATTAAAGATACCCCTACAAAAAAAACTAAAATTTTTCTTTTCATAAAAATCCTTCTTTTTCTCTTCTATAATCAGAAGTAAAGTGCTCTAACAAAAAAAGAAGAATAGCTAGAAAAAGAAACCACTGATACCGTTCATGCCACACTTTTTGTTTTTCGAGATTTTCTGAATCCTCAGACTCTGAAAGGTCTTTTCTAATACTTTTTTTATAAATGAAATCAAGATCCATATCCCCAGAAGTCGACCTTATATAAGAACCTCCTGTAGCGAATGAAAGTTGCTTTAAATACGACTCATCCAGTTTAGTCAAAACAACACGACCAGATTCATCTTTTTTAAAACCACCACCATCTTCTGGAATAGGTGCACCTTCTAGACCTCCGATACCAATGGAAAAAACTTTAATATTCCGAGGCTTTAAAAATGCCACTAGTTCATCAAGAGAACCTTCGTTATCCTCACCATCTGTCATCAAAATAATCGTTTTAGCCTGACTGTTTGCTCCTGATGATTTCTCCAAGCTTTCAGCTGCCATCTTTACAGCAGAAAAAATATCTGTTCCTTGAACAGGCATACTTTCAAGACTTAGTTGATTTAAAAAAAGAGTAGCTAAACGATAATCTGAAGTGAGCGGACAACTCACATAAGAAACCCCAGCAAATGGGATCACTCCAATGCGATCTCCTTCTAACATCCCAATCAAATCAGAAATTTCTCTTTTTGCACGCTCTAAACGATTTGGAGAAATATCACTAGCCATCATGGATTTTGAAAGATCAAGTACAACCATAATGTCAGCTCCTCCTCGTGGCATTTCTTTCCAGTCAAAACCGAAGCGTGGCCTAGCTAAAGCAAGAACAAGTAAAGAAAAAACAAGAAGCACAAAACAAGCTTTTACAAAAACACGCAAAGGACTTAAAGAATACCCCATAAGTTCAGCAACTCTTGCTGTTGCAAAAAGAGATAAAATTCGTTTCACACGAAAAGCAGAAAAAAATAACAGAATAGCTACAAAAGGAAGAGCCCAAAGCCAGATTAAATTTTCAGAGTTGTAGAAATTCACGATGGAATCCTTCTCAAACGACTTGCTAGCAAAATTAATTGTGCGAGAAAACAATAAAACCCAATCCACAAAAAGACACTGAATCGCTCTTCGTAGTTATGGTATGAAGCCACTTTCACTTCTGTTTTTTCAAGAGCATCTATAGTTTTATAAACTCTTTCTAAAGCTTCTGTGTCACCAGCTCTAAAATATTGACCTCCAGTAAGAGATGCGACTTCTTTCAGAAGTTTTTCATCGACTTCAAGTCTCACCTGTTGAACACCAAAAGGCCCAGGAAAAGGAACAACCCCCGACTCACTCCCAACAGCTATTGTGTAAACTTTTATCCCAATTTCTTTAGCAGCAGAAGCTACCTGAAGAGGATCTAACTTTCCTTCTGTGTTAGCTCCATCTGTTAAGAGAATAATAATTTTATTTTTAGACTTCACATTATTTAAAGAACTAAGAGCAAGACCAAGAGCATCTCCAATAGCTGTTGCCTCGCCTGCCATCCCAATTTCAGCTCCTTTTAAATATTCCTTAAGAATATCATGATCAAGTGTAAGAGGAGCTTGAGCATAAGCATGGGTACCAAAAACAATCATACCAAGTCTATCATCAGGTCTTGCATCAATAAATTCTGAAAGAACAGACTTTAAAACAAAAAGCCTGTCTTGTCTTTTTCCGTCTAATTTGAAGTCCAAAGCTTTCATACTTCCAGAGGTGTCCACCACAAGCATCATGTCAAGACCCTCTGTTTTTCTTTCTGTTTTTGTGCGACCCATCTGAGGACGAGCAAGAGCTATCACAAAAAAACAAAATGCAAGAACTTTAAACAAAAAAGGAAGATGAGAAAGGTAATAGAAAACACTTCTTCGTCCTTTTTTAACAAGATGAAGAGACGAATAACGAAAAGAAACTCTTTTTTTCAAATGAAAAAAAAACATGGGAAACAAAAAAAGAAGTAAAAAGAAAAAACTTGGATTAGCAAACTTAGTAAGCATAGCCAGTACCTCCTTTTTTCTCATCTTTTTTCTTTTCTATTTCTTCTTCACTTTTCACAAGTTCATCTAAAAAAGATAGAAACTCTAAAACGTTTTCCTTATCTTTCCTAGCCTCTTCTTTCGTGGCTTCTTTATCAGCAAATTTAATGTATTCAGCTTTTTCAAAAAATTTCAAAAACTCAAGAGACTTATCTCCAGAGTTTTTTAGACGTTCTCTTAAAAGAGGTCTTAGCTCTTTAAAAGTTAAATCTGTTGCCTTTAACCCTGCTTTAAGTTCAATGTAGTAGCGGAAATTAAAACTGAGTTCATAGAAAAAATTAATTTGATCTTTTCTTGAAAAAATCTCTGTAGGCTCAAGAGAAGAAATTTTTTGTCTCACCTCAAGAGGAAGATCTTTAGGAACAATAGGCACTTCTCTTTTTTTCCAAAACTTTTTATAGCCCCAAAAAACAAGAAGAAGCATAAAACAGAAAAAACAAATTAAAAAAATAATCCACCAAGGGAAAAGAGCAGGATAAGAGTGAATAGATCTAGCAGCATGAGGTAAATCTACAATATTTTCTCCTTGCAACGATCCTGCATCCTCACCCAAAAGAAAAAAAGAGAAACAACCAACTATTAGACCTAAAAAAATTTTTAGTATCATCTGAGCGACCTCTCTCTTCTTCTAATATAGTGCACAAGAGGCTTAATAGGAGATTCTTCAGCGGACACTTCAAAGTAATCCACTTTATTTTTTCTAAGAATTTTTAAAAAACTTTCTGTCTCTTTTTTTCTTTCATTTTCAAACAGAGTTCTAAAAGAAGAACTCCCTGTATCTAAAACTATGTCTTCTCCAGATTCAGCGTCATGCAAAGAGATCAAGCCACAGTTGTTGAAATTTTTTTCTTTTTTATCATGAATCCCCACACAAATAAGATCATGACGACGAGAAAGCTGAGATAAATTTTTTTCAAAATCATCGCAATAAAAATCAGACAATAAAAAACACATAGTTTTTCGTTTTGCGATTCTGCCAATGAAATCACAAGCATTCTTAAGACTAGTACCTGCACGCGCGGTGCTGTTATGAGTCAAAATACTTCTGATAAGACGCCAAATGTGGGCTCGTCCTTTTTCAGGTGGAATATAGTGTTCCACGTGATCAGAAAAAAGGATGAGTCCAACTTTGTCGTTATTTTTTGTAGCTAAAAAAGCTAGAATTGCAGCAAGCTCTGCTGCTATCTCTTTTTTAAAACGCCCTGTTGTTCCGAAACTTAAAGAGGCACTCACATCAACCATGAGCATCACTGTGAGTTCTCGCTCTTCTTTATAAATTTTAACAAAAGGAGAGTTCATACGAGCTGTTACATTCCAGTCAATAGCACGTACATCATCTCCTTCCATGTATTCACGAACTTTTTCTAGCTCAATGCCTAAGCCTTTAAAAGCTGATGAATACTCTCCTGCTAGCGCATCCGTCACAAGATGACCCGCTTTCAGTTGAATTCTACGGATTTGAGCAATAATCTCTTTGGATAACATTAAGGTACGTCAACCCTATCTAAAATACGATTTACGATGTCTTCGCTTGTTATGTTTTCAGCTTCAGCTTCATAAGTCACTTTAATTCTGTGACGAAGAATGTCAGCTGCCACATCTTTAATATCCTGGGGTGTCACAAAACTACGCCCCTCTAAGAGAGCGTTCGAACGAGCTACTTTATCAAGTGCCAAAGAAGCGCGAGGAGATGCCCCGTACTCAATCAAACCTTTTAAATCTGTTAGACCTTGGTCTTCTGGCTTACGAGTAGCAAACACAAGACGCACAATGTAGTGGCGAATTTTATCTGACACATAAACACGGTGCACAAGATTTTTCAAAATGCCAATTTTTTGTTTATTTATCACTTTAGCAAGGGAAAGAGAAGAGGCTGTCACAGCACGTTTAAGGATCTCCATCTCGTCTTCCATTGTTCCATAAGACACTTTTAATTTAAAAAGAAAACGATCGACTTGAGCTTCAGGAAGAGGGTAAGTCCCTTCTTGTTCCACAGGGTTTTGAGTAGCCATCACAAGAAATGGTTCTTCTAAAGAAAATGTTGTATCCCCTATTGTCACCTGACGCTCTTCCATAGCTTCAAGTAGTGCGGATTGAACTTTGGCAGGAGCACGATTAATTTCATCTGCCAAAACAAGATTTGCAAAAATCGGGCCCTTCTTAACTTTGAACGTAGAAGTACTCACATCATAAATCTGAGTTCCCACCACATCTGCAGGCAAAAGATCAGGTGTAAATTGGATTCTTTTAAAACTGAGCTCACTTGCTTCTGCAAGGGACTTGATGATAGTCGTTTTTGCTAACCCAGGAAGCCCCTCGAGCAGAACATGCCCCCCTGAAATAATAGCTGTTAGCAAACGTTTTACTAAATCGTCTTGGCCAACAATTCTTTTTTTTAGCTCTTGCAAAACTCCTTGAGATGAAAGCATCTGCTCAGCAACAATCTTTTCAAGCTCTTCATTTCCTGTCTGATATTCCATTGCACTTCTGCCCTATCAAAAAAAACTTAACCATGTTAAAATAAAAGTACTCCCGCAAGTCCTAAAATTTTAAAAAACAGTCTACGCTAATTTTAGTAGGGCCTGCGAAAAATATTACCTAATCAAATCTATTATAAGGTTACCTTCTACTGATACCAAAAGAAAGAATCAAGTTGAAAGAAAAAACTATTTTTACGCGATGAAAAAATTTTCCTTGCTGATTCCACGGTTTCATTCTACATAAAAGTCTTTCAAAAATCTGTTTTCTATTTTTTAATCCTTCATCGGCATGATGTGAAAAGCTATCTATTCTTTTCTAACAGAAAAGAGCTGATAATATTTTTCTACGTTTGCTTATGAAAAAAGTACCCAGGAGATTTCCAAAGTGAACGCTTGTATGGTCATTATTGAAGGACTTATCGGAGTCGGCAAAAGTACTCTCACCTCAAACATAGGAAAAGCCTTGGGCTTCAAGGTTTTTAAAGAACCTGTTGAAGATAATCCTTACTTAGAAGACTTCTACAAAAACCCTAAGCGCTATGCACTTGAAATGCAATTTTGGCTCATGAGTCGTCGTTTTCAAATGCACCAAGAAGCCATCGAGTACATTTGGCGCACAGGAAAAGGCGTTATCATGGATCGCTCCATTTATGGAGATGCCATCTTTGCACGACAAAATGTAAAAGATGGGAACATTAGCCCACTTGGCTATGACAACTACTTAAAAATGCGTGATACCATGTTCCGCTTTCTTATGGTGCCGCAGCTAACTCTCTTTTTACAAGCAAGCCCAAAAACTTGCCTTAAAAGAATCTCCATGCGAGATCGTGACTGTGAAATCAAGATTCCTCTTGAATACCTAGCTGGGCTAGATGAAGAGTATAAGCATCTTCGTACAGAACTTGCACAAAAAGGTTCTCGCGTAGAGATTATTGATTGGGAAAACTTCAAGAGCACAGAAGAAGTTCTAGCTGGTTTAATAGCAAAAAACCTACTACCTCCTAACTTTGATCGATTCCCTATAATAAAAGAAACAAGTAATAGCAATCTTTTCCACGTAGCAAGCTAGTAGGAATGAATCTATGAAAAGTGTGCACGCTAAATTCAAAAATAATCCTAGTTCTTTTCTCACAAAGCACATGAGCCTTATAACAAATTTAGTGTCTCTGCTTATTTTTGGCATGAGCTTTCTAACACCTGTGTACTCAAAAGAGCTCAGCTCTATTGGCCTTTTTGCTCTTTCAGGAGCCCTGACCAATTGGATTGCTGTCCATATGCTCTTTGAAAAAATTCCAGGACTCTATGGCTCGGGTGTCATTGTGGTTAAATTCGAAGCTTTCAAAGCTGCTATTCACAATCTCATTATGACAGAATTTTTTAATATCAAGCATCTAGAGTCTTCTTTCTCTGTTGAAGAACTTGGAGAAAAAATTATTGGCGAAGAACTTCAAGATTTTATTGGGCGCATTAACTATGAAGAGCTCTATGAAAAACTTTTAGTCGCACTTCTTGAGTCTCCTGTTGGTCCTATGCTTGCTATGGTTGGTGGAGCTAAAATCTTAGAACCGGCTAAACCTTTTTTTCTTGAAACAATGAAACAACATATTAAAGAACTTGTGAATAAAGCAACAAAAGACGCAACTCTCAAGCAGTCCATCAAGAAAATCTTGTCTTCAGAAAATCTTATTCCAAAAATTGAATCCGTTATCTTAACTCGACTTGACGAACTAACTCCAAACATGGTGAAAGCCATCGTAGCTTCTATCATAAAAGAACATCTTGGATGGCTTGTGGTTTGGGGAGGTGTTTTTGGAGGGCTTATAGGACTTGTTGCTGCTTTTTTATAATAAAAATTGGAAATTTATAATCGATTTAAGCATTTCCTCTAATTCATATATTTAGAAAGGAAAACGAAGACCAACCAAAAGCTCAGGTGCATAGAAAATTGTTAAACCATTTCCAGTAGGTGCTGGTGCTGTTTTAAAGCTAATTCTTGGACCAACAAGAACGCGGAACACTTTTGTCGCAGCAAACTCAAATTGTAGACCAAGAAGTCCTTGTGGAGAAAATTTACCGTCTTGTTTTAGTGGTTTAGCCCAAGCTGCTCCGGCACCAAATTGGAAAAAAAGATTAACCCCTTCATTAATTGGTGTTCCATAATCAAACCTCATAAGCACACCAATAGGATAACCCACCTCGCGAGCACCATCCCCACCGAGACCAAAATCAAGCTCAAAAACAAAATCCCAAACATTCCAAGTTGTTATAGCGTATCTGTACCCAAAACCTAAAGCTCCTGTATAAGAAAATGCTGCTGAAGTTTGGAAAGCTGTGCTCAGGCCAACACCGCCAGTAATATCCAAAATCATTCCACTTTTATTTTTAGGCATCACATTTTTGTATTTCTCTTTAGAGTCATGAAGCTCAGGAGAACTCGGGGGTTCATAGGCCACAAGGAAAAGTGAATTTCCAAGTAAAATAGACCAAAAGAGATAAGCCACAAGTTTAAAAGAACTTTTTTCTAGCTTCACGCAACACCTCTGCCAAATAAGTAATAGAAGAAGATAAATCAATTATCCCCAAATAAAAGGAGGACACTCTTTAAAGAGTAAATAATTTTCCTTGCTTTTTCTAGACAAAAAAAGTAGTCTTTCCCCTCACTTGATAAATTTTTACGATTATTGTGTAAGTAGGTATCGACAAATGGCATCACCAACTAAAAAAGTTAAAGTCAGAAGAAGCCTTGCTCACGCAAGACAAGCTAAAAAGAGAAAAAACTACGAGCGTAACTACGGCTCTACTCTAAAGAATCTTCCTTTAGATGTGCCGAATGCTCATGAAAGAAATTTTCTTTCAAAATAAGTTTTTTTCGCTAGAAGCTTCAAGAAAAGCAGGCTATTTAAAAAGATCTCTTATTTGAGATCTTTTTTTTTATAAAAAATTAAGGATTGTACCTATGTTGTCTTCTTTTTTTAGAACTTCTATTTTTATTATTTTACTGTTCAGTATCACATGGTTTCATTTTATAGGTCTTGTCCTTGAAAGAATCTATCTTATCTTGACAGGAAAAACTAAAAAACAAAAAGAGGACATAGCTCACCTAAGATCTGCTAAGTGGGGAAGAGACCTTTTTCGCTTTACTCCTTTGTGGTCTATTCAAATTTCAGGAAAAGAAAAAATTCCTGACTCCGGACATTTTGTCATTGTAGCTAACCACGAAAGCGCTACTGACATGCTAGCTCTCAATTATCTTCAAATTCAATTTCGTTGGCTTGCAAAAAAAGAAGCTTTCAAAATTCCATGTATTGGACAAGCTATGAAGTGGTCTGGCTATATTCCAATTCATAGAGGAACAAAAGAAAGCCACAAACAAGCTATCGATCTTTGTAAAAAAAGTATCGAAGAAAAAACACCCGTGCTCTTCTTTCCAGAAGGGACAAGGTCAACACTTGGTTATCCAAAAGATTTCAAAGTAGGAGCCTTTAAAGTAGCTAAAGAAGCAGGGGTTCCTGTTCTTCCTATTGTACTTAAAGGTGCTGGCAAACTTCTGAAAAAAGGCTCTCTCACCCCAAGAAAAGCCACCATGGTTGTTAAAGTTTTAGATCCAGTTTCATCTCCACTAGAGGAATCCATAGAAGACTTTACTAAAAGAGTCGAAGAATTGATCATAAAAGAACATAAAAAAATCAATACCTAAAGGATCATTTCAGAGAATGAAACGCTGGCAAAAATATTTTATCGTGAGTATTACCCTTGGAAATCTTTTTCTCGGTACTTTTAAAAGTTGGAAGAACTGGAACTCAAGCGTATCGAGTCAACATAATGTTGTGAGAGTAGCTTCCCTAGCCCTAGCAAGCGATGAAATTCTTGTTGATATTTTGAGAGAATCTAAAGAGCTCGAAAAACTTATAGCCATAAGCACTCTAGCAGACAGCAAAGAATATAGCTTTCTCACAGAAGAGATCACACAAAAAATATCAGAGCGCTCTAACTCTAACTTAGAAAAACTGATTGCTCTCAAACCAGACCTTGTCGTCACAACTTCTTTTAATCGTCTTTCTCTTGTAAATGTTTTAAAACAAGCAGGGATCCAAATTTTAAATCTTTCTCAATTTAATTCCTTAGAAGATCTTTACAAGAACTATAGAGTTATTGGTAAATCTCTTCACAGAGAACAAGAAAGCGAACGACTTATTCTTAGAATGGATAAAGAACTAGGAAGCTACCACAAAGATTTAAAAAATCCTGTGAAAACGCTTATTTGGTTTCCAGACGGAACTGTTATTGGCCATAATACACTTTTAAATGATATCCTTACAGTCGTAGGAGGAGAAAATATCCTTGGAAAAGACTTTAAAGGCTGGACTCGTCCAAACCTTGAAACTCTTTCACATTATAAGCCTCATGTAATTTTGAGTGTCTGCGAAGACGATGAAAAAAAAGAGATTCAACAAAAAATAGACAAGCACCCTATTCTAAAATCTCCTGAAAAAAAACTTATTTGCTTAACAAAACGAGAAATTTCTACACAATCGTCTCATATCTTACAAACAGCAAAAAAACTCAACAAAAGACTTCATGACAAAGAACAAAAGAAATCTAGCTAAAACAAAAACACTTATTTTTATTTTTTCCCTTTTGGTTTTTTTAGGCAGCTTGGAATGGAGTAGTAGTTCTTTTAGCATTTTAGATGCTTTTGAAATTCTTTTGCACGAATTAAAAGGAGAAAAATTATCAGAAAAGCTTATAACAGCAAAAACTATTCTTTTTGAAGTAAGATTCCCCCGTGTTCTAACAGCAGCTCTATCAGGGGCTTCTCTAGGTATAGCTGGAGTGTTATCACAAGGACTTTTCCGTAACCCCCTAGCTAGCCCAAGTCTTATTGGTACAACAAGTGGAGGTGTTCTTGGTGGAGTGCTTTTTCTGTCTTTAGGTGGTGTCTCCCATCATTTTTTAGGTCTTAGTTTTTTTTCTTTTTTAGGAAGTTTTTTCACCACATCTGGTATACTTTTTTTATTTCACAAACTAAGAAATCCTGACTTCACAAAACTTCTTCTTGTGGGGCTTAGTTTCTCGACTTTCACAGGAGCTCTTTGTCAGTTTGTGATTTCACTTGAAGAAAGTGATTACCACAAAAGCCTTATGATTTACAGGTGGTCTCTAGGAGGCTTCTACCATACAGAATGGACAGATTTCTTTCTTAGTTTATTGCCACTTTCATTTGGAATTGTTGCAAGCTTTTCTCTTTGTTCAAAACTTGATGTCCTCTCACTTGGAGACGAAGTAGCAGAAACAATGGGGGTAGGACTTCATGATTTAAAAATGAAAACTCTTCTAATTCTTTCTCTTCTTGTTGGTGTAGTGACAAGTTTAGCTGGGCCTCTGCCTTTTATTGGACTAATTGCTCCACATATAACAAGAAAACTCATAGGTGCACAGCACACAGAACTTATGAAATACACTTTTTTCAACAGTATGAGTCTTATCCTTTTAGCAGATCTTCTTGCTAAAAATATTTTTCATCACAAAGAACTTGAACTTGGAATTCTTCTTTCTCTTATTGGAGCTCCTTTTTTTCTTTACCTCAGTTTAAAGAAAGAAATCTAATGCTCGAAGCAAAAAATTTCTCTTATAAAGAGATCCTAAATATCCCTCTGTTTTTTTTAGAAAAAAAAAGTTTTAGTGTTCTTCTTGGTCAAAACGGATCTGGAAAGTCTACTTTCTTAAAAGCTCTTTGTGGGCTTAATGGCACGCTCAGTTCAAAAGTCATTTTAAATGAAGAAATACTTTCAAAAATGTCTCCAAAAAAAAGAGCACAGTCCGTCTCTTGGCTTCCAGCAAACACTCATGCCTCACCTGAGCTTACTGTAGAAGAAATTTGTCTTCTAGGCCGTTACCCTTGGAACTCTGGTGTTGTAAAAAAAGAAGACAGACTTATTGTTTCAGAAATTTTGACTCGTCTAGGATTAAAAGACAAATCATCCCAAAGCTATTTAAGTCTCAGTAGTGGAGAACAAAGACTCACAGACATTTCACGAGTTTTATCGACACAAACAGATCTTCTTATTTTAGACGAGCCTACAACGCATCTAGATCTAAAAAAATCTTTTCTAGTTTTTTCTCTCTTAAAAGAAAAAGTTGAGAAAGAAAAAAAAACAATTCTTATAACAAGCCACAGTCTTGAGTTAACAAAAAAATTTGCAACTCATGTCTTTTTTATGAAATCAGGATCGCTTCTTTTAGATGAAAAATTTCAAGCTCTCTCGTTTGAAAAAAAAATTAAAGAAACTTTTGAACTAGAAGAAGAGCTGTTCTTGCTAGAACAATAAAAACGAGATATCCTCTAGCCCGATTAAGATTTTTTTTAGAAGAAGCCTGATACAAACTTGTCGAGGAGTTGATTTTTTCTATGTTTAAAAACCTATTCACAAAAGAAGCGCCTAAAAAAATGCACGTTATCGCAGTAGCTAGCGGAAAAGGTGGCGTTGGAAAATCTACTGTGGCTGTGAACTTAGCTTATGCTCTCAAGAATTTAGGCGCATCTGTTGGACTTTTGGATGCTGATATCTACGGCCCATCGCTTCCTCTTTTGCTACACACAACAACACCAATCAATCACGAAGAAAATCAAACCAAAGATGGTAAGATGATTCCTCCAAGCTACGCTGGTGTGAAAATGCTTTCTACAGGACACTTTGGTGAACAATTAAAAGCAACTGTAATGCGTGGGCCCATGGTGAACTCTCTTATTAAACAACTTTTTAGCTCTGTTGCTTGGGGACAACTCGACTATCTTATTATTGACTACCCACCAGGCACAGGTGATATTCAAATCACTCTCTCACAAATCGCTAACTTAGCAGGAGCTATTCTTGTCACTACTCCTGGAGAAATTGCTTTGTCAGATGTCAGAAAAGCTCTCCATATGTTTGAACTCACAAACACAGAGTTACTAGGAGTTGTTGAAAATATGAGTTCTTTTATTTGTGATTCTTGTGACAAAGAACACAAAATATTTGGCACAGAAGGTGGTGAAGTTCTAGCAAAAGAATTTCATTTAGAACTTCTTGGAAAAATTCCTATCGAAGCAAAAGCAGCACAAAGCGCAGACTCTGGAAAACCAATTGTATTCAGTGATAAAAATTGTATCAGCAGCAAAAAATTCGAAGAAATTGCTAAAAAAATTCATACAAAATTACAAAACAAGACTTCAGACAATTTAGAGAATTTTAGTTTAAAATGGCAAAAAGCCTAGGAAAGGATTTTCTATGAGCGCACTTGGTATCAGAGAAATTACACAAGAAGATGAAAGAACTTTAGCCATACACTGGAGCACTGGAGCCAAAAAAAATTATGACACAGTAGAGCTCCGTAAACAATGTCCGTGTGCTCTTTGTGTGGATGAAAAAACAGGAAGAAGAACTCTTAACGAAAAAAGTATCAGCGAAAAAACTAGACCTCTTCATATCAAATCTGTAGGCAACTACGCTCTCACCATTCACTTTGATGATGGACACAAGACAGGACTCTATACCTACGAGAACCTTCTTAAGATGGCTTAAACCTAAAGGTTTTTGCAGGGAATTATCATCCTAGTCATGTCTTAAGAATCTCCTTTCTGACACCTCCTAAGCACTCGCACATAAGAATATCAGATTTCTGTCTCTCTTGAACTTTTTCTTTACTAATTCTATAAAAAAACCTGCTCTTTTATCAAAAAACCTTAATCAATTCGAGGGGGAGGTTGTTTTGCATTTTTTTTATATTTTATTCCTCAGTTGTTCTTTACTTATTGGAGCTAGCTGTTTTGCAACTGAATCTTCTGAAAAAAAAATCGTATCTATTGTTCACACAGAAAATTTAATCACAATCCTTGGTGGACAATCCAAAAAAGAAGACAATAATTTTAATAGCTACAAAGTCTACACTATAAGAAAAAAGCCAAACACAAGCAATTTTTCTTCTTATATAAACCTCAAGATAAATAAAGAATTTTTTAAAGTACACTTAGATGATCTTAATCTTTTTTTGGTCGAAATGAGTGAAAGCTTAAAAGTTCATTCTCATTTCAATGAAGGAGAAATCACACGACGCTTTAACTTGGCTCTCCATATTTTTAAAAGAAAACTTCTTGAAAATAAAAACTCTCAAAGTGAATTGCCAGAACGCGGAAATTCTCAAAGTGAGATGCCAGAAAGGGGGAATTCACTTATTTATCCCCAAGACGTTAAGATCACAGACCCTGAAAATAACGACACACCTATCTCCTATCAAGAGTTTAAAGCTCTCCTTGGTCTCACTAGAGCCAACTCCTCAAGAGAAGAAGAACTAGAAAAAAAAATAAACGAACTAGAAAAAACATTAAAAAAAGTACAAATAAACTTACAAGAACTCCTTAAAGAATCAAAAAATAAACCAAACTCAAAACGCATTCAAATAGAAATCCGCCCGAGATCTAAAGCTAAAGAACCTTTGGATGGAAGTAAAAACTCTTCTGAAATAAAACAAAAAGATGCTATCACATCCCCTCGAGTCACTTCAGACCAAGAGATGCTAGAAAGACATAAGAAAAAAAATGAAAGAAAGGAAAGGCAATAAAAATGACAATAGCAGCAGAGAAAAAAAGACAAATCATAGCCATTGGTGGTGGAGGCTTTGGTCGCAATCCAAAGGGTCGTAAAATAGAAAGCTACATCCTTGAGCAAACAGGTCTTGAAAAACCAAATATCTGTTTTATACCAACAGCAAGCGCAGAAAACCCTAGTTATATTGTGAATTTTTATACTTGTTTTTCAAAACTTTCCTGCAACCCTGTTCATTTAAATTTTTTTGAACGAACTCCTAACCTACGCTCTTTCCTTGCTAAGCAAGATGTTATTTATGTGGGAGGAGGGAACACAAAAAGCATGCTTGCTGTGTGGAGAGAATGGCATCTTGATGAGCTTCTTCTAAAAGCTTATGAAAAAGGTGTCGTTCTTTGTGGAGTGAGTGCCGGTGCTATTTGCTGGTTTGAAAAAGGGGTGACAGACTCCTGGGCAAGTAGTCTAAACGTGCTTGGAGGTCTTAACTTCATCAAAGAAACTGCCTGCCCTCACTACGACGGAGAAAAAGATAGACGCCCAAGCGTTCATGGTATGATTGAAGACAAAAAATTTGACTCTTGCTACGCAGCAGAAGACGGAGCAGCAATGCACTTTATAAACGAACAGTTTCATCACGTCGTGTCTTTTGAAAAAGATAAAACTGCTTATCTTGTAAAAAAAGAGGGAGGAAACATTGTGGAAGAAAAACTAAAAACATTTTCTATTGTTTAGAGAGATTCCTGAGATGACGTGGGGAGGTGGATTTTGTCATTCTGAGCGCAGCGAAGAATCTCCCAAGTGCCAATATAAAGTCAGGAGATCTTTCCCCTTCATTTCATTCAGGGTCAAGATGACGTGGGGAGGTGCATTTTGTCATTCTGAGAGCCGGCATTTGTTATTCTGAGAGCCGCAATTTGTCATTCTGAGCGCAGCGAAGAATCTCCCCCCCAACAATTTCTAAAAAAAGTTCGCTCTCAACTCTTCTAGCTCCAGATTGTTCTCATAAGCTTTTGCATGTTTTGCTGCTACAGTGCTAAAAAATTGGCTCACTCTTTCTACAAAATCATCTGTGCTGTCTGAGGTGAGAGCTATTTTTTTTATTGAAACATCCCTTATAAACTGCTGAATTTTGACATCTTTACCATCTATCAGACCATTTTTATCAGCATAGTTCACCACACTAGCTAGCCGTATCATCAACTCTCTGTTTGTTTTTTGGGTGACCTCTTTTGTGTTTAGTAAATAGGATAGAGTGCTAAGTGCTTTATTTGCATAATTTTGCATATGGTTCTTAAGTTTAACATTCTCCTTGTAATATTCTGCACCATTTTTTAACTTCTGTATTTCTGCCTTCAATTTTTTAATGTTCTCATTGTTACCGGGAACATTTTCCTGAAGAGATGCTAGGTTTTTCTCAAGATTTCTAGTCTTTTCTTGAGCAGCCTTTAATAGCTTATCTTTCTCTGCGAATGCGTTTGTCAACGGTTCATTTTCATTTTTTAATTCATCAAATTCCTTTTCGAGACCTGCTATTTCATCATTCTTATTGGCATATTGCTCATCAAAATCGTTTGCCATGGCATCTACTTGGTCTGTCCTGTTTTTTAAACGTTCATCCATTTCTGCTTGATGTATTTTTCTTTGCATCATCATGAAAATTCTAGATAAAGTTCCTTTTTTATCAGCCTCTTTTAATTGAGTATTTAATTCGTCGATGTCTTTTGCTTTTTTATCAACGTCTGTTTGCAGGTCTGCCAGTTTTTTAGCTTCTGCTGCTTCTTCTTCTGGTGTCTTTGCATTCTTAAGTTGTTCCTGTAATTCTGCTATACTTTGTCTATTAGCTTCATTTTTTTGTGTTTCTGTTTCTAGTAATGCTTGAACATCTTTAAGTGCCATTAATTCTTCTTCTAATCTTTCTTTGTCCTCTAAAGCAGTAGTCAATTGTGGAGCTATTTTATCAAAATCTTGTTTTATTTCTCTTAATTCTTCAAGCTCTTTGCTTTGCGCCTCTAATTTTTGAGTTAACTCTTGATTTTGGTTTTGACTTTGCGCAAGCAAAGCGTCTTTGGCTTGAATACTCGTCTCTAATTCAGCTATTTTAGTGTTATTTGAAGCTACTTGTGCTTCTAATTCAGCAATCTTTGCTTTATTTTTTGTATCAGAATTTTTTAGGCTTCCTATCCTAAAAGATAAAAAAATATTTTTTGATTTTAAATTAGTCGCAAGTTGATTCGCTTCTATTTTTTTTAATTTCAATGCTTCTATCTTCTGATCTAACTCTGTTTTTTCTTTTGCTATTTTTTCTAGGTCCTCTATTTTTTGAGTTAATTCAGAATTTTTACTGTTAGCTGCTTCTAAATCAGCTTGAAGAGTTCTTAGCTTTTCTTTTAAATTCTTGTTAGCTATTAGAAGATCGTTTTTGTCTTTTTCTAAACTAGTAACGGCTCCTTTTTCCTTCTTTAATAGCTCATTTAAACGAGCAATTTCAGTGTTATCCACATCGTTTTTAGCTTTATTTTCTTTTAACTCTGTATTTAAATTTTCAATTTGTAAATTCTTTGCTAAAAGTTCTTCCTCTATTTTTTGTAGCTTCCCTATTTGTTCAGTTAATTGAGAATTATTATTAGTAGCTACTGCTAAGTCAACTCGAAGTTTTTCTAAATCTAGTTTATCTATCTTTGTATTTTCTAACTGTTTTTGTAAGTCATTTCTAGCTGTTACAAGATAGATCCTTTGCCGTTTTAAACTAATAACAGCTTCTTTTTCCTTCTTTAATAGCTCCTGTAAACTAGAAATTTTAGCTTTATCCGCATCATTAGCTTGAGCTTTATTTTTTTCTAACTCTGCATTTTGTTTAGAAATATTTACAATCTTCTCATTTAACTCTTTAATTTCTAAATCCCTTGCTACAAGTTCTCCAGGTGCACGAGCCTGCTTTCTCCAAAGATAGATACCAGTCCCACCACCTCCGAGCAGAGCAGCCCCAAGAGTTGCACTCACTGCTGTTAAAACAATTTCTGTATCAGAAAGTTTATTCGTATCTTCTTCATCGAAATCATTTGTATCATCATCTTCCAAAATATCCTGAAGGGCTAATTGGGCAATCAAATCTTCTAAGTCAGACTTAAACTGATCAAAACCAAGGAGAATATCACAATCGCTTGTTTTACAAATAGCCTCGATCCCATCTCTTAGGGCTAAAACTTCTGCGGAAACATCTGCTTCAGAATATTTTTCAACTTCTTTTGCAGCAACACAAGCATCAAGTTTTAAGTCTCTTGCCAGTTGAAGCTGCTCTTGTTCAAGCTTATAAGCCTTCATCACAGAATCAACATCAGATGGAAAAGCACTTTCTGTGTCCATAAAAACAGTGACATCTAAAGATTCTGAACACTCTTTTGTAGCCTCATTACAAGCTTTCACTTGAATTTCACAACTTTCCTCTCCTACTGGACAAGTCGCTACTCCCTCTGGAATCAAAGTCTCTGCAGAACAAGATTTTAAAAAAGTTCCGTTAAAGTTGATTTCCACATGAGAAGCATCCCCTGGAATCATTGTCTCTAGACGGACACCACCATCGATATACTCAGCATCTACTGCAGGTGGAAGAAACTTTACTGTTTCATCACTAAGAGATGTTGCACTATTAAAAGAAGTGCTCTGTTTTGCTCTAGGGTTACAAGAGGAAAAAATAAATAAAAATAAAAAAAACAACCAAGTTCTAGATCTCATACAAATTCCTATTGTTAGGAAACAATGAATTAATGATCTAGTCGGATTGAAACAGGAAAAACTTGACGGATTTTTTTGGAATTAGAGTTTCTATTGTAGCGAAAATACTAAGATTTAATGCGAATTAAAAGTTAAAATAGTCCAAAGAGGAGGAGATTCTTCGGCTTTGCCTCAGAATGACAGGAAGCTTAGCTCAAGAATGACAAGCTCTTACATCTACATTCAAATGGAAGTCGTATTACAACAGTCCCCATTAGCAGATAATACCAAAAGAGAAACACCTAAACCTAAAGCCAGAAAGGAACTTAAGCAGATATAGATACAATATGGATTTTTATACCAAAGACAGTGTCGATTACTTTTAGTCTCTTCTCTAGGTTGTTCCCTATTATCAGGATCACCCACTTGAATATATTTCAAATTACCATTAGAAAAATGAATAGGGCTATCAACTCCTTGACCACCAAGATAATCAGGACTCTCATCTCCTTGCTCAGCAGTTAGAGCTTTATTCATAAAACTGAAACAAAAAAACAACAAGAAAAGCTTCAAAAAATTCATAAAAAATCCTAAAAAAATGATGAACTCAAACACTTAATATTTCAAATGTTCACACTTGGAAGATTTTTTGACTTTGCCTCAAAATGACACGGAGCTTCACCTTAGAATAATATGACATCAAATCTGAGAGGAGTTCGCCTGAGAAGAGCTCAAGTCACAGCAGCCATAAAAAGAAGAGTCATAAAGAATCCAACCCATAACACCAAGACCACCTGTTATTACACAAATAACAAAGGTCCCAAAGAAGGCTTGATTTTGGGTATTTCTAGTACGAGAACTTCTAGAAAACCTGCAACAAACCTTAATATTCTGACGACAGAGAGGACATGTTGGATTTTCTCTTGTCCAATTATTTAAACATTCTTTATGAAACACATGTCCACAAGGTAGTCTTATTACTCCTCTGGAATCAAGGTTAGTATCTTCTTGGCAAATCGTACATTGATATTGATTGGATTCCAGATCAGAGGCTACAGCGTTCTTCATGAAACAAAAACAATACAACAACAAAAAGAGCCTTAAAAAATTCACAAAAAACCCTATCTAAAAAACTATAAACTCAAATACTCAATATTTCACATGTTCACACTTGGGAGATTTTTCGGCTTCGCCTCAAAAGGACACGGAGCTTCGCATCAAAATGACACGGGGCTTAGTCCCAAAACACTCAGTGTTTCCCATGTTTCACTAAACTACGATGATGCTTTGACTCATGCGTGAGAGATGTCACTTCAGGGTGTTTTTCTTCTTCGTCTTTGATTGACTGTATACCTCCATTCAGATTCGTTCGTGCTACTAAGTATTCTTTTGTGTAAACCCATTTTGTGCCATCAGCAGGAAGCATAATATACTCAGGTCCAAGTCGAATAGCATCAACAGGACAAGCCTCTTCACAAAAACCACAAAACACACATCGAAGAATATCGATCTCAAAACGAACAGGATATTTTTCAATGGTTTTACTTTTGTGTTCACCTGCTTCAATGTAGATGCAATCAGCAGGACAAGCTGTGGCACAAAGAAAACAAGCTGTGCACCTTACGTTTCCATCATCTCTTTTTGTGAGAAAATGTTTGCCTTTAAATCTAGGGCCATAATCAGCAGGTTCTTCAGGCCATTCGATAGTCTCTGTTTTTTCTAATTTAAAAAGCTGTTTCACAAGAATCATCTTGGTCACAAAAAGACCTTTGAGAATTGTTGTGATGTATCCCCAGGCTGCCTGAAAAACGTTTGTATCTTGCGGTGGTAAAGGAACTTTAATCACACCCATCTTGTGTTAACCCTCTCAAAACTTTTTAAAGCTCAAGCTCTTAAAGAAGCTTTTATATTAGAATCTAACTCGTTCACAAGCTCACAAACATCAAAACCTTCATGAATAAAAGACGGGTAGGCTCCTTCTAGTTCTCTCTTCTCTCCCTTATAATTTGTGTAGTGTCCTGTCTTCTCAGGAAAACTTACAAGAGGAATAAGGCTGTTAAAACCTATATAGTCTCTAGCTTGATAAGAAGTCGTAAAAAGACAAACACAACTCTTTAGTTTTGATAACCGGGCTAGATCTTCTTCAAAGCTAGAAAAAGAAGAAGAAAGAAGAGGACTAAAAGCAAAAATCAAATCACTCGAACTTGTTAAGCACGCTTCAAATTCATTTTCCACTTCTTTTAAAATATGAAACTTTCTGAGAGCGTCAAGGAGTCCTCTTGTGTTTGGATTTCTATCCCCTCGTAAGAGGATACCATCAAAATCATTCAATTTTTCTTCTTTTGATCTCCACTGAAAAATACTGCGAACTCCCATTTTTTCTACAAAGAAAGAAAAAAGTCTCTCGTACTCTTCATTTGTGTACTGAGCACTTACAAGAAGAGATATTTTTTTTCCTCTAAAACGAGAGAGCAAACTGTTCAAGTGATTAATCATATCAGGTCGTTCACAAGTAGAGAATTCATCTTGATCTTGAAGGTAAGAATTTTCTAATCTTTCTTTTTTATCGAGA
This sequence comes from Zetaproteobacteria bacterium, assembly GCA_947445855.1. Taxonomy (GTDB): domain Bacteria; phylum Bdellovibrionota_B; class Oligoflexia; order Oligoflexales; family Bog-1112; genus CANFEH01. The sequence continues at coordinate 24,554 of CANFEH010000007.1, forward strand.
CCACTTAGAATCTCTCTTCCTTTGTCACACATCCAGTGACCATTAACTTTTTTATCATAACGAGGCTTCACTCGAAAATAAGTTTCCATCTCAGGTTTTGCGTGAATAGAAACAGCACAACCAGTGGAGCAACCAGGACAAATAGAAGATTTTTCTTTTAGAAACCAAACTCTTTGTTTAAAACGAAACTCTTTTGAAGTAAAAGCTCCAACTGGGCAAATATCCACAAGATTTTCTTGGTAATTATGCGTGATTTTTTCATCCCCATAAGTCCCAATAATAGCACGATCACCACGATCAAAAATCCCAAGCCCACCAGTTTTTGTCACTTCGTTTTCAAAACGCACACAACGAGAACACAAAATACAACGCTCTGTATCGAGAACAAGCTTATCACCAACATCGAGAGCTTTTGGTTTCAAAACTTTTTCTTCTGTCATCTGACTATTATACTTCCCAACAGACATATAATATTTTTGAAGACCGCACTCACCTGCTTGATCACAAATAGGACAATCAAGAGGATGGTTTGCTAAATGAAATTCAAGAGCCCACTTGTGAGAATCTTTTACCTCGTCACTTACAGTATCCACTTCCATACCAGGAGTCGCTTCGAGGTTACAAGAAATTTCAAGCTTTGGACGACCTTTTACTTTTACCATGCAAAAACGACAAACCCCAGCCACACTAAGTCCTGGGTGCCAACAAAAGTGAGGAATAGCTACTTTCTCTCTTTTGGCAGCTGCCATGACCGTGGTCCCTTTAGGGACTGTCACATCTATACCATTTAGTTTAAACGTCACTTCTTCTTTAGTTTCCACAGTCCCCACTTGATCTACCCTCTTCTGAGATAATTAAGAAGCTCACTCTTAAATTTTGTAATAATAGCTTTTGTTGGCATAGCAGCAGCATCAGAGAGAGCGCAGATGGTACGTCCTTCCATGTGACTAGCCACTTCATACATTTTGTCATAGCAATCTTCTTTTGCTTTAGCCTGCATCACAGTTTTCATAATATTAGCAAGCCAACCAGTACCTTCTCTACAAGGAGTGCACTGTCCACAACTTTCATGATGATAAAAATCAAGAGTCACTTTGAGAAGCTCTACCATGCACTGAGTTTTTGGAATAACAATAATAGCACCTGAGCCGAGCATACTCTTAAAGCTTGCCATAGACTCGTAGTCAAGAGTCACTTTTTCTACTTCTTCAGGCAAAAGAACAGGAGCAGATAAACCTCCAGGAATCACACCTTTTAGCTCAACCCCGTCTCTTAGGCCACCTGCTTCTTTTTCTATAAAGTCTTTTAGCGGATACCCTAGTGGAACTTCATAAACTCCAGGTTTTTTCACAGGACCTGAAATACAAAACAACTTAGTGCCTGCACTTTTTTCTGTTCCAATAGCTTTATAAGCACTAGCACCATGATTTACAATCCAAGGAACCACAGCAAGAGTTTCTGTGTTATTCACAATCGTTGGTTTACCAAGATAGCCAGCAACAGCAGGAAAAGGAGGCTTCACCTTAGGTTGCCCTTTTTTCCCCTCTAAAGAAGAGATAAGTCCTGTCTCTTCTCCACAAATATAAGCCCCTGCACCTATATAGTGATCGAGATCAAAATCAAAACCAGAGCCTAAAATATTTTTTCCAAGATAACCTGCTTTATAAGCTTCATCGATAGCTTCATTCATCCACTTGATTTCTTCATAAAACTCACACCGTGTATAGATATAAGCTTTATGAGCACCAATCGCAAAAGCAGATATAATCATCCCTTCGATGAGCATATGAGGGCTTAACTCTAAAATATAACGATCTTTAAATGTTCCAGGCTCTCCCTCGTCGTTATTACAAAGAAGGTAACGTTCTTTTATATGAGCTGGGATAAAACTCCATTTTAAACCTGTCGGGAAACCTGCTCCACCACGACCTCTTAAACCTGACTCTTTTACAAGTGCAACAATTTCTTCAGGTTTTTTTTGAAAAGCTTTAGCGAGAGCTTGGTAACCGCCATGTTTTAAATAAGTCTTAAGTGATCTACTGTCTTTTATGCCTTCAAATTCCGTTAAGATTTTATGTTCTGCCATCTTCTAAACACTTTCTCTCTAGTGATCGTATTTTTTAAGAATTGCTTCCACATTATCACAAGACACATTCAAGTACCTGTCTTCGTTTACAAACATAGCAGGGGCTCCACCACACACACCTAAACATGGAACTCCTTCCAAACTAAAAGGAAGTTCTTTTTCTTTTTTCTTGTAAGATGACATAAAATCTTCGATTTTTGCCATGACTTTTTGAGTTCCTTCAATATGACAAGAAACACTGTCACAAAAAAGAATCCGAAATTTTTTTGGTTTTTCTGTTAAATAGGCACTGTAGAACGTAACCACTTCTCTTACATGAACCCTGTTTAAACCAAAATCTTTTTCAAGAGTTAGAATGTGCTCATCATCAATATAAGTGAATTCTTTTTGAATCTCGTGAAGAACAGGTAAAATAGCAGATCGTTTTGTTTCATAACGCTCAAGATAAGAGCGAATTTTTTCTTTAAGAGCCTCTGAAAAAATCATCATAAAAACAATTCTCACAAAATAAGTATAAACAAAACACGAAGATTTTTTTAAAAAAATTAACGATCAAGCTCACCAGCAATAATGTTGATCGTTCCAAGGGTTGCGATAGCGTCTGCTAGCATATGCCCTTCTAGAAGCTTTGTAAAAGCTTGGAAAATTGCAAAACATGGAGGACGGCACTTCACTCTATAAGGTTTATTTGTACCATCACTCACTACGTAAAATCCAAGCTCTCCGTTAGCCCCTTCTTGCGGCAAATAAATTTCACCTTTTGGAGGAGCAACATTATGAATCACCATCATAAATTGATTCATAAGCCCTTCGATGTTTCCATACACATTTTCTTTCTTAGGATAAGAAACTGTTGGATCATCCACACAAATAAGCCCAGAAGGAAGGTTATCTAAACCTTGTTTAATAATACGAACAGATTGTATGATCTCTTCCATACGCACCATATAGCGATCATAACAATCTCCTTTATGACCAACTGGGATATCAAAATCAAAATTTTCGTAACCACCGTAAGGTTCATCGACTCTTAAATCATAAGCCGCACCTGTAGCTCTTAAGCAAGGGCCAGAAAATCCCCAGTTGATTGCATCTTCCTGACTAATCGGTGTAATCCCAACCATACGGTTTACAAAAATTCGATTTTTTGTCACGAGTGAATCAATTTCAGCACGAGCGTCGAGAATAATTTTGCATGTCTCTCTTGCTTGTTCTATCCAACCTTCTGGCAAATCAAAACCAAGACCACCAATACGAGCAATGGACACAGTCAAGCGAGCTCCACAAAGTTTTTCGAAAAGCTTATAAACTGCTTCTCTTGCTTTCATCCCAAGCCAAAAGTTTGTAAGAGCTCCTAGGTCTAAAATTTGTGTGATAATACAAACAAAATGATCAATCACTCTTGAAAACTCGTCGAGGATAACCCTAATCACTTGAGCTCTGTCTGGTACTTTAATCGCCATCATTTTTTCAATGGTACGACACCACACATTATTATTAAGAGGAGCTGAGCAGTAATTCAGGCGATCTGTATAGGGGATCAGTTGAGTGTAGTTATGGGTTTCTGCCATTTTTTCAAAACAGCGGTGGAGATAACCAATTTCCACGTCGAATTTCTCAATAGTCTCACCCGAGAGCACAGCCATGAAACGTAGTGTCCCATGAGTAGCAGGGTGAGCTGGACCGATATTGATCCAAATTTTATCATCAAGATAGTCTTTTGAATCGCCAAGAAGCCTTTCTTTGTCTTTAGCAAAAGTATGCTCGATAGGAACATTAAGACTTTGTCTTTTATCGCTCGGGTAATCTTTTCTAAGAGGATGCCCTACGAAGTCTTCGTGACAAAGAATACGCCTTAAGTTTGGATGTCCTTCAAAATGAACACCAAAAAGATCATAAACTTCCCTTTCAAACCAGTTAGCACCTTTATAAACAGATGTGACAGAAGAGAGAGTTTCTGTTTCAGCCACTTGGACTTTTAATCTTAGACGAGCTTGCTTTTTTGGATCAGCAAAGTGATACACAACATCAAAGCGCTTTGCTCTTTCCGGGTAGTCAACCCCACAAACATCCACAAGAAAAGGATAAGTATGGAGAAGCTCTGTCACCACAGAAAGAACAAGCTCTTTGTCATAAAGAACAAGACTATCCTCGTTAGACAAATGCTCATTTAATTTGAGTTCTAGAGAACTCCCTCCAAAGCGATTTTTTAAATTTGCGAACACTTCAGTACTGAGTTGCTTACTGGCCATTTGAATCCACCAATCCCACTTAATGACAACTTTTACACCAAGTAATATAGAGGAAAAATCTTGAAATAAAACCTAAAAAACTCAAAGAATTGGCTACGTTTCCTCAGAAATCCTTTGCTGGCTTTCTTTCTAGGAAAAAAACCTTGAAAAACTCTTTCTCGCCTGTAGAATTATCCGATTATTGCATTTGCTTATTAAACTTAAAGAAGAAAAAGTGAGAATCCCTTTGATTCCTCATTTGAAAAGGAACTTCATGCTGACACAGATTTCTAAAGACTGGGAAAGAACTCACAACTGCGGTGAACTCAATGAAAATCACGCTGGTAAAAATGTGACTTTACTTGGTTGGGTAGCAAAACATCGCGACCATGGGCAGTTAATTTTTATAGACTTAAGAGATCAGTTTGGCCTAACCCAAATCGTCATTGATCCTACAAAAACACCGGAAATCCATAAAAAAGTAGCTGCTCTACGCAGCGAGTCTGCTATTGGAGTTTGCGGCTCTGTAAGAAAACGTCCTGGAGACATGGCAAACAAAGATAAAAAAACAGGAGCTATCGAAGTTCTTGTGGATAATTTTATTCTTTTTAACTCAGCAGCTGTTCTTCCTTTTCCTATTAATGAAACAACTGAAGCCTCCGAAGCTTTAAGACTTGAGTACCGCTACCTCGACTTAAGACGAGACTCTATAAAACAAAAACTTTTAGCGAGAAGTCGCATCACAAGTTTTGTCAGACAAGAACTTGAAGCACTCGGATTTTATGATCTTGAAACCCCTTTTCTTTACAAATCAACCCCTGAGGGAGCTCGTGAGTTTTTAGTTCCTTCACGTGTCAACCCCAATAAATTCTACGCTCTTCCTCAAAGTCCTCAACTCTTTAAACAACTTTTTATGATCAGTGGCTTTGACCGTTACTACCAGATCGTAAGATGTTTCCGTGACGAAGACCTAAGAGCAGACAGACAGCCTGAGTTCACACAAATAGACTGTGAAATGTCTTTTATTAATCAAGAAATTATCCTAAACACTTTTGAAACCATGATAAGAAATGTCACAAATCGTTTTCTAGAAAAAGAAATTATTGGAAAGTTCCCAAGAATGACCTTCACAGATGCAATGGAAATTTATGGTTGCGATAAACCAGACACACGTTTTGAATTAAAGCTAAAAGACCTGAGTGAACTTTCAAGAAAAAGTGACTTCAAAGTTTTTCAAGAGGCTCTTGGTCAAGGTGGAATTGTCAACGCTATTATCGTCAAAAATAAATCAGAAAATTTTTCAAGAAAAAAAATTGATGATCTCACTTTGCTCGTAAAAGACCATCATTTGAAAGGTCTTGCGTGGATTAAAATAGAAAAAGAAGAGAGCTCTCTTGTGTGGAATTCTCCTATTTCTAAATTTTTTAATGATGCGTTGAAAAAAGAAATAAATAGAGAACTTGCGCTAGAAGAAAACGATATTATTTTCTTAGCCTCTGGCCCTTATGAAAAAGTAAAAGCAGGCTTATCTGCTATTCGTAATAAGATCGGAAAAGATCTCGATCTTTATGACAAGAACCAATTTAATTTTCTTTGGGTCACTGATTTTCCTCTATTTGAAAAAGACGAAGAAACTGGAAGACTCTTAGCAAGACACCACCCATTTTGCATGCCACGAAATGAAGACTTATCTCTCCTAGACTCAGCTCCAGAGAAAGTCCGCGCTGATGCTTATGATCTTGTTTGCAACGGTTTTGAAATCGGTGGAGGATCAATCAGAAACCACAGCCCAGAGTTTCAAGAGAAAATTTTTGGACTGATTGGCCTAGATAAAAAGCAAGCTCATGATAAGTTTGGCTTCCTATTAGAAGCCCTTAAATTTGGAGCACCTCCTCATGGTGGAATAGCTTTTGGTCTTGATCGTTTCGTAATGATCTTAACAGGATCTGAAGCTATTCGTGATGTGATTGCTTTCCCAAAAACTCAAAAAGCCACTTGCCTTCTCACAGGAGCTCCTAGTTTTGTAAAAGATGAAACACTCGAAGAGCTTTGTATCAAAAAAATAGAAAAAGAATCTTAACCGTTTGGAATCAGTCTTTTTTTATCACAAAGACCTCTCACAAGTTTGAGAGGTTTTTTGATTTCTCTAGTCTAGAATTAAAATAAAATTCTAAAAATCCGAAAACGTTATCACACACTTATTTAAAGGGGCATAAAGTGGCAAAACGTTATATGAAGAAAAAAACATTCAATGATCTTTTAGAAGACTTTCTTGTTATTAAACCTTCTCTCATAAAAGGCGCAGGTCGAGGGGCTTTTGCAAAAAAGAAAATTAAAAAAGGAACCCGCCTTGGAGAGTACACTGGAAAAATTTTAAGTTTAGAAGAATATTCTAAGACTCGAAATAAAACTTATATCTTCGAAGTCAGCAAAAAATTTCAGGGAAAATATTATCTTTTTTATATTGATGCTCGCTCTGGTGATGAACTCAAGTTCATCAATGGTGCTCATAGTAAAGAACAAAAAAAATATATTAATGTTGAAACTTATCAGTACGCTGAAAGAATTTTTTATAGAACAACAAAAAGCATAAAAGAAGGTGAAGAACTCCTCGTAGACTATGGAGACAACTACTGGGAATGAGAAGAAGGGATCTCAATCTTCGCAACTTCCTGACCAATCTTTGATTCATTAAAATCTTTCATCTTGGAGTAAATAACATCTAATTCTTCCATAGTAAGTGCGCTATCATCTTTTTCTTCCAAATGTTTTCTATAAAGAGCAAGGGATTTTTTTAAACCAAGAGGCCATTCCGCAACAGGAAACTGTTCAAACTCCTTTAAGTTATTAAAAACATAAGCAGGATTCACAGAGAGCTCTACATTATATTCTTTTTCCATTTCTTTGAATTTAGAAAAAAGATTTTTATGAGGATTTGTATCCTCTCCTTTTGGAATTTTAATCATCTCTCCATTACTTGTGTAAATAATAATAGGATAGTCTTTGACAAGATCTTGTGGAAAATCCCAATTTAGTTCTTCTGCTCCATGATGAACAATCCTTTGTTGTCCAATAGCTTCTTGTCCTTTATAAGCTTCTCTTAAAAAGCTTTCAGCACTAGAAGTAACATCTCCTAGCCCCTCTCTATAAGCAGAATTTTGGAATTCGCTGAATAAGTCTTTAGTAGCTATGCTCATGAGATCTAGATCCGGAGCAAGCGAACCACTTGTTTCAATTTTTTCTTGAACAAGTTGTTTTAGGTGATTACCTGTAGCATCTGGGTTTTCTTTTTTGACTAGAAATTCAGCATAAGCTTCCACTTGTTTTTGCGCAAGCGATAAATTCTCTTCTCGCAAAGCTTTATCTTTTTCTATTAGCTTTTTAGCTTTCTCAAGTTTCTGATTCCATATTGTTTCATCTGATGAATTTTTTGATTTCATCGGGATATCATAATGAGGAATAGATGTTTCAACTTCTTTTTTTAAAGTACTTAACCATTCTTTACGAAGTTCTTCAGTTCCACCTTTCATTGATCTAGGATCAGCATGAACATAATAAACATGATAGAGATTTTTTTCAGATTCTGTTTTAGCATCAAAATCTTTTTCAGAAACCCATTCAGCCTGATTGCTATCAGACCCTTTTTTAAGAACACGGACAGCGTCTATAGCCTCACCATCGATGAAAAGAGTTTTGCGAATTTTTTTAGAAATACTTGTTGGAAGACCATCTTTTTTAACTTGGGCCAAAGCTTTAAAAGAAAATTCATCAAACATTACTTCGTCAAAAGAAGATACTTTATTGCTAAACACCTGCTTAATAGGAATATTTCCATAGATGTCTGATTTAGCCTTTAAATCTAGAGTTTTTGTTGGGCTATTTCTTACAATAGCAACAAAACCTTGATCTGTAACTGTTCTTGCTGCCAAAACAAGAGGGTTTTCAGAGAGAAGATTTTTAATCTCTTTATTACTTTCTTTATCCAAAAGTTTTGGGAGATCATTGTAATCTTGTGACATAAGACTATCAATTTTTTCAGACAAATGAGGATGCCTCTCTTTTAATTTGCTAAGCTGAGTGAGCTTTATAGATAGAAATTGACTAACTGAAGCTGCTGCTTCTGCATACTCTTTAAGAATACCAGTATTTTGCGTTTGAGCTTCTTTCATCATCAAAATCAGTCTTTCAATGCTATCTTTATAACTATCACCCTTTGTGCCCAAGTAACTAAAGTATCTTTCAAAAGACAGAATAGATTTTTCGAAGCTTTCTCTATTTTTTTCTAGCCATTTAACTTTTTTTCTAAAAGCATCTTTCTCTTGTCCAAAAACAATGCCGTACTTTTCCTTTAGTTCAAGAATTGAAAAAGATTGTCCTGGATTAAATGTTTCTTTAGATAAATTCTTGTACGTTGATTGCACTTCCTTGAGAAGAGCCTCAGTACCAAGAACATCTTTTTTCATTTTGACAAGAGTTGTCGACCATTTTGTAGAATTTTTTGTAGACTTTGCTTCGACTTCTTCTATTGAACTCTGAAGATCTTTTGCAGTCTGCCGATTCTGATTAACTGGATTTAAAGTTAAGCTTTTAAATTTATTGACAAGCTCAAACTTTTCATGATCATCTTCAAGAAGATATTCGCAACTTTCTTTTGTTTGAGCTTTCTCTTCCTCAAGAGTGCAAAGAGGAGCTTCATAAAGAGAAAACACTCCTCTATCTTGAAGATCAACTAGATGAAGTCGTAATTCAGCAAAAACTTCTTCCTCAGAAAGAGTTTCTGACAAGCTTTGAGAATTTTCTAGGGTTTCAGTCTTTTGTTTTTTAGGTTGACAAGAAGTGATACAAATAAATAGTAATAGAAGAAAAATACTTCTTAATTTTTCTGACTTCATTTTTATCTCTTAGATTGGAAAACTTTTTCTATCTAAAAAAATAGCAAAAGTTTTCTCAAAATAAAAGACAAAATTAAGCTAGCTCTCTTCTTAAGCTTTCTTCTGGTTTCATTCTAAGTAGTTTCAAGATATCAACCCGAATCATATAAAGAGACGGGATGAACAAAAGAACAAGAGTTGTTGAAAAAAGAAGCCCATAACCGAGAGCAAGGGCTGCAGGTTTTAAAAACTCATCAGATCCACCAATTCCATAAACAAGAGGAAGCACCCCAGCAATTGTTGTAATACTTGTCAAGAAAACAGCACGTAATCTTCTTTTCCCTGCATACACCAAGGCATCAAAGACACCCATACCTTTAGCTATTGCATGGTTTGTAAAATCGACGAGAACAATAGAATCATTCACCACAACACCAGCCAAACCAATAGATCCAATTAAACCAAGGAAACTAAGAGGCATACCATGCAAGTAAAAAGCCCAAATGACTCCAATAAACCCAAAAGGAATAGCCATCATCACCATAATAGGCTGAGTAAGACTTTTAAACTGTGCTACAAGAATCAAGAAGATCAGAGCAAGAGCCACAAGAAAAGCTTCTGCTAAACTTCTCATACTATCGCCTGTTTCTTCATATTCCCCACCTTTTTTTAGGGTTAAAGATGGATACTCACGACGAAGAGATGCTAAAGACACTTCTATTTCATCATTCACACGTCCAGAGCTTGTGAGAGCTTCATCAATTGCAGAAGTCACTGTTATAATACGTCGTCCATCTTGATGCTTCAGTGAATTAGGCCCAATATTTTTTTCTACAGAGACAAGCTCTTTCACAGGAACTAAGTTATTTAGGCTATTACGCATCAAAATATCTTTAAAATAATCTTCATTCTCTCGTTGAGACTCTTTATAACGGATACGAACAGGGATACGCTCTCCATTTTCAAAAAGATAAGTAGCAATATCTCCCTCGAGGGTACGTCTTACATTCATCCCTACATCACCGCCAGAAAGAAGACTCTGAGAAGTTTTTTCCTTATCAATACTCAAAGTAATCTGTTCCAAACCAAGAGTGTAACTATCTTTTATATCCGTAACACCTTCCAAATTAGAAAGACTTTCTTGAATTTTTTTACTCACTTCTTTCATTTGATTAAAATCTTTTCCTAAAATCTGAATAGCCACTGGCTTTCCAACAGGTGGACCCATTCTTTTTTTAGCAAAATCAATGGAGACAAAACCAGCTTCTTTTGCAAGTCGTGTTATTTTTGATCTAAGTGTTTCTATAATTTCATTAGCAGATCTTTTTCGATCTTTTTCTGGAGTAAGATAGACTCCAATTTGCCCTACGTGACTAGCCTGTTCTCTAAAAGGGTCGATGTTGTCCTCTTGTTGCAAGCCAGCATAAGTCATGTAGCTAATAAGTTCATGTTTTTCTATATTCTTGTCAATTTCTGCTTCTATAATTTTTAACTTTTCTGACGTCTCTTTTAAGCTAACTTTTTCATCAAGAGCTGTTCTAATATAAAAAGTTTCAATCCCTTCTTCAGGAAAGAGAATGACCTGCATATAGCGAGATCCAAACCAAAAAGAACCTCCAAGGACAAGCATAATTCCTAATGCAAAAAAATAACGAAGTCTCAAAGTTACTTCTAAAATTCGTCCATAAACCAGAATAGCTCTATCAAACATACCTGATGTTTTTTTAGGCTCAGTTCCTCTTTTTTTATGACCTCTTGAATTTAACTTCAATATATCATAGGCATGCGAAGGTAAAATAAACATAGCTTCAAGCAAACTTAAGCCAAGACTTATAATCACAACTTTTGGCATGGAGCTAATATATTTTCCAAAAATTCCTGTAACCATAAGGAGTGGAGAAAAAGCAGCCATAGTTGTTAGAATCGTTGATGTAACAGGCCAAAAAACTTCTCTAGTTCCGTCGACAACAGCATCCCAAGGGGATTTACCATCTTCGTAATGTTGCCATATATTTTCTGCTACAACAATGGAATCATCTACAAGCATTCCAAGAACAAGCACAAGAGCAAACATAGTGAGAAGATTAATAGTCATCCCAAGAAAGGACATCACAATTAAACTTCCAAGAAAAGCTACAGGCAGCCCAAGAACAGTGACAAAAGCAATACCTTTAGAAAGAAACAAAAGCAGTGTAATAAGAACTAAAATCATCCCAGCAAAACCATTGCCTACAAGAACACTAAGACGGTTGCGCACGAAGTAACTCATATCGCTTAAATAGGCTACTTCTAATTCTTCTAACTTATTATCTTGCTTATACTGAGCGACAAGTTCTTTTACTGAATCAACAAGGCTTAGGATGTCTCCTTCTGCACTTTTTCTGATAATGAGAGTAATTGATGAGCTTCCATTAGTTCTATATACTAACTCTTGATCTTTGAATGTTTTAATAGCCCGACCTACATCAGAAATTTTAATACTTTCACCAGAGTCGTTTTTTCGTAAAACAATAGATTCAATATCATCTGTCGTTGAGAGTTTATTAATTGTACGAACAAGAAAGTCTCCCTTAGTTGTCCTTAAAACACCTCCTGGGAGATCAACATTCTCACGAGCAAGAGCGTAAGAGACTTGATCCATGCTCATATGATGTTTTTCTAACTTCCTAGCATCTATCTCTATATGATACTCTTTATCAAGCAGCCCATACTCATAGGGCTTCATCGAATCATTTAAACGAGATATTTTTTCAGAAAGCTCTTCAGCAATTTTATGCAGCTTTGTATAAACCATATCACCAGATAGTGTCAGTTCCATCACAGGCATTACACCACTATCTATTTCAAGGATAGAGGGTCTTTCTGTTACCTCTTTTGGAAACGTTTTAATTCTATCTACCCCATCTTCAATGTCCTTAATGACTCGTCTTTTCTTTTCACTTGTAATACTTGGATCAAGCTTGATGGTGATAGCACTCACATTTTCACGACTATAAGACTGGATATCATCAATCCCATCTATATTAAGAAGCTCTTCTTCAATTAAATTTGTCACATAAGTTTCAACACTCTCAGGATCTGCTCCTGGATAAATGGTTTGGATCACCACCATATCAAAATTAATATTAGGAAACGCTTCTCGTTTTAACTTGAGAGCAGTCATTGTTCCATAAACAAGAATAAAAAAAGTGAATAAATTCAAAAACAAGGAATTCTTTAAAAGAAAATTCATAATTTTCATAGCATTACAACCTAATCTTAATAAGAATGTGTAAGAAATTTAATATGGCTCAAAGTAATTTCTGCGTCTTTATCAAGAGCTAAATTTTCTGCGACAACCGCTTGTTTATCAATATCATAAAGAAGAACAGATGCTTTTCCACCTCTAGCTTGAGTGAATTTTTCTTTCTCAAGGATCAATTGCTTATTAAGAGATTCTGTTTTTAACTGATTCAACTTTTTCTTCTTTTGTATATTTTCTAACTTAGAAAAATCTAGCTCCAACTCGCGAGATAAGGATCTAGCAAGATCTTGCTTTTCTGAATCTAAAATTTCTATTTCAAGTCGTTTTGAAGCATACTCATTATTATAGCTAGAAGCCCCTAACTTAAAAGTTACATTTAAGCCTATAGCTACTTTTGGATTTTTTTGCTGCAACATATGAGAAACGGATTCTGAAAATTCCTTTTTCTCAGCATTTCCTGTATAGCGAACAAATACATTGATATCAGGTTTGTAGTCTTCTTTCAAAAAAGAGATTTGCTTATGAAGAGGTGTTTTTAGAGCTTCTTTCTCCTGAAGGTCTAAGTGATTTTTTATAGCAAATTCTAAAGCCTCGGAAGAATCTTTAAAAGAAGATTTATTTTCAAATAAAACTGGTTTCAACGAGTAGCTCTCTTCAGAAGGTAAATCACATTTCAAGAGAATTGTTTTTTCTAAGAGTTTTTTTTCTAGATCAAGAGAATCCAAGCGAATATCAAGGGATAAAAGCTGATAGTCCGCTTTAGCTAAAGCTAGCTCATCAGCCTGGCCAATTTTAATCAACTTATTTGTGATATTTTTAATTTCAGTAAGAGTTTGTTTTGTTTTTTTCATCTCAGCAACTTGACTCACAAGATGAGTATAATTGACAAAAAGAAGTTCAATCTCATATTGAAGAGCTTGAGCTAAAATTTTCTTTTTAAAAGTAGGAGTTATTTTTGCAGAACCTATAATTTCTCTTTGAAGAGCTAACATAGTCCAGCTTTTTAGAAGGGACTGGGACAGTTCTAATTCTATTTTTGAGACAACACTTTTAGACTCATAATTTGCGTAAGCTGCTCCAAGAGGAGAAGCAGATATACCAGATGAAAGAGGAGCATCCTTGTAACCAAGTCCTAGAGCTGCTCTCAATTTTGTTCCTGTTGAAAACATTTGAGAATACTCTACATTCGAATCAAAACCCTGTCCACTTTCAATAGGAGTAAACCCACTTCCTTTATCTCCATTGTCATATCCATAAACATTGTTAAGAGAAAGGGTGGGATTAAATGTTTTATCAATGTCTTTAACCTTATGAGAAACAAGACCTATTCTTTTCTCCATCGTTTCAAAACCATTGCGTGACTCTAAAACAAGTTTTTTAGCTTCTTCAAGACTGATTTCTCTCACACTTTTTTCTAGACCTTGACTAAAAATGGAAAAAGAAGAAAGTGTGAATAACCACAAAATATATCTAGTCATAGCGCTTCTAACCTTACTCTACAGATATTTGACATTTATACGGAGAGGTTAACAAACCTCATTTAAATTAAGCACTGATGTTACGCACTTTGTTTTTTTAGTATAGTTATTTCATGAAAAAACCATCATCAGAATCTTCTATACTCCGAACTGTAGTCTTGACCAACGCCCAAAGATCTTTCGAGCTAAAATCATTCTTCGAAAGAAACCTTGTTATATGA